>JANYKC010000017.1 GCA_025358255.1 Spirochaetaceae bacterium
GACGATAAGGTTTTTCGACAGGAGAGCGGGAGGTAGTCACACCTTTGTTCCCGCTCTCCTTATCTTTTCCCCCTGCTTCTTGCTACTCAAGAAATCGGGAGAAAAACCTCAACCCTGAGAAAAAATCGCGCTACCCGACAGATGCCGCCCATCCCTGCCTGCCTACCTTCATTATCCCCAAGGCCAAAACCCTACTTGTTGTCCTTCTCGTTCCCGTGCTTGAACTGCCCCGTGACCTTGGCCAGGAAGAGCTGCAGCTCGTAGATGTTGTCCAAAGCGATGACGCGCAGGAGCTTGTTGTAGTCCTTCCCGGCGATGACGCTGACATTCTTGCCTTTGTAGGCAATCTGGGCGGACCGGTCCTTGAGCAGCTTGTACGAGAAAGGCTTTTCATCGAAGAGGATGTTCCGCCTGTCTTCCATGCATACATTCCTTGCCGGCAGCACCTTAAAGTGCGCTGACCTTCATCGATACGTTGTCGATCTCGATGTATCCCCTGGTCTGGCCGAGATAGAAGATCAAGGCGGCGGAGGGATCGTCGAATCCAGCGTTCATGGTGAAGGCATAGGTGTAGGTCTGGGTCGTCGCGGAAATGGTGAAATAGTGGTTGTCCCATTCCGTATAGCTGTTGCCGTCGTAGTTCACGTCCGTGCCGTTTTCGTAGACGCCTACGCGGATCTCCTCGGCGATGGACGAGGATGCGTCAAAGGACACACGGTATTTGACTCCCTTTTTCACGTCTACGCTGCGGGTCGACAGGTTCCAGTCCCAGTTGTTCACGCCCCTGCGGGTCTCGATGACCCTGAAGGTGCCGTTGGAAAAGAGGGCCGTCGCGGTTGCCCCGGTCGAGGCATTGGCCCAATGGTTCCAATCCTCCTTCCCCTGGCTGAAATCCCCGTTCTTCACGAGTTCGTCCGCGAGGACCGTCACGATGTAGGATTGCGATGACCCGTCACCGGCCTTCACCGTGTAGGTTGACGGAGAGGAAAAATCATGGGCCACGCCGGAATCCGGACTGACGCTGATGCCGGTATGGCTAACCGTCGGCACCAGCGCGTTGATTTTCGTCCCGGACGGCATTTCCACATCGATCGTTTTCGCTGTCTCGTCTATCTTCCCGACGCATGCCGGAGAGGCGAAGGTGAAGGCGGTGATCTCCTTCCCGCTGTCCTGGTTCGTCGCGCCGCTGGAGCAGCCGATCGAAAGCCCGAGGATCGCCACGGCAAGCGCCCCGAGAGGCGCTTTTCTTGAATGCGTTCCAGTCCCTCCCATCATCGACGCGCGACCCTGAAGCCGATTCCGTTGCTTTGGCTTTTGGCATTCGCGGCATTCTGGAGGCCAAAGCTGAAATTTCCGGCGCCGCTGTTCCGGGCACCCCCGAGGCTGACGCAGATATCGCCCGTTGGCTGTCCGGCGAAGTCGCTCAGTTGTCCCGAGGGGAAGGCGGGGGGAAATCCCGCGTACCGGTCCCAACCCCACTCGAAAACGTTGCCGCTCATGTCATACAATCCCAACTCGTTGGGAAGCTTGGTCCCGACGATGTGGTTCACGTCATCGCTGTTGACCCCGTACCAGGCATAGTCGTCGATTGCGTTGCCGCCGCCGCTGCCGGAAAAGGCCTTCAAGTACCCGGTTGCGTTGAACTGCCCAGGGTCCTCCGTGTCGGCGCCCATGGCCGCCCACATCCATTCCATCACCGTGGGCAAGCGATACCCGTCCGCGGCCCAGTCCGTGGTCACGGCGCTCCAGGTCAAGTCCACGCCTGTCGGGATATCCGCGAAGGCGAGCGTCGCGAAGTCGACCCCGCTGACAGAGTAGACCGGGACAAGGCCTTCGGCGATGCTCAGCCTGTCGCAGAAGGCCAAGGCATGGTACCAATTCGTCATTTGCACGGGACAGCCCATGGCGGCGGAATACGCGGTGTTGCTGGGGTCGCCTCCCACCACCTGCGAGAACTGCGCCCGGGTCACCTCCTTGTCGCTCATGCGGAATGCCGACACCGCGCTGGTGTTTCCGGCCGTCGCGTCCCGCTGGAAGCTGCCGCCCGGGATGTCTCTCATGGTGAGGAGGGGAGGGGTCGCCGCCAGCCGCACGATCGTCACCGCATAGGCCTTGACGGTCCCGTCTTGCGCCGTCACCGTCACCGATATCGTATTCGCGCCCTCGTTCAACGCCGCCGGCTGGCTTGGGCTGATCTTGACTGCGGCATCCGCATCCGCCCTGGTCGCGTCCACCGTCATCGCAGTGACCGAATTCGCGACAATCATGGAATACGCCAGTACCGATGGCGAAAACGCCGGGCTGAGGCTTCCCCGGCTGACCGTCACACCGAGCAGATCCGCGTTGGCGCTCGGCATGACGGGCGTGACCGGCACGACCGGCACGACCGGATCGACCGGCGCGGCCGTACGCAGCGCAAGGGCGATGCCGGAAAAGCCGATCGAGGAGCCATCCCAGGTATATCCTGTCAATGCCACGTAATTGCCCGAATATTCGTAATGCAGGTCATCATAGATATCATAATAGATGATGACGCCGGACTTTCCGTCGTAGTCCATCCGGGAATTGGATATCGTGAATACGTCAGTCCCGCCTTTGGACCATGTGCCATCCGCCGCCGATGATAGCTCGAAGTAGCTGTATACCGGAGGTCTTTTTGTCAATTGGACGCCGTAATAGATGAAATACTGGCCATCCCAGGCATATCCGGCCAGCGCCGCGCTAGTCCCGGAGGTCGAGTAGTACAAACCTCCGCTGCCGTCCACCTGCAAGGAGTAAATCGTGTCCACGCCGATCGTCATCGTGGAGTCTGCGATGGTGCACATCGCCACGCCGTCTTTCTGCCACGTGCCATCGGCACTTGAGGGCAAGCTGGTAAACCCCCGACCCCCATTCGCCGAAGTGTCGCAGCCGACGAGCATGAGCCCACCTAAAGCCAGGAGCGCTCCGATTGCCTTTAGCCTCACCTTCATGCTCCTTATGATGCCGCCTTCAATCGCCAACAATCTCGCATCGCCCGCAGCCGGGTCCGGAATGCGGCCATTGCGCGATCGCCGCCAGTACTGACCCGGCAACATAACATCGGGTGCTCTCCCATGATTCTGGCTCGTCGCTACGGGTCAGAATCATGGGCCCAATCCAATGTTTTGTTGCCGGTTCAGTAGGTGCCTCCGAAGGCCTGGCCATCCTGCTTTGCCGACCGCGCGAGCCCACACAGGTCCAGTTCCCAGACAATCGGATCGCCTTTCCTGGAGGCTTCGTGGAATCCCGCGGCCCTATGCAATTTGATCGACCTCCTGTTGCTTACGAAGGTCCGGCTCATCAGCTTCAGGCAGCCCCTCGCGCGGCGGTCCTGGATCATGTCCTCCATACGGCCATTGCCCTTGCGATCCTAGCCTGGCAGGACCGCGATGTCCATGGTCCTCGACGATGTTCATGAGGGCAGCTGTCCCGCCGTCTTTTCAAGATACAGGAGAAACGGCTTCATCGCCTTGAACACCTCCAGCGCGTGGAAAGAGGCTCTCTGAGCAGAAGAGCCCGTCATCAAAGGCATGGCTGGCCGTGAACTGCCTCATGCGCAGGAGATCGATGGCGGGATGGTCCTTGGCGTAGCCCTGGGGGGCGACCTTGAGGGAATCGCCCGCCAGGGCTCCAAAACAGCGGACAAACCGTCGCTGGCGAGGATCTTCCGCAAGGGCCAGGCGTTCTCCGCCAATGCCGCGCGCATCTTCGCGAGCTGTTCGGGACTCGGGTCGTACAGGCCACCGGCCAGCATGGAGCGGCCATCGGGTTCAATATGAAAATAATAGGTACGACCTGCCGTCTTGCGGCCACCGCGGCCCAGGAGGGCTGTCATGGCAGTCTTGTAGGGCTGCTTGTCCTTGGAGAACCGGACATCGCGGTTGATCCGGAAGAGGCATTCCTTGACCGTGACGCCGCCAAGGTCATCCACGGCGTCGAAGCGGTCGATGAGCTCTCCGACGATCCCCTGGAATGCGGCGCGGGCCACCTCGTAGCGCGCGCGGTGCGCCTCGAACCAGTCACGGTCGTTGTGGCTGCGGAGCTCCCTTAGGAAGTCGAGCATGGCTATGCGTTCATCAGCGGCAGGCATTCCGGCGGCCTCCAAGCCAGCATTCTACAGCGCGGGCATGGCTAGTCAAGGCCGTGGCCGGCGAATGGCGCGGGGAGAGGCCCTTCCTATTGCTCGCCTTCCTTGAAGTCGCCCTGCACCTCCGAAGGATAGCGCCCCGTGACTTTCTTGAAGACGCTGTAGAAATAGTTGGCGTCCGAGTAGCCGACGGCGAGGGCCACGTCCTTGGCCCGCACCTTCCTCGAGGCCAGGATCCGCTGGGCGTGTCCGATGCGCAGCTCGTTGAGCCAGGTGGCGAAGGACCTGCCGGTCTCCTCCCTGAAGACCTTGCCGAGGTAGGCCGCCGACATGCCGAAGCGCGAGGCGAGGAGCTTGAGCGAGACAGGCTCCCGCCAGTGCTCGTCGATGTCGACATAGACGCGGATACGGTCGGAGAGGGAGAGGCAGCCGTGCCGCTTCTCCTCGACGGTGGCCATGATCCTCCGCGCGACGCCCTCGAGCCAGGCCAGGGTGTCGCGGGGGCTCGGTTGCTGGAAGAGCTGCTTGAAGAGGCCTTCGTAGCCGCCGGTGAGGGAGGTGGTCGGGATGTCGGTCGAGCGGGCCACGGCGGTGAGGCGGGAGAGGAGCTCGATGGAGAATCCGCGGAACCACTCCTCGGAGAGGACCCGCCCATGGCGGAAACGGTCAAGGAGGTCGCCGAAGAAACGGTCCACGCCGGCCATGTCACACTCGGCGACCATGTGGGCCAGGGCGTCGAGGTCAAGGTCGGCCTCGCCCTGGCGCATGAGGAGGAAGTCCTCGATGCCGTCGGCCTCGACGAGGTCTATGGGGAGGTAGCGCACCGGTTCGACGTCGAGGCCGTTCCAGTAGTCCACGGCCACGCGGATGGGCAAGGCCCCGTCGAGCTCGGGGGACTGTGCGGTGATGGCGGCCAGGCTGCCTTCCCGCAGGCAGCGGAGGCCCATCGCGGTGGCGCCGCAGGCCACGCGGATGACGTCCTCGCGGCCCGCGGCGGCGAGCGCCTGGTTGATGCCGAGCTGGGCCAGGGCGTCGTCCGCGCAGATGATGCCGCACAACCTGTCACCGAAGATGGACAGCCACTCCTCGACGGCGGCCCTCGTAAGGTCGGTGCGGAGCCGGGTGGCGCGGGAGTCGAGGAGGACCATGTCCGGCGCGATGCGGGCCAGCTCGGTTATGACGGCCCACTTGCGGGCGTAGAAGGCGGAGGAGCCCGGGATGTGGTCCACGAGGCAATAGCCGCCCTTGCCGCCCATGAGGTCGGCGAACTTCCGGGCCAGGAGGCGGAACTGGCCCCAGTCGTCGGGCCCCGTCCAGGCTAGGCAGTGGCGATGGCCCTCGGCCTCGGGGAGGAGGTTGCTCGCGATGACGGGGATGCCCGCTTCGTTGATGCGGCGCAGCAGGGAGGTCCCTTCAGCCGTGTTCTCCGGCGCAAGGACGATGAGGTCGGGGCGGGACTTGATCGCGGACTCGACGAGCTCAACCTCCACATCGGCGTCCCACTCCGAGTGGGCGATCTCGAGGCTTATGCCGAAGCGCTCGGCCTCCCTTTCCATGCCCCGGTCGTAGTCGGCCATGTAGGGATGGCCCTCGAGGTGATGGATGCACATGACGCGCTTGCCCGCCGGGCCGTCGCGCGGCGAGGCGGGCAGGTTGGCCTTGGCTATGCCCCAGCCCGCGTATTCGAGGTCATACCAGTGCCGCTCGTCGGTCTCCGGATAGAGCTCCGGAAACTCGGGCCGGGAGGGGGCGCCGCGGCGGCGCCTTCCCCAAAGGCGGATGTCGTCGTCCATGTGCTGTCCATGGCGATTGTAGCCTGCTGCCCCGTTATGTCAATCGAGTACGAGGGCGCTTTCCTGCGGCAGCCGGGGTTGACCCGCCGAGGGGCGGCCGCAGCCGCAGAGGGCCTGGACCTTGGACATGATGGTCTCCTCAAAGCCGGGGACGGAGAGGACGTCACACTCGCTTCCTATGATGAAGGGATGGCCGGAGGGAGAGAGCCGCTCCTGGATCTCCCGGGCCATCGTGCGCACCGCCTCGAGCGGCACGTCGGCGTCCGAGTAGAACCGCTTTGTGGGCAGGTTGCCGTAGAGGACCGTGGTCATGGGGACGAGGGGCTCGATCTCCCAGAGCCTGACGGGGCTCCCGAAACTGATGATGGCGGGGTCGAGGGCCGCGAAGGCCTGGATCATCTCGGGCACGAGCTCGCCGCAGTCATGGAAGAGGAGGTCGGCTCCGCGCGAATCCAGGAGGCGCTTGAGGCGGAGGTTGGGCTCGATCACGTAATCGTGGAACGCGGTGGAGCCTTCGCGCATCTGCTTGGGCGAGAAGAAGACGGAGTTGGCCGCCGGCTCGCAGACAAAGACCGCCTTGGCGCCTGCCTCGAGCTGGGCCGTGACCGAGGCGCGGATGGCGGCCTCGGCCAGGGGATAGAGGGCGTCGAGGATGGCCACCTCCTCGGAGTCGGCAGGCCCGAGCCCCGAGCCCGCGAGGAAGATCGGGATGATGGGGTCGGCCAGGAGCTTGGAGACCAGGGAGAAGGGGCCGATGCTCATGCCCACGGGAACGATGCCCGAGTGCCCCCTTCCGGCGATGCTCGCGAGGGCCAGGCAATTGGCGGCGGCGCGCGCGTTGGCCCCCACATCCATGGAGGCGAGGGCGAGCCGGAGCTTCTCCGCGCTGGGGATCGCGTGGAAGTGGTAGCTGGCGCGCTCCGGGGCCGCGACCCCGAGGGCCGCGAGGAGGATGTCCTTCTCGAGGGTCAGGTCCATCACGGGGAGGGCGATGGGGCAGTCGAAGCGCTCCGCCGTCTTCCTCATGACTTCGGCCAGGCGCTCGCCATCGACCAGTATGGCCTCGGGATCGGTTGACTCGTGGAGGACCAGGTGGGTCCCGATTGGGAAGGGCCGGCCGCTGCGCGCCATATCCAGATAGAATTTCCTGTCCATGATGTCCTCCTCGCCGCTTCGCGCCGGCGTAGGGGCCCACGATGCCATCCTGTCCGCGGGCTTGTATTGGAAAAAATATCGAGGGTTTTGGAATGATTTGGGAAAAGCGTCTTTTTTCCCGGCAAGCCGCGAAAGGCGCCGGGGGGCGGCGGCGCCCAAGAGCGGAATACCGACGCGGGTGGACAAGAACGGATAAAAAAACGCAATTCATTCCAATACGGAACGTGAAAGGGGGCCTAGGATTGTCGGGAAGAAAAAGGGCAAGGAGGCCGCGATGTCGGCAAAAGGTTCCTATATAACAGTCGGCGAGAACATCCACTGCACGCGGATCAGGATGACGGCGGGGAAATTCGTGGAGACCGACGCACGCGGGAAGAGCTGCCTTGTCTTCAAGCACGAAGGCCAGGCCGACCGCCTTCCCCTGCCGACCGCCTACACCGCCTCCGACGATTGGCAGAACGGCAAGGTGCGGCACGTGGCCGCCGCCATCTGGCAGGGCATGCACGGCTCGGCCGAGGAACGCGCCGCAGGCGAGCGCTACATCGCGGCCATGGCCAAGGAACAGGAAAACGCCGGCGCATGGTTCCTTGACCTCAACGTGGACGAGTTCAGCATGGAGGTCACGGAAAAGATCGCCGCGGTGGAATGGGCGGTCGCCCTCATCCAGCGGAGCGCCGGCGTCCCCTTGAGCATCGACTCCTCGGATTCGCGGATCCTCGAGGCGGGCCTTGCCGCCTGCGACAAATCTAAGGGCAAGCCCCTTGTCAACTCCGTCTCCCTTGAGCGGGCGGCGATGATACCGATAGCGGCCAAGGCGGGCGCACGCGTTATAGCGGGGGCCACGGGAAGCGAGCGCATGCCCGAAGGCGTCGAGGAGCGCCTTGCCAACATCCGCCTCCTCATGAAGCGCCTCGCGGCCGAGGGCTTCGCGGCCGAGGACATCTTCCTCGATCCCCTGGTGATGCCGGTGTCGGTCAACACCGAGGGCCCGGGGCTGGTCCTCGAGGCGATACGCGCCATGCGGGCCGAGCACGGACCGAAGGTCCATTTCGCCCCAGGGCTCTCCAACGTCTCCTTCGGCCTGCCCAAGCGCCCCACGATCAACCAGGTCTTCGCGAAGCTCTGCCTCGAGGCCGGCTGCGACGGCGGCATCGTGGACCCGGCCCAGATCAACGACCGCGTGCTGGCCGCCCTCGACCTCGGCTCGGGGTCGAACGCCTTGGCGCGCGACCTCCTCCTGGGGAAGGACGAATACGGCATGGGCTGGATCGGCGCCTGCCGCGACGCGCAAGGCTAAGGGGAAGATTATGCGACATCATATCGAGAACCGGATCTACCATGTGGAGATCCTGCCGCCCAAGCAGGAGACGGAGAAGCTCGAGGCCGACCTTGAGGCCTTCGCGGTGAAGTTCAACCGCGTCATGGCCAGCGGATACTGCGCCTGCATCACGGACAACGCGATGGGCAACCTCGCCTTCCAGGGCAGCGAGATGATCGAGGAGCTGTCCTTGGTGCCCGGGGACGACCTCGTCATGATCCACCTCAACACCTTCCACACGAAGGAGAACCTGGACGGCATCCTCGACTCCTGCGCCAGGCTGGGCATCAGGAACCTCCTCGTCATCTCGGGCGACGGCTCCGACCGCCTCCCCCGGCTCTCGCCCTCCGACGTCGGCGCACAAGGGGTGGAGGCCGTCACGTCCGTGGAGCTCCTGCGCTACATCGAGCGCGCGCATCCCGGCTTCTTCAACCTCGGCGTGGCTTTCAACCCCTACGAGCCCGAGGAGCATGAGGCCCAGAAGATGGAGCGGAAGATGGCCGCCGGCGCGCGCTTCATCATCACCCAGCCCGTCATCGGCCTCCACCCCATGGTCGAGAAGCTCCTTGCGAAATACCCCCAGGTGCCCGTCATCGTAGAGGCCTGGATGAGCAAGAAGCTCGACCTCCTCTCCGAGGCGGTCGGCTACGAGATCCCGGAGGGGACACCCTACGACCCGATCGAGAACCTCAAGTCCCTCCACGCGATCTATCCGAAGTGCGGGGTCTACCTCTCCCTCCTCGGCTTCAAGACCCAATACGACCTAGTCAAGGATTGCTGGAAATGAGGGGGCTCATATGAAGATCGTGGTCTGCATCAAGCAGGTCCCCGCGACGAGCGACGCCAAGATCGACCCCGAGACCAAGCGGATCGTCCGCGAGGGCATCAAGGCCGTGACCAACCCCTTCGACGCCTACGCCCTCGAGGAGGCGGTCCGCATCAAGGAGAGGCTAGGCGCCGAGGTGATAGCCCTCACGATGGGCCCTCCCCGCGCGGACATGGTCCTCCGCGAGGCCATCGCGGTCGGGGCGGACCGCGGCATCCTCCTCTCGGACCGCGCCTTCGGCGGCTCCGACACCTGGGCCACAAGTTATGCGCTCTCCAAAGCGGTGGAGAGGATCGGCGGCGTGGACCTGGTGCTCTGCGGCAAGCAGGCCATCGACGGCGACACCGCCCAGGTCGGCCCCGGCATCGCCGCGCAGCTTGGCTGGGCCCAGGCCACCTACGTGATGGCCATGCCCCAGGTGGACGAAGGGAGCTTCACGGCGAAGCGCATGCACGAGGACGGATGGGACCTCTGCCGAATCGCCTTCCCGGCCGTGGTCACCGTGGTCAAGGACTTGAACCAGCCGCGAATCCCGACCTTGAAAGGGAGGCTCGCGGCCCAGAAGGTCGAGATACCCACCTGGACCGCCGCCGACGTGGGCGCCGACCTTTCCAAGATAGGCCTGGACGGAAGCCCGACCCGGGTCGTGAAGACCGAGCCGCCGCCGGCCAGGAACAAGGAAACGCTCCGGATCGAGGGCAGCGCGGCGGATTGCGCGGCCGCACTCGTGCGCGAACTCAGGCAGAAGAGCCTCGTCTAAGGAGCATGGAATGCTTGCCAATACGCCGGCCCTGAGGGCCGAATACAGGAACGTGTGGGTCGTCGCCGAGGTCTCAGGCGGCAAGGTCCAGAAGGTGACCTGGGAGCTCCTGGGCGCCGCCCGCAGGCTGGCCGATGCGCGCTCGTGCGAACTCTGGTGCGTGGCGCTAGGGGACGGCGTCTCCAAGGAGACCGCGGCCATACACGGCTATGGCGCCGACGTGGCCCTCATCGTCGACGACAGCCGCCTCGCCCGTTTCGACGACGAGGCCGAGGCCGCGGCCCTCGTCCGCCTCATCGGCAAGTACAGGCCCGAGATCCTGGTCTGCGCGGCGACCACGAGGGGCCGTGCCCTCATCCCGCGCGTCGCCGTGACCTCGAACAGCGGCCTCACCGCCGACTGCACGGGGCTCGCCATCGATCCCGAGAGCGGCGACCTCCTCCAGACCCGCCCGGCCTTCGGCGGCAACATCATGGCGACCATAAGGTCGGCGAACCACCGGCCCCAGATGGCCACGGTCCGGCCCCGCGTCATGAACGCCCTGGACTTCGATCCCGCGCGCAAGGGGCAGAGCATCAGCGAGGGCCTCCTCGAGGGCGAGTCTGGCGCGTTCAAGACGGTGCTCGAGGTCTTCCACGACGAGGAGAACCCGGTCAATCTCTCCGACGCCCGCTTCATCGTCGCTGGGGGCCGCGGCGTCAAGGGAGCCGAGGGCTTCAAGCTCCTGAGGAAGCTCGCCGACGCGGTGGGCGGTGCGGTGGGCGCGAGCCGGGCGGCTGTGGACTCAGGCTGGGTGCCCTACAACCACCAGGTGGGCCAGACCGGCCAGACCGTTCAGGCCACGGTCTATGTCGCCTGCGGCATCTCCGGACAGATACAGCACCTCGTGGGAATGCAGTCCTGCGACTACATCGTCGCAATTGACAAGAATCCCGACACGCCGATGATGCGCCTCGCGGACGCCGCCGTCGTGGGCGACCTGTACGAGATCATCCCTGCCATGCTCGCGGAGCTCGCCAGGACCTGATGCCCTTGCGGCCGGGACGACATTGCGCGCCTTCCCCATCCGATCTATGCTTGGCGGACGATACGGGAAAAGGGGCCAGGCAGGGGGAAGGGATGGCTCCTCGCCTCTGCGCTCCTCCTCCTCGCCTCCCCGGGCCTCCCGGCCTCGGCTTCTTTGCGGAGCTGGGACTGGGCGGCTTCGTGGTCCAGGGCAGGTGGGCTCCGCTCTGGCTTGCCCGGGACGGCGACATGGACGGCGCGAGGATCGAGATCACGGGCTTCGACTCGGCCGGCCGCGAAGGTCCCACGCAGTCCTTCCCCACCGTGATCCATGGCCCCATCGAATGCCCTGTCCTCATCGACTCCGCGTCGGCCGGCTTGAGGGTACGGCTTTGTGTCCGGGAGCGAGGTCCTCGCCGAACGCGCCTTCAAGCCCCTCGCCCGGGCAGGGGAGGCCGGCATCGCGGTCCCTGATGGCCTTCGCGTCGGAATCCTTGGACGTGTCGTTCCCGTGGGCCAGGACCTGCGCGGCATCCTTGCCTTCGCCTCGACAGCGCAAGGGCGCGGCATGTCCCTCGAAGTGGTGGCACGCGATGCCGGGGGGCCGGGAACTCGCGCGGGCCCGGACTGCGCCGGGCCGGGCCTTTGCCCTCAGGCCGCCAACAGGCTTCGAGGGAGGGGTCATCGTATCGATGGAGGGCAGGCTCAGGTCGGCGAAGACAGGCAAGGCCTGGATAGGGGACGCGGCGGGCAGGGCGCGCGATGCCGCCGCCCGGGCTCGCGCTTCCCTGGCCTCCATGGCACTTGGCCCTGCCACGGTCGGCTATGACCCTTCGGCTTCCCTCGGCTTCCTTGCCGACCTTCTCGAGGGGAAGACCGCGGATTCACTTGAAGGATTTGATGCCGCCTTCTCGGCTATGATGGCATAGCCGCACTCATTGAGCTGGGCGCCTCCACCCTCCGATCCGGGAGGGCATACCGCCTCGCGTATCGCTCTTCCATCGATGACTCCCTCCAGCCCTGCTCCATCTTCGTAAGCGGCGATGGACAGGGCCGCGGCAATGCCTCGACATGGCCGGCGTGTCGACCGAACTCGCCGAAAACCCCGGCCAGACACCTGGTGCCGCCTGGGAGTCCTGGACCGGCGGTGACCCGCGGAGACTCCACGCATGGCTGGCTCCGCATGCCCTCGCAGGCCCTCCGCGCCGGATCGAGATGCGGGCGCCCTCCGCCCGCTACGGAAGCGCTTTGCGCGCCACCATCCTCGACATGGAGAATCCCGTCAAGGCCGGAGCGCTCAGCCTCGAGGTCCTCGATGAGCGCCACCTCATGGTCGCCACCGAGAACCTGGCCTCCTTCGAGCTTGCCCTGGATTGCGCCGACCTGGCGGCAAAGGGCAGGATCCTCGTCCAGATCGATGGCCGCGCGCGCACCCTTGATGCCGCATCACACCCGCGCTTTGTCGCTGCCCCCCGGGCGAGGGAGGCGGCTTCACCCTCCTTGCCGAAGCGGAGGGCGGAGGATCCGCCTCGGTCCCCCATGAGGGCGGAGGCTTGGGGGACCTCTTCCGCTCCCGGATGTGCATTGTCTATGGCACGCGGCGTCCCGCCCGCACGGGACTCCTGCGAAGGATCGCGACCGCCACCGCCGACTGGCGGCCTGGACCCGGCTCGCCCTTTGGCTCGACGCTCGGAGGATATGCGGTGCTTTCGGACAAGGAGGCCCTTCCCGCGGCCACGGCAGGATACTCCCTCCTCTTGATCGGAGGGCCCGAGGACAACAGCCTCGCGCGGCGCTTGGCTCCATCGCTTCCCGTGGACTTCGGCCATGGCGCCATTGCCGTGGGTGGCCAGGCCCACAGGGGCAGCGGCGCCGCCCTCGTCCTTCCCAATCCCGAATCGCCAGGCTTCCTCCTGGGCATCATCTCCCTGCCTTTCCCCGCAGCCGAGGCCGAGTCCTGCATGCGCCGCCTCCTCGCCCCTCTCCGGGCAGACCCAGCGGCTTCCCCGCAGGCGCGGGCTTTCCGGACGCCGGACCTCGATGTCTTCGACAAGTCCGGAAGGCGGCTCTGGGCAGGAAGTTTCGGTGCCGAATGGAAGGAGCTCAAGTCCTGGTACGAGTAGCGCCCGGCATGGCAATGCTTGCTGGCCCCTCGGCCGCACAATTGCTTCAATCGAGGTCCGGCACGCTTTCGATGACCCTCACGTGATCCCATGTGGGCTCGATCCTCTCGCCCGGACGGACGACGAGATAGTCCGCCTCGTCCCAAGCGCCTGCGACAAGGCCCTCAATGAGGCGCAGGGATCCCCGGATCAGGATGAACTCGCGGTCTTCGGCCTCGGCCCTCGCTTTCATGGCATCGGCATAGCCGAGGCCCGCGGTCGCGGGAGTCTCGATGTAGCGCAGTTCGGTATCCTTCACTTCCGGGTGGAGGGTTTCCCATATATAGGCGGCGTTTTCCTCGCCGTATTTTTCTACGAGTTCGGCATATTCCGCCCCTATGCCCGAGCTTTTCCCGAGCTCGGAAGCGCGGAAATAGGTCGATCCCCGCTCGATGTAGCCGGCAGAGCTCCAGGATGCGCTGAGGTTCTGGCCGAAGCGGGCGAGGAACTCGGCGCGAGAGCCGAGGAGAACGGTGCAGCAATCGTGGGCGCGGGGAAGGACGAGGGGGAGCTCCCGCGCGCGGATGCCCGAAAGACCGTTGCCGCAGAGGCCATATCCCAGGAGGATGGCGTCATAGGCCTCCCCTCCCGGCGCCTTCAAGGTGGAGGCCAGGTCTATCCTGGCCTGGAGGGCCTCGTTGAGTGTCCCGGGCTTTTCATGGAGGCCGAGCTCCAGGAATTCGGGATCGACGAGATTGGGCGTGAGCGCGATCGCGGCGCAGAGCTCACGCTGGAAAACGTTGCAGGCTATGAGGCGGTATCTCGATTGGGTGGCCATCCGCGGTTCCTCCGCCTCGATTGAACACCCGCATGTCCATGCCGTCTATGCGTTTCTTCGCCTTTTATGGACTTACTTGCGATTGCCCCATCGCCCGCCGCGGTTGCCTCCACTGCCCTGCACGGGATACAGTGGGTACGGAGCACAGCGCATGAATGACCTACTGACCATCCACGAGGGCGAAAGGACCCAAAGCCTTGCCGCGGCCAAGGGCAAGACCATACTCGAGATCCTCGTCGCGTCCGGCGATTCCCACCTGGATGCGCCCTGCGGCGGCAAAGGCCTTTGCGGCAAATGCAGGGTAAGGGCCTCTGGCTTCCTCTCCCCTCCCGATGGGCACGAACTCCGCATCCTCTCGGATGCCGAACTCCATGAAGGCTGGCGACTCGCCTGCGCCGCCCGGCTGGAAGGCGAAGCGCGGCTCGAGCGTCCGTCGCATGGCGCGGCCACCATCATCGCCGAAGGCCCGGCGCTGGACTTCGTCCCAGATCCGCCGCTGCGGCGCCTGTGCATCGAGCTTCCGCCTGCCCGCCTTGAGGAGCAGCTCTCCGACGAGGCCCGCCTCCTTTCGGCCGTGGAGGCCGCGCTTCAAGCCCAAGCCGCCCCCGGCAATCCCCGCGCTTCCGTCCCGCGATCGCTCGCTTTCCCGGCGATGGCCTCGCTGGCCAAGGCCGCTCGCGGCATGGGCGACGGCGCCGCGGCCGCCCTCCTGGACGTGGTGCTGTGGGAGGGGAAAATCATGTCGGTCGCGCCGGCCCGCGACGCGAGGCCCTGCTTCGGGCTCGGAGTGGACATCGGCACCACGACCGTGGTCGCCTACCTCGTCGACCTCGAGACGGGAGGGGTTCCGGACAGGAGATCGGCCCTCAACGCGCAGCGCGACTTCGGCGCCGATGTGATATCGCGCATCGCGGCGACCATGGAGAGGGACGGCGGGCTCGAGGACCTCCGCTCGCGCATCGCGGCCCAGCTTTCCGGCATGGCCGCCTCCCTCCTCGACGCAGCGGGTGCAAGCCCCGAGGACCTCCTGTGCGTGGCGATCGCCGGCAACACGACCATGCTCCATCTCCTGGGGGGCATCCCGCCTGCGGCCATCGCCAGCGCGCCCTTCACCCCTGCCTTCACCTCGAGGCAAAGCCTCGGTGCGCGGGACCTTGGCCTGGACCTCCCGGCAAGCTGCGTCGCATTCCTCCTCCCCGGGATCTCGGCCTATGTCGGAGCCGACATCGTCTCGGGCATCGCGGCCCTCGGGATGGCGGAGCGCGACGAATGCAGCCTCCTCCTCGACATAGGCACCAATGGCGAACTGGCCCTTGGCGGCTCCTGTGGCATCCTCTGTTGCGCCACCGCCGCCGGTCCGGCCTTCGAAGGCGCGGGCCTCTCGATGGGCATGGGCGGCGTCGCGGGCGCGATCGATTCCGTCTGGATCGACGGCGGCCACTTCGCCCATTCGACCATCGGCGGCCTGCCGGCGCGGGGACTCTGCGGCTCCGGTGTCCTCGATGCCCTGGCCGCATGCCTCGAGTCGGGGCTCGTCGAGGACACGGGCCGCATCGTCGACGCACAGGAGGCCGCCGCGCTTGGACCGGGTTTCGCCGCCCTCCGCACCGAGGTGGAGGGCAGTCCACGCATCGCGATAGGCGGCGGCGTCCACCTCACCCAGGCCGATGTGCGGAGCCTCCAGCTCGCCGTGGCGGCCATAGCTGCTGGGATCGACGTCCTTTTGGCGCGCGCGGGCAAGTCGGCCGGCGAGGTGGACCGGGTCTTCCTGGCAGGTGGCTTCGGCAGCTTCCTCGATGTGCGCAGCGCGGTAAGGGCCGGCCTCCTCATGCGCGAGCTCGAGTCCAAGGTCGTGGTCGCGGGGAACACCTCGGGCGCGGGGGCAGTGGGCGCATGCCTCTCGCGCGCCCGCCTGGAAGCCTGCGACGCCGTGCGCGGGCTGTGCACCTATGTCGAGCTCTCCTCGGAACCCGCCTTCAACGATGCCTACATCGAGCGGATGATGTTCCCGGGGGCGACATGAGCGACCTCACAGCGGTATCAGACGGCCTTGACGCGGTCGCTGCCCTCCGCAGGCTCGAGCACTATTGCAGGGCCGCAGGCATCGTGGGCTTCCTCATGGACGACGAGGGCCTTGTCCTCGGCGTGGTGGACCCGTCGGGTGACGCGAGGCCACCCTCTGGCCCACTCGATGGCGCCTGCCCCCTGTGCGCCCTCCTTGGCAAGGAGGAGGCCGAGGCGGAGCTGCGCGGACAGCTCTACGGAGCCTACCAGGCCGAGCGCTTCGGCGGGAAATACATCCACATGTGCGGGCATTCCCTCCTCTTCTGGGTGGCGCCGATAATGGCCGATGGGGCCCTGCGCGCGGCCTTTGTCGGCGGGCCCGTCATGGTCGTGGACAGCGCCGAGATCCTGGCCGACCTCAGGGCATCCGGCCGCCTCCCACCGGGCCGTGAGGAGGAGGCGCGCGCCTTGCTGGAAGGCCTGCCCACGATCTCCCCCCGACGTTCCACAAGCCTCGCCGAGCTCCTAGCCGACCTCGCGGCCGTATCCGGCGGAGCCATGCCGGCGAGGCTCGAGGCGGCGCGCCAGCGGGAGGAGCAGCAATCGCGCATCTCCGAGCGCATCCAGGAGCTCAAGGGCGACCGCGAACCCAAGACAGCCTCCTACCCCATCGAGAAGGAGAGGGAGCTCCTCAACGCCATCTCGCGCGGAAGCAAGGCGGAGTCCCAGCGCCTTCTCAACGAGATCCTCGGCCACATCTTCTTCTCGAGCGGGCAGAACCCCGCGGTCATCCGCGCAAGGGCCCTCGAACTCGTCGTCCTCCTCTCGCGCGCCGCCCTGGACGGTGGCGCGGACATTGAGCGCATCTTCGACCTCGATTTCACCTATCTCAACCAGATCCAGAAGATACGGAGCGTCGATGACATAGCACATTGGCTTTCCCGCGTCATGGTCCGTTTCACCGACCTCGTCTTCAACCTCCAGGACGTGAAGCACGCCGATGTCATGATGAAGGCCTTGCGCCACATCAACTCGCGTTTCGCCGAGGCCATCACCCTGGACGAGGTGGCCGACGCGGTCTCGCTCTCCCCCACCTACTTCTCCAAGATCTGGAACGAGGAGATGAAGTGCCGCTTCACCGCCTACCTGAACAAGGTCAGGATAGACCGTGGCAAGGTGCTGCTGCGCACGACCGACACGCCCCTCGTGGAGATCGCGGGCATCCTGGGCTACGAGGACCAGAGCTATTTCACGAAGGTCTTCAAGAAACTGGTGGGACAGTCGCCCGGGCGTTTCAGGGAATCGGCGGGCCGCATTCCAGGCCGCGACCTGCGCAACGAGGAAATCCACGGGGATTACTGACCCGGCAGCCAAACATTGGCTTGGGCCCAAGATTCTGACCCGTGGCGACGGGCCAGAATCTTGGGCGAGCACCCGATGTTATGTTGCCGGGTCAGCAAGGTTCCGCTCCTGCGCAACTATTGACAAAAAGAAGCAAAACATTCCTAGACTGCCCCTGCCATTGGTATACACTTCGGGGAGCGGAAGGAAAAAACCGCTTCGCAAGGAGGAACCGATGTCCACGCTTGAAGATATTTCCGCCCTTCTCCAGAAGGGCCGCGCGAACGAAGTGAAGGCAGCCGTCGAGAAGGCCATCGCCGAGGGCTTGGATGCCAAGACCATCCTCGAGGAAGGCCTGATGGCCGGAATGGGGATCATCGGAGGCAAGTTCAAGCGCAATGAGGTCTACGTCCCTGAAGTCCTCATCGCCGCCCGGGCGATGAACGCCGGCCTCGTCCCCTTGAAGCCCCTCCTCATCTCGTCGGGGGTGAAGGCCAAGGGCATTGTCGTCATCGGCACCGTGAAGGGCGACCTCCACGACATCGGCAAGAACCTCGTCAAGATGATGATGGAAGGCAAGGGCATGCTCGTCCATGACCTCGGCGTAGACGTCCCGAGCGACAAATTCGTCGCGGCTGCCAAGGAGCACCATGCCGACATCATCTGCTGCTCGGCCCTCCTCACGACCACGATGAACGAGATGAAGGGCGTCGTCGAGGCCCTCAAGTCCGGAGGCGTCCGCGACAAGCTGACGATCATGGTCGGCGGCGCGCCTGTCACCGACTCCTTCTGCAAGTCCATCGGCGCCGACGTCTATGCCCCCGACGCGGCGAGCGCCGCGGAGGCCGCCGCGGCCATCTGCGCCAAGAGCGCTTGATCCCAAGTCCACGAGGCAGCTCAAAGGCCGTCCTGGCATCGGGGCGGCCTTTTTTTCTCCCGGCGCGGGAGGCGGTGAAGGGCACTCTCAGTGGCGTATGAGGGTGGTCTTGAGCCTTGCGATCTCCGCTTTCCCCGCGCCGCCGCGGTTGATCCTGTCAAGGAGTATCCTTGCGGCGAGTCCGCCCATCTCGGCAATGGGCTGGGAGACTGAATAGCGGCAGAACTGCAGGAGGGGCGAATAGGGCATCTCGTCGAAGGAAGCGAAGACCACCCGGCCGCGATGCGCGCGCCCGGCCGTCATGAGGTAATTGGTGGCGCCGATCTGGTTGTCCGCGTTGACGATGAACCAGGCCTCCGGGGCGCCTGGCTGCGCAAGCATGGACTCCATGGCGCGATAGCCCGATTCGATGTGGTCGAGCTTTCCGAAGCTCGTGAACCGGTCCTCGACGGCAAGGCCGGCGCCCTCCATCGCGGCCCGATAGCCCGCGTAGCGCTCTCGGGCCGTCAGCACATCGGGGTCAGCGCCCAGGAAGCCGATGCGCCTAAAGCCATCGGCGATGAGTGCCTCGGTCGCCTCGCGGGCCCCGCCCTCATTGTCGACGAGGACGGCGTCGGCGTCGACGTCCAAGGCAAGCCGGTCGATGAAGACGACGGGTATGCCTCGGGCCTGGATCGCGCCGACATGGGGGCAGTGGTCGCTCGTGGGAATCATCACGATGCCGTCGACCAGCCGGTCGGAGAGGAGGGTCAGCCTCTTGGCCTCCTCGACCTCGCTTTCCGTCGAGGAGCAGACGATGAGGCTGTAGCCGTTGGCGGTCAGCTCGCGGTCCATGCTCTCCGCGAGCAGCATGAAAAAATCGCTTGCCAGGATTGGCGCCACGATGCCGATGGTGTTCGTCGCGCGGGTCTTGAGGCTCCGCGCCACCAGGTTGGCCTTGTAGCCGAGTTGCTCGATGGCCGCCCTGACCCTGGCCGCGGTCTCGTCCTGGACCGGGCGGTCGCCGCTCACGACGCGCGAGACGCTCGCCGTGGAGACACCGGCCACCCTGGCGACGTCATGGATTGTTGCCGATCGCGGTTTCATCGCTGGGAATATTTCCGGATATAGAAGTAGACGGCCACGAGGATGATGAAACCCTTCACGAGGAGCTGGTAATAGGAGTCCACCCCAAGGTAGGTCATCCCATAGTTGATGATGCCCAGGGTCAGGACGCCGATGATCATGCCGCCTACGGTGCCCACGCCGCCGGCCTGGGAGATTCCGCCCACCGTGACGGCCGCTATCGCGTCCAGCTCCATGCCGTTCGCGGTGAGGGCGTTGGCGAGCCCCAGGCGCCCGGAGAGGAGGCAGCCCGCGATGCCATACAGGAGGCCCGCGAAGGTGTAGACCACGACGAGCTCTTTCTCGACATTGATGCCCGACACGCGCGCCGCGACGGGGTTGCCGCCGATCGCGTAGAAGTTGGTCCCCCGCCTTGTGTGCCGAAGGAGGAACCAGACGATTGCCGCCGCGACCACGACATAGAGGGCGAGGTTCGGGATCGGGCCGACGGAACCCTGCGCGAGGACCTTGTAGGCGTCCTTGACGCTTCCCACGACGGCGGCCTTCGTGTAGATGAGCTGGGCGCCGCGCGCGATGGACATCGTGCCCAAGGTCGCGATGAAGGCGGGCAACTTGCCGTAGGCGACGAGGACGCCGTTGAAGAAGCCGAAGAGGCCGCCCGTGAGGATGCCGGCGATGAAGGGCAGGTAGATCGGGAAGTCCATGCCCGGATAGAGGGCCGCCATGTAGTCCGGGGTCTGGGCGAAGGATGCGGAGACGCTCGCCACAAGGCAGACCACGTAGCCGATCGAGAGGTCGATGCCCCTCGTGATGATGATCATGCCGACGCCAAGGGCGGCGAAGGCGCGGACGGACTCCGCTATCATGAGGTTGCGCACCGAAGGCCACTCGAAGGAGCGGCCCCGCGTCATGACGCCGAGGATGGTGGCGAGCACGACAAAAGTGACGAGATTGGTGTTCTTGCCCAGGAAGGCGGCGATGCCTTTCTTGCGGGCGAGGGCGCCGACTGCGTTTGCGGCCATCGATGGCTCCTTACTCGAATTGCGTTGCGAGACGCATGACGTTTTCCTGGCTTGCCTCAGGCCCTTCGAGCGTTCCCGTATGCCGCCCTGCGCAGAGGACCATGACGCGATGGGACATGCCCAGGAGTTCGTGCATCTCCGAAGAGACCATTATTATTGATTTGCCGTTCCTGGCCAGCTCGGCCATGATCGTGTAGATCTCGAATTTCGCTCCCACGTCGATGCCCCGGGTCGGCTCGTCCATGATGAGGATCTCCGGGAGGGTCATGAGCCAGCGGCTGACGAGGACCTTTTGCTGGTTGCCTCCGGAGAGGTTCTGGATCTGCGTCCACATCGAGGGTGTCTTGGTCCGCAATTGCTCGTTGAAGCGCCGCGCCTCGGCCTCGATGCGTCGGTGCTCGAGGAGGAGGCCGCCCCTGATGTAGCTGCCCAGGGAGGCGACGGCGGTGTTCTCCGTGACCGAGAGCAGGGGAAAGATCCCCGAGCCGCGCCTGTCCTCCGTGATGAGGCCTATGCCATGGCGTATGGCATCGCGGGGCGAGCGGATCACCGCGCGCTTGCCGTTGACGAGGATCTCGCCACAGGAGGTCTTCCGCAGTCCGAAGATGGCTTCCACCAGTTCGGTCCGCTGAGCGCCCACGAGTCCCCCGATCCCGAGTATCTCGCCTCGGCGGAGGTCGAAGGAGACGTCCTTGAAGGAGCGCGACTCGGCGGACGTGAGGCCGCGGACCTCGAGCCGCAGCTCGCCGATCTCGGAATCGACCGTGGGGAACCGCTGGGTGTTGTCGCGCCCCACCATGAGCTTGATGAGCTTGTCCTCGTCGAGCTCCGAAGCCGGCCAGGTCCCGAGCATCTTCCCGTCGCGCATGACGGAGACATCGTCGGCGATCTGAAATATCTCGCTCATCTTGTGGGAGATGTAGATGACAGCCACGCCGCGGGCGGTGAGGTCGCGGATGATGCGGAAGAGATGCTCGGTCTCGGTCTCCGTGAGCGAGGAGCTCGGCTCGTCCATCACGACGATCGACGCTTCATAGGAGACGGCCTTCGCGATCTCGCAGGCTTGCTGCTTCGAGATGGAGAGGCCGCCCATACGGTCCGCGGGATCGATGTTCATCTCGAGCCGCTTCATGAGCGCGGCCGTGTCGCGGTGCATCTTGCCATGGTTCAGGAAGGTGATGGGACCGAAACGGTGGAGGGGCTCCCGGCCAAGCCAGATGTTCTCCCGCACCGAGCGCTCGGGGACGTTCGACAGCTCCTGGTGGATCATCGAGACGCCCGCCTCGAGGGCGTCCTTTGCGCTGTGGAACTTGGCCAGCCGTCCTTTGAGGATTATCTCTCCCCCGTCTTCCCGGTAGATGCCGAAGAGGCATTTCATGAGGGTGGACTTGCCCGCGCCGTTCTCGCCCATGAGGGCATGGACCTTGCCGGGCCTGACGTGCAGGCTCACGTCGTCCAGGGCCTGGACACCGGGAAAGCTCTTGTAGATGCCCAGCATCTCGAGGACGTACTCGGCCCTGTCATCCGCCATCGAAAACCCTCCGGGAGTGATTAAGAGGAATCGACCACGGAGGCACGGAGACACGGAGACGATGGGAAGGAAGGGAATCAAAAAACATAAAGGGGGATGATGCCCTCTCTTATTTCATTCCCTAAACCTTTTCCTTCCCTCTCTTTTAGCTCCGTGCCTCCGTGGTTTCCATTCCTTCTTCTCTTACTTGGTCATGTAGGACTTGTAGTTGTCCTTGGTCACGGCCTCGAAGGGGACGAGGTAGCACTGGCCGATCACGGAAGCGTCGTTGGCGGGAGCCTCGGCGCCGGGCTTGGTCTCGGGCTTGATGCCGTCAGCCACGAAGCCGGGCTTGTAGGTGCCGTTGGCCATGGCGAGGGCGAGGGCGAAGGCGGTTCCCGACTGGCCCTTGGCGCTCTGCAGGACCGTGGCATAGAGCTTATTCTCGCTCATGGACTTGAGGGCGACCTGGGTTGCGTCGACGCCGAGGACGGGGACCTTGAGGATGGTGCCGTCGGCGGCATCGGCCTTGGTGTACTTCGCGGTGAGGAGGGACTCGACGGCGCCGAGGGCCATGCCGTCGTTGTTGGTGATGACGATGTTGAACTTGCCGTTATAGGCGGCGATCCAGGCGTCCATCTTCTGCTGGGCCTCGTCCGGCTTCCAGTTGGCGGTGTCCTCGGCGATCACGTTGAGCTTGTAGCCCTTGGCGATGAGGCCGGCCTTGACGGCCTCGGTGCGGTACTTCTGGGCGGGGTGGCCAAGCTGGCCGAGGAGGAAGAGGGCGTTGATGGTCTTGCCGGGGGCGAGCTTGCCGGGGTTCTTCTTGAAGTAGTTGTCGATGATGTCGGCCTGGATGGTGCCGGCCACGGACTCGGGGCTGGAGGCGAGGAAGAAGTTCTTGCTCACCTTAAGCGCCGCGACCGAGGGCTGGATGTTGGAGAAGGCGGCTCCGCCCCCCTTGGCGGCGATGGCCTTGGCCATCTGCTCGGTGGCTTCGGTCTGGTTCGGGACGATCACGAAGTACTTCACGCCCTGGGTGAGGAGGGTGTTCAACTGGTCGAGCTGGGTGGCCTGGTCGGAGCGGGAGTCAAGGAGCTTGAGCTCGACACCGGCCTTGGCGGCGAGGCTCTTCAGGTTGGCCGCGTAGTCGGCGACGAATTGCTCATCCAGGTTGCGGATGAGGGCACCGATGACAGGCTTGGCCTGCGCGAAACCCATGCCGGCGAGGACGGCGAGGGCGAGGACGAGAACGAGCAGTTTCTTCATAAGCGCTCTCCTTCAAATGGACAATGCGGCCCCCGCCAGGCGACGGCCGATACGAAAAATGCAAAGGCGGTCCCACCGCTATCGGGCCAGGGGAACCACTCCCTTTTTCAGGATCACGTTGCCGTACTTCACGGTCTCTCCGGTCATCACGACAGCGAAGGCCTTCCTGGCCCTTTCATAGAATGCGAAACGCTCGACCCGCTCGATGGGCGGCGTGCGGGGCCAATGCAGGTCGATGGCAGCCCGGTAGGAGACCTCCACGCGGGGGTCGAGCTCGTCCCCCGGCACGGGGGCCATCATGGCCACGGGTGCGGGCACGTAGCTGTCGAGGTTCATGAGGGCGAGGATGCCGTCGAGGAGTTCGGGGATCCTGATGCCGTCGGCGCGGACAACCCGGCTGTTGCAGCTGTCTCCGGGGAAGAAAGCATCCGCAAGGACGATTTCGTCTCCATGCCCCATTCTGTCAAGGAACATGAGGAGTTCTGGGCTGATGCAAGGTGCGACGCCAATGAGCATTCGAAGCTCCATATCAAAGTCTGGCAAACGTTTACCCTATCCGGAACATCGAAGCAGCAACGCTTTCCCGTGCACAAAGTTGATTTGTAAACGTTTACCGGGTGTATTCGGATCATCCACCAACTTTCAATATCCGTCAAGTTAAATAAACATAGTCGGCTTTGTCCTCTGGATGCTGAACAGGGCTTTCGTATTGCTTTCGATAAAAGATTATTTGTTATACTAGGCACTTGCCAGCGAAAGCATATCGTAATAGAATTGAAAGTGTTTTGAAAGCCTGCGCCAAGGAGGGCCCGTGAACGAAGGTCTGTCGGAGAGGGAACGTGCCATCCTTGAGTTCCTCGCCAGCGATGGAGCAATCTCGGTGTCCACCCTCTCGGAAACCTTGGGCGTCTCGACCGTCACCATCCGCGGCGACCTCAAATCGCTTGAGGACAAGGGCTTCCTGGCCCGTTCCCGCGGCGGTGCCAGCCTCTCCTACCATAAAAGCATTTTGGATCGACAGCGCGAGCGTGTCGAGGAAAAATGCCGGATCGCCAGGGCCGCCGCCGACCTCGTCCTGGATGGGGACCGGATCATGATAGAGGCCGGGACGACGACGGCCCTCATCCTGCGCTACCTCACGGGGAGGCGAGACCTCCATATCGTGACCAACTCCACCCTCGCCCTCGCCTATGCGCGGCAAAACCCGGCCCTGGACATCACGGTGACCGGGGGGGAGTTCCGCCGCCTCACCGAATCCATGGTCGGCCCGATCGCCCTCGCCGCCATCGAAAGGCTCAATGTCCGGCTGGCCTTTGTCGGCACCGATGGCTTTACCCTTGAGAGGGGCGCCACGACCCATCTCGTCGAAGGCGCCGAGATCGTGAAGGCGATGGTCGCCCGGGCGGACACCTCGGTCCTCGTGGCCGATTCCTCCAAATATGGAAAAGCCGGCTTCGTGAGCGTATTGCCCCTCGCCGGATTTGACATGGTTATCATGGACAGGGACCTTCCCGACGCGGCAGCGGATGAGCTCCGCGCGGCGTCGGTGGACCTGATGCTCGTATAGAAAGGACAAGGAGGTTCGCGTGGCTAATGTGCTCGTCATGCCCAGGCAGGGCAATACCGTGGAATCCTGCACCCTCACGCGCTGGAGGCTGGCGGAAGGCAAGTCCGTCGGCGCCGAGGACATCATCTGTGAAGTCGAGACCGACAAGGCCGCTTTCGAGGTTCCCGCGGGTGTCGCGGGCGTCGTCCTCAAGCTCCTCGTGGCCGAAGGGGACGACGTGCCCGTCCTTTCGCCCATCGCCGTGATCGGCGCCGCGGGAGAGGACTGGCGGACCGCTGCCGGGTCCGCGGCTCCGGCGACCCCGGGTACGCCGAACATCGCCCCCGCTTCCGAATCCGCCGCCGCCGCGGGCGTATCCCCGGGAACTTCACAGGGACTCTTGCCGGGCGTATCGCCCCGGGCCCGATCCCTTGCGGCCGACAAGGCCATCGACGCGACCCTCCTGACCGGTTCGGGCCCAGGCGGGCGCGTCATCGAAAGGGATGTCAGCGATGCCCTCGAGGCAAGGCCGCCCCTCTCCGCGGCGGCCCTCGCCGCGGCGAAGGCAGGAGCGCCCCTCCCCTCGGGCGGCAGTGGCCTTGGTGGACGCATCGTCACGGGCGACTTCGCCAGCGGCGCGCCGGCGGGGCCGACCGCAGGGACGGCTGGCCTTGCGATGGGCAAGGTCTTCCCGGGCGGCCATGTCGACACGCCGATCAAGGGCATCCGCAAGATCATCGCCGACCGCATGCTCGAGTCCCTGTCGACGACTGCCCAGCTCACTTACAACGCTTCCGCGCCCGCGGGCAGGCTCCTGGAACTGCGCGCCCGCATGAAGGCTGCCCCGGAGGCGCTTGGCCTGTCGAAGGTCACGCTGAACGACCTGGTCCTCTTCGCCGTGTCGCGCGTCCTCGTGGCGATGCCGCAGTTCAACGCCCACATGCTCGGAGACAGCTTGCGGACCTTCGAGCGGGTCCACCTCGGAATGGCGGTGGACAGCCCGCGGGGCCTCATGGTGCCGGTGATCCGGAACGCCGACCTCCTTAGCCTCGCCCAGATCTCGGCCGAAGCCAAGCGCCTCGCGGTGGCCTGCCTCGAAAACAGGATCCTGCCGGACGAGCTGTCGGGATCGACCTTCACGGTCACCAACCTCGGATCCCTCGGGATCGAAAGCTTCACACCCGTCCTCAACGCGCCCGAGGTGGCCATCCTGGGCGTGGACAACATCACCCTGAGGCCCGTGATGGTCGAGGATGCCGCGGGCATCGCCGCCGCAGGCATCACCGCCGCAAGCGGCGGCGGTGGCGTGGTCTCCTTCGAGCCACGCCTCGGGATCTCGCTCACCGCCAACCACCAGGTGATAGACGGCGCCCCCGCGGCGAGGTTTCTCAAGGCGCTGTCTGAAGCCCTTGCCGGCATCGACCTCTGGCTCGCGAAATAAGGAGGACAGGATGTACGATGTCGTCATAATTGGTGGCGGTCCAGCCGGATACCTCGCTGCCGAGCGGCTCGGCCACGCCGGCAAGAAGGTCCTCCTCGTCGAGAAGGCCTTCCTCGGAGGCACCTGCCTCAATGTGGGCTGCATACCCACCAAGACCCTCCTCAATTCCGCCAAGCACTATGTCCATGCCCTCGAGTGCGGGAAGTTCGGCGTGACCTCGGAGAAGGTGAGCTATGACTGGGCCGCCATGTCCGCATGGAAACGGGAGGTCGTCGAGAAGCTCCGCGCCGGGATAGCCGCGCAGATGAAGCGCTTCAAGGTCGAGGTGGTCGAGGGGAGCGCGGAAATCGAGTCCGCGGGCCGCGTGCGCGTCATGCCCTCTGGCGGGGAAGCCCGCACCGAGGAATGCGGGGCGGTCCTCGTGGCCACGGGTTCCTCCCCCGCGATGCCACCCGTCCCCGGCGCCAAGGGCAATCCCCTGGTCGTCGATTCGACAGGGCTCCTCGAGGCGGCGGCCGTGCCGAAACGCCTGTGCGTGATCGGCGGGGGCGTCATCGGGGTGGAGTTCGCGAGCCTCTTCGCGGCCCTTGGCTGCGAGGTCACGGTGGTCGAGATGCTGGACGAGATCGTTCCCTTCATGGACGCCGAGCAGGCGCCCGTCCTGCGCCGCGCCCTCAGGCAAGTAAAGTGGAAGCTCGGCTGCAAGGTCGAATCCATCGACGGAGCCGCCGGCGGCGCTACAGTGCGTTATGCGGCCAAGGATGGCACGAAAGAGGCCGTCGAGGCCGACCTTGTCCTCATGGCCGTGGGGCGGCGTCCCAATGTCACCGGTTTCGGCGCGGAACGCGTCGGCCTCGACGCCGGACCCAAGGGTGTCGTCGTGGACGAGCGCATGCGCACGAACCTCCCCTGGGTCTGGGCCGCCGGGGATGTCACGGGAAGGAGCCTCCTTGCCCACTCGGCCTACCGCATGGCCGAGGTGGCGGTCTGCGACATGCTGGCAGGCATGGAAGGGAAGGAACGCGGCCTCGAGGTCATGCGCTACGGCGCCATCCCCTGGGCCGTCTACTCGATCCCCGAGGCCGCCGGCGTCGGCATGACCGAACAGGAAGCGGCGTCCCGCGGCATGGCGGTGAAAAAGTCCCAATTGCCCCTAAGGCTGTCTGGCCGTTTCGCGGCCGAGAACGGCTTCGCCGCGCAGGGAGCCGTCAAGCTCATCGCCGAGGCGGCGACCGGCAGGATCCTCGGCCTCCACGCCGTCGGACCCTACGCCTCGGAGGCCATCTGGGGCGGCGCGGCCCTCATTGAACAGGAACTCCGGGTCGAGGACGTGCGCGCCCTCGTCTTCCCCCACCCCTCGGTCTACGAACTCATCCGTGACGCCGCCTGGGAAATCAGATAACGCCAAAGATAGGAGACGCAATATGCCAAAATCCATCATCGTCGATCCCGCCAAGGTCCGTGAGCGCGGACAGCTCGAGATCGCCCCCATCCCCGTAAACCAGTACAAGCGCGACTTCAAGAAGGAAGGGGCGCGGTGGGGAGAGGACCGCCTCTGGCGCATGTGGTACGACATGGCCACAATCCGCGAATTCGAGACAATGCTGAACTCTTTCAAGACCCAGGGGTCGTGGAAGGGGATCGAGTACAACCACAAGGGCCCTGCCCACCTCTCGATAGGCCAGGAGGCGGCCGCGGTGGGCCAGAGCGCGGCGCTGGGAGTCGATGACTTCATCTTCGGTTCCCACCGCAGCCACGGCGAGATCCTCGCCAAGTGCTATTCGGCCATCCTCACCCTCGACGAGGCCCGCCTTGAGGCGATCATGAAGTCCTTCCTCGGCGGCGAGACCCTCGGCATCGCCGAGCGCGTGCCCTATACGGACGTGAAGGACCTCGCCGAGAACTTTGTCCTCTTTGGCACCCTCGCCGAGATCTTCGCCCGCAAGGCCGGCTTCAACCGGGGGCTGGGCGGCTCGATGCACGCCTACTTCACGCCCTTCGGCTCGATGCCGAACAACGCCATCGTCGGCGGCTCCGCTGACATAGCCGTCGGGGCGGCGCTCTACAAGCGCATCAACGGGAAGCCCGGCATCGTCATCGCCAACATCGGCGACGCCTCCATGGGCTGCGGACCGGTCTGGGAGGCCATGTGCATGGCCGCGATGGACCAGTACCGGGAGCTCTGGCCCAAGGCCTCGGGCGGCGCCCCGCCCGTGCTCTTCAACTTCTTCAACAACCACTACGGGATGGGCGGCCAGACCAATGGCGAGACCATGGGCTACAAGGTCCTGGCCCGCGTCGGCGCGGGGGTGAATCCCGAGAACATGCACGCCGAGCGCGTGGACGGCTACGATCCCCTCGCCGTCGCCGATGCGGTCGCCCGCAAGAAGGAGATCCTCCTCGCCGGCCGCGGCCCTGCCCTCCTCGACGTCCTGACCTACCGCATCTCCGGACATTCGCCCTCGGACGCCTCGAGCTACCGCACCCCGGAGGAGATCAAGCTCTGGCAGAGCGCGGACGCGATCGAGGATTACGGCCGCTACCTGGTGAAGAACGGAGCCGCGACCGAGGACAGGCTCGCGCAGGCGCGGGAGCGCATCGGGGAGAAGCTCGCGGCGGTGGTCCGCCTCGCCGTGGACGACTCCGTTTGTCCGCGGGCCACGGGCGCCTTCGTCGAGTCAGTAATGCTCTCCAACGGCAAGGTCGAGCGCCTTGACGACTCGACCCCAGAAGGCAAGGCGAGGAAACCCGTCCTTTCCCAGCCCCTCGCGGAGAACGCCCATGTGAAGGCCCTCGCCGGCAAGTCGCGCTACGCCTATGACGCCGACGGCAAGGCCGTGCCGAAGAACAAGCTCTACCAGTACCGTGACGCGCTCTTCGAAGCCATGGCCCACCGCTTCTCCGTCGACCCGACCATGGCCGCATGGGGCGAGGAGAACCGGGACTGGGGCGGCGCCTTCGCCGTCTACCGCGGCCTCACCGAGCTCCTCCCCTACAACCGCCTCTTCAACAGCCCCATCTCGGAAGGGGCCATCATCGGCTCCGGCGTCGGCTATGCGATGGCCGGCGGACGGGCGGTGGTGGAGCTCATGTACTGCGATTTCCTCGGGCGGGCCGGGGACGAGATCCTCAACCAGGCCTCGAAGTGGCAGTCCATGTCGGCCGGCCTCCTCAAGATGCCGCTGGTGATGCGGGTCTCCGTCGGCAACAAGTACGGCGCCCAGCACTCACAGGACTGGTCGGCCATCGTGGCCCATGTCCCAGGCCTCAAGGCCTATTTCCCCGCCACGCCCTACGACGCGAAGGGGATGCTCAACCTGGCCCTGCGCGGCACCGACCCCGTCGTCTTCTTCGAAAGCCAGCTCCTCTACGATGTGGGCGAGCAGTTCGAGAAGGGCGGCGTCCCCGAGGGCTACTACGAAGTGCCGGAGGGTCAGCCCGCCCTGCGCCGGAAGGGCAAGGACCTCACGATCGCCACGCTCGGCGCCACGCTTTACCGCGCCCTCGACGCGGCCAAGGTCCTTGAGGCGGAGTACGGGATCTCGACTGAGGTCGTGGACCTGCGCTTCATCGCGCCCCTGGATTACTCGGTGCTTGTGGAGTCGGTGTCCAAGACCGGACGCCTCCTCCTGGCAAGCGACGCGGCGGAACGGGGATCCTTCCTGCACACGGTGGCGTCCAACGTGCAGACCCTCGCCTTCGACCGCCTCGACGCCCCCGTGGCCGTGGTCGGGAGCCGCAACTGGATAACGCCGGCCGCGGAGATGGAGGAGCTATACTTCCCCCAGGTCGACTGGATAATCGACGCAGTCCACGAGCGCATCCTGCCGCTCAAGGGCCGTGTCGTGAAGACCAACCAGTCGGCCCTCGAACTGGCGCGCCGCGCGCGCCTCGGCGTCTAGAGGCCCAGGCGATGACCGACCGCCTCAGCGACGCGGGCAACTTCGCCGCCTCCAGGGAGGAGCGCCTCGCGGCCCTTGCCGCCCTCGTCAGGGAAGACCCGACGCTGGCCCCGGGCGGCTCCGCGGTCCCCGCCGCGACGGGAGAGGTGAACAACCACGTCCATACGATCTACTCCTTCAGCCCCCATACGCCCTCGATGGCCGCCTGGCGCGCCCGGGAGGCCGGCCTATCGGCGGCAGGCTCCGTCGACCATGATTCGGTCGGGGCCGCGCAGGAGATGCTGGGAGCCTGCGCCATCCTGGGCATTGGCTCCACGGTCGGCTTCGAGCTCCGCGTGTCGCTCCTGGACACGCCCTTCGCCGACCGCAAGCTCAACAACCCCGACTCCCTGGGCATCGCCTACATGACCATCCAGGGTCTCCCAAGGCCGGCCATCCCCATGGCGGCTGAGTTCATCGCGCCCCTTGCCCGCGCCCGGGGCTTGCGCAACCGCAAGATGACGGCCGCCATCTCCGGCCTCCTCGTCGAGGCCGGACTCGACCCAATCAATTATGAACAGGACGTCCTCCCCCTCTCCAAGGCCGATGAAGGCGGCTCGGTGACGGAACGCCACCTGCTGGCGGCGGCGGCGCAATCGATCATGCGCCGCTGGCCGCCGGGGAAGGCCCTCATCGAAGGCCTTTCCCGCTGCCTCCACATCGAGGCGCCGCCGCGGGTGGGCGAATGGCTCGTCGCGCCCGGCAACCCCCACCGGCTCTACGACCTCCTCGGCCTCCTGAAGGCCGGTTTCCTGGACCGCGTATTCATCCAGCCGGGAAGCGATGAATGCGTCGCCGCCGAAAGGGCCACGGCCTTCGCCCGCAAGGTTGGCGCCATCCCCGCCTACGCCTATCTCGGCGACGTGGGCGAATCGCCGACGGGCGACAAGAAGGCCGAGCGCTTCGAGGATTCCTTCCTCGACGGGCTCTTCCCCTTCCTCGTCGAGCTCGGCTTCCAGGCGGTCACCTATATGCCGCCCCGCAACACGAAAGCCCAGCTCGCGAGGGTGCGGACGCTGGCGGCGCGGCACGGCTTCATGGAGATCTCCGGGGTCGACATCAACTCATCCCGGCAAGCCTTCAATTGCCCCGAGATCCTCGCTCCGGAGAACAGCCACCTCATAGACAACACCTGGGCCCTCATCGCCCACGAGAAGCTCTCCGGCCTTGACCTCGGCCAGGGCATATTCTCGAAGGACAATCCACGGAAGGGACAACCCCTCGCGGAACGCCTGCATGCCTATGCCAGGATCGGGAAGGCCCTCGACATGCGCTGTCCCGAGGACATCCCGACGCTCGAGCGCCTGGCGCTCAAGAGGAGCTAACAATTGGACGTATCACTCATAGCGCCCCTTGTCAGGGGCCTCTCCCTGTCCATCGCCGCGAAGGCCGCCGTTGGCGGCGACGCCAACGGGGTGGCACATGGCGTCGTGGTGGCCTCGCGCGAAGTTGCCTCCACGCCCATCCCAGGGGCCGCGTACAAGGTAGCGCTGCCAATCCCCGCCGTCGCCGGCGGGGACGATACGGCCATCCTTGCCGCGTTGGGCGCCGCCGTCCCGGCCTCGGCGAGCCTTCCCTTCCTCCTGGCCGTGACGGACGAGGCCAAGACGAGGCTCTTCGCCGTGGCCCCGACCCTCGACGAGGCCCGCCTCCTCCTGGAGGAAGGGCCCCATGCCGCCGCGACGCATCCTGCCGGCGCGCCGTCCATCGCCGCCAAGATCGCACAAGCCAGGCAGCCCGGCTCCGCGGCATCCCGCGCCCAGGTCGTCGAGGGCAAGATCGCCCTTGTCACCGGCGGAGCCCAGGGTTTCGGCGAGGAGATCGTCAGGGGACTGGTTTCCTCCGGGGCCTTCGTATGGATAGCCGACATGAACGCCGCAGGCGCCCAGGAGCTTGCCGATGAGCTCAACAAGGAGTCCGGACGCACTGTCGCCCTAAGCCTCCCCATCGATGTCTCGAACGAGGACTCCGTTCGGAGAGCCTTCGAGACCGTGGCATCGGCGACGGGCGGCCTTGACCTTGTCGTGAGCAATGCGGGCATCCTCAAGGCTGGAGGCGTCCTCGAGCAGGACACCGCCTCCTTCGAGCTGGTCACCCGCGTCAACTATACGGGCTTTTTCCTCGTGACCAAGCACGCAGGCCGCCTCCTGCGGTCCCAGAGCCTCGCGTGCCCTGGCTATAGGAGCGATATCGTTCAGGTAAACTCGAAGTCGGGCCTGGCCGGCTCCAACCGGAACGGCGCCTATGCCGGCTCCAAATTCGGCGGCATCGGCCTCGTGCAGAGCTTCGCCCTCGAGCTCGTGGAGTTCGGCATCAAGGTGAACGCCATCTGCCCGGGCAATTTCTTCGATGGCCCGCTGTGGTCCGACCCCGTGAAAGGGCTTTTCGTCCAGTACCTGAAGACGGGCAAGGTTCCGGGAGCCACCACGGTGGCACAGGTCAAGGCATTCTACGAAGCCAAGGTGCCCATGGGCCGAGGATGCGAGGGCCCCGATGTCATGCGGGCCCTCTACTACCTGGTCGAACAGGAATATGAGACCGGACAGGCATTGCCCGTCACCGGCGGACAGGTCATGCTGAACTAGGCAAGGGGAGGAGAGGATGGAATACGCGCTCGCCGTCTTCGACGTCGGCATGACCAACAAGAAGCTCGTCATCTACGACGAGTCCCTCAGGCAGGTCGATGCCGCCTATCGTGTCTTTCCGCCGGTCACTGTCCATGGAGCCGGCGGCGGCGATGGCATCGAGGCGCACGACCTCGAAGGCATCGAAAGCTGGCTCCTTGACACCTTGGCGGGCTTCGCCGCGGTCTACCCGATCAAGGCGATGGCGGTGACCACCCATGGCGCGACCCTTGTCTGCGTCGGGGAGGACGGCAAGCCATGCGCGCCTTGCGTCCTGTATACGCACGAGCCGGGCGACGATTTCCACGAGCGCTTCTACAGCCTCGCTGGCGACCCGGGCGAGCTCCAGGCGATCACCGGGACACCGGCCTTCAAGGCCCTCATCAACCCTTCCAAAGGCCTTCTCTTCCTGCGCGAGCGCTTTCCCGCGGAGTTCTCGCGCACGCGGCTCGTCCTCAATTATCCACAGTATTGGGGCTATCGCCTGACCGGCAAGGCCGGCGCGGAAGCCACCTATGTGGGCTGCCACACCTACCTCTGGGACTTTGTGGCGGGCAAGCCCTCCGAGGTAGCGCGGAAGCTGGGCGTGGACAGGATGATAAGCGCCGACCTCCGGGAATCCTGGGATGTCCTCGGGAAGATAGCTCCCGGGATCGCCAAGCGCACCGGCCTTGGACCGGATGTCGTCCTGGCCATGGGGATCCACGATTCGAACGCCTCCCTCCTCCCCTACCTCGCAAAGCAGGGAAGCGGCGATTTCGTCCTCGATTCCACAGGGAGCTGGTGCGTCGTGATGCACCCGCAGGAAACCTACGGATTCGCCCCCGACGAGATCGGCAAGGTCGTGTTCTTCAACCAGTCCGCGATGCGGACACCGGTCAAGACGGCCATCTTCACGGGCGGCCTCGAGTACGAGGCATGGTCCGCGCTGATCGACGCCGCCTGCGGCATCGATGCCGCGCCGGG
>JANYKC010000018.1 GCA_025358255.1 Spirochaetaceae bacterium
GACGATAAGGTTTTTCGACAGGAGAGCGGGAGGTAGTCACACCTTTGTTCCCGCTCTCCTTATCTTTTCCCCCTGCTTCTTGCTACTCAAGAAATCGGGAGAAAAACCTCAACCCTGAGAAAAAATCGCGCTACCCGACACGAAGCAGGTATTCTGGTGCTATGGAAGGGCGACCGGATTCCGCATACAGCGAGTCCAGGGCGGCATCCATGTCTCGAAGGATCTCGTTCACCATTGCCTTGAAAGGCCGAATCGGATGCTTGGCGGGAATTCGGTCTTCCATGCTCATATAGCTGAACGCATCTATCTGTTTCTCTTCATTCCCGCGCATTGGGCACCCCCACGGCAAGTATGCCATGGGGTGCCAGAAAAGGGAATTTCAACAGCCTGTTAGGGGAGGTGTGCCGACAAATTCAGGGATGAAAAACAGGCAAGCGTCCAAAAGTGAAAATAATGCTATCGATGATAGAATCAGAGAGTATTCCCTTTAGCCAAATATCTCCGTAGACTTTGTAGTTTGAAGCGTCTCTATAAAGATACTCGAGAATGACCTAGCTAATAGTGGTCCTTTCACTCTCTGTTTGAAATAATAGGGACTCTTGGTAAGAGGATTCCCTGGCCTGACCAGGAAACTGAAATTTGCCATTTTAGACTCGAATGCATGAGGACAAAGGCAACGCTTGAGTTCGTTATGGGTCAGGCTTCCTTTCCTTGAACCAGATCGAAAATGTATCTCTGGTGGTACAGCAGGTAAGGGATCGTTTCTTCCGGAATAGCCGCGAGGCGAGAACTCTCGTCGAGTCCGGTCTTTCTGACGTCTGCCATGTCGATCTTTTCGGAGATCGTGATGAGGCCGTCTGAGTCAAAACCTATATAGCCCCTATCGAATAACTTATCATATGTCGGAACGAGAAGTAGGGAATTGTAGCCATCAAGGCGTTCCCTGTTGTCTGCCACCTTCCACGGCTTGATATGGGAAGCGATGAGGATGTCTTCTTTGGTGAAGCCGGAGACGCAGCATGTTTTCCAGATGTCGATGCTGGCGTCGCGAAAACGCCCTTGTCCTACACGGCTGGCGATGACGGCAGCGCGAACGGTGTTTTCAGGAATGTAGGCGGGCGCTGCTTCCGCGACAGTGGCGATTTCGGGCAGCGCGACATCGGGAAGCCTAAAAGAGAAATGCGATGGGCGATCGGAATAAACGCGGAAATTGCCGAGTATAGCCCGTCCCTTGTAAGTGAAATCCTGGTGATGGCGTTCCCGGAAAAAAACATGGATTTCATCTTTCCGCGAAAGGATGCGCTCGTCGCTGCCATGCTCCTTCTCTCCCTCCCAGAAAAGCATATCGTTGTCAATGCGGTCCTCGTATTGCGTGAGCGATTCCTGCTTTTCCACAGTGACAAAGAATACCAATATGCCTTGATCGCGAGGAGTGAATACGCCTCGGCTTATTGCGTTGTACGATTGATATCCCCACAGCCTTGCGAGGAAAGGCCGGTCATATGTCTGTCCAATCACCAAGGAGGAAAAAGCGACCATAATTGCCTCGTTATTTTTGCCGATGGGGGAAAGATAGCCGACTTGGCGGGCCACGTCAACCGAAAGAACCGCCATTATAGGTATGGGTCCTCGACCTATCCAATTAATCACGCCATACTTCCTTCCATGGACACCGTCTCCCCCGAGTCCCGCAGCCGCATCATGTCAGCCATCCACGGCTCCGGCACCAGGCCTGAGCTCTTCGTGCGCCAAGGCCTCTTCGCCCGGGGCTTCCGCTTCCGCGTCAACAGCAGCTCCCTCCCCGGACGGCCCGACCTCAAGCTGACGAGGTACCGGGCAGTGGTGCTGGTCAATGGCTGCTTCTGGCACGGGCATGCCTGCCGCTACTTCCGCCCGCCGGCGAGCAACGTGGCCTTCTGGGAGGGGAAGATAGGCAGGAACCGCGAGCGGGACCTGCTGGTGCTGCGGGCCTTGCGGGAGGCGGGATGGCGGGTCTGCGTGGTCTGGGAGTGCGCGGTGCGACTGGCCATATCCACTGGGGCGGAAGCGGACTCGTGTAAGCTCCTGGACAGGCTCGAGGCCTGGATCAGGGGAGAGGGGGCCTTCGTGGAGTTCTTCGACGCCTCGGCGATGCGGGAGGGGGGAAGCCCGGAGGCGAGGGGCGGGAGGGCGAGGGTAGCGCGCAACGCGAGCCTCGCCGGTTTTGCCGCGGAGAGGGAAGTGCCCTACGGCGGGGCAGGTGGCGGGAAGGGCTAGGGCCTGGGGGAGGGGCATCCCCCGCGTCAGGGACCGCAGCGGAAATCCTCCCGCTGCCTCGGTGGCGCGGGAGATTGAAGCGGAGGGCCCGGCCCCGACGCCTATTTAGCTCCACGGCGGCGGGGAGACGCCCGACTGCCTACAGCTTGTCACCTCAGGCGGCGGAGGCGCGCGAGAGGCCGAAGAGGCGGAAGGCCAGCATGAAGAGCCAGGCTATGGCGAGGAGGCCTCCGGGGGCGGCGAAGGCGAGGGCCATGCCGCGGACCTGGGGCAGGAAGGTGACAAGGACAAGATAGACGCCAAGGAGGAGGTTGCCCAGGAGGCCAAGGAGGCCCGTGGCGCGGGTGAAGGCGCGGCTCCTGAGCATCCGGGCGCTGAGCACGAGGTTGGCGAGGGAGGGCAGGAGAAAGCCGACGAGGACAGCGGTGCTTCCGTGGGCGCCCTTGGCGAGGATGGCCTCGCCGGCGGCGGCCAGGAGGCCGCGTCGCGCGTTGTCCGAAACAGCGTAGTCCGCGGCGAGGCCGAGCATGGGGAGGGCGGGGTTGCTGGCGGCGAAGACGGCGGCTCCGATGGCGCCGAGGACGAGGGCCAGGCCTGCCGAACCTCCCTCGCGACGAAGGGCGAGGCTGGCGGCATAGAGGGCCGGGACCATGACGAGGGTGGTCGCGAGGTTGAGGAGGTCGAGGTTGTACAGGCCGAGGGCGGGATGGGCGGCAAGTTGTGCGAACCTGCCCACGGCGTCATGGGGCGGGGCGGAGACGCTCCCTCCCGTGGCCATGCCGATGGCCACGTCAGCCAGTCCGCCGATGGCGCAGAGGAGTGCAGCGGCCCCACCCGCGGCGAGGATTGCCTTGGAACCCTTGGTGGCCTGCGATGCCGCCCCTGTCCCTGTCCCTGTCGTTGCCATTGCCTCTGTCCCTGTCCCGTCCATTATTATCCTCCTCATTGGTTGGTTTTCCGGTAGTAGTCGAAGAGGGCATGGCCGCCGGCCTCGATGCGCCGCCCGTAGAAGCTGGCTATCTCCGCGAGGGGGTAGTCGGGCGGGAGGTGGCGGGCCGGGAAGGGGGGCTCGCTGGCCTCGATGCGCTCGAAATGGACGGCACCAACGTAGAGGAGCCTGCGCGCGCCTTCGTCGGCCGGGAGGCCCTCGGGGAGGAAGGCCTTGAGGCGGTGGAGGTAGTCCCGCAGCTCCTTCCTGCGGCCCTCGATGTCGAAGAGGGCCAGGATGCGGGCGATGAGGTCCTTGTCCTCGATCTCGGGGCAGGTGAAGAGGAAGAAGTGCTCCTCGAGCCCGAGGTCGGCGATGGCGGCCCGGAGGGCAGTGGTCGCTATCCTGCCGTGGATGTAGGTGTTCTGGGCGAGCTTGCGGAAGCCGAAGGTCTTGAGGACTGCCCGGAGGGCCGCTCGCCCCTCGTTCTCCTCCTGCCTGAAGGAGAAGACGGCCAGGAGGAAGCCTTCCTGCCGCGCCTCGGCATGGATCATGGCGTTGCCCATGGCCAGGGTCGCAGGGGCGAGGACGTAGCGGCTTTCGCCGCCTTGGCCGGCCTCGACGAGGAGGCTGCCCTCGGCCCTGGCGCGGGAGAGGGCGGTGCGCATCGCCCCGTCCCCGACGCCGGCGAAGCGCGAGAAGTCCCTGATCCCCTCGAGGCTGGGCCAGGGGAGGCCCTCGAAGGAGGCGAGGCCGGCGCGGAAGACCAGGGGCGTGTGCACCGCGGCCTTGGCCGTGAGGGGGTAGGCCTTCATGAAGGCGGCGACCTTGGGCATGGCGGCTGCCCTCAGCTCCTGCGAGCGAGGAGCCAGATGCCCGTCCCCACGATGCCGATGACGACGATGGCGGCGAGGTTGATGGCGGCCGACTTGCCGTCGTGGAGGAGGGCGGTGGCCTGGAAGCGGGGCACGAGGCCCTTCCAGTCCCCGGCCGCGAGGGACCGGACCGCCGCCTGGAGGAAGGCCATGAAGAACCATCCGACGACCAGGCTGATGAAAGAATTTACGGGGTTGAACGAGTACTTGCCCATGGAGGCCACCTTGTGTTACTGGATTGTGCTATGTATGCATGGTATGTAACATCCTGGCGCATGTCAATACCCCTTGTTACAACAATCAAGTAAGTATATTTTTTGTGTATCGCTCCCCGATGTGGAGCGACTGGAGGATGGAATGGCTGGACTGGCTCATGTGGGGATAGGGTTCGCGCTCAAGTGGGCAGCGCCCAAGGCACCGTTACCAGGCCTCATAGTGGCGGCCGAGGCGCTCGACCTCCTCTACCTTCCCCTCCTGGCTGTTCCGGCCGGCACCGACCCGCAGTCGCTGACCCATGGCCTCTTCATGGCCCTGGCATGGTCCCTGGCCGCCGTGGCCCTTGCGGCCCTCCGCCGCCGCGATAGGAGGACTTCCCTTGTCCTGGGGGGCGCTGTCCTGAGCCACTGGATCCTGGACTACCTGACCCATCCCATGGGGGCTATCTTCGGCGGGAAGCCCCTCCCGCCCGACCTTCCCCTCCTCTTCGCGGGCTCTCGCCGGGTTGGTCTCGGCTTGTACAACCATTCCTTTGCCCTGGCCATGGCCTTTGACCTGGGGCTGACCTTCGCCGGCATTGGGGCCTATGTGGTGTATATGGCCTACCGGCGCCGGGGAGGACGCAGGCTCGCCTAGCCCCGGCCCTCCATCCTGTCCCTGACCTTCCTTGTGGCCCGGGGCGCCGTCCACGCGACTCCCAGCACAAGTCCGATGACCGTGGCGATCCACAGGCCGAGCATCTTGTGGCAGAGGGCCGCCCAGGGCGAGAGGCTCGCGAGGCCAGAGGCCGTGAGCCAGGTCTGGTAGACAAAGCCGGCCGCATAGGAGACCGCGACGAGGAGGGCGAAGACGAGGAGGCCGTTGAGCCACGGCTTGCGCGCGGAAAGGGGGCGGCGGCCCGCCCAGAGGTCGCCCACGGTCCAGTCGCCCGCGGCGCTGAAGCAACAGACGATGAGGATGAGGAAGGTCGTGCCCCAGTCCTGCCGGGCCTTGAAGGCCGTGATGGTCGGGCCGGCCGCGGCCTCCCCCGCGGCTATCATGAGGCCCAAGGGGAGGTTGATCGCGGTCATGAGGATGAGGCGGGGGGCAAGGTGCTCGGCCAGGAAGTGGCGGGCCGGCGGGACGGGCGCGGCGGTGGCGGGGCGGGAGAGGAAGGGCCCGTTCTCCGCGACGACTGCGGGGATGGCGCGCCGCAAGGTGAGGGCGACCGGGAAGGACAGGCCCACGATGAGGATAAGGCTGAGGGCGACCGGCGAGGTGGAGATGCCCACAAGGGAGAGGAGGAGGACCAGTGCGGAGACGGTGGCGGTGGACAGGAGGGCATAGGGGAGGGCGCTCGGGAGGATGTGGCGCCAGGGGCTGGATGCTTTTGATTGGCCCGGTGCCGGGCCTGGAGGGATGCCGGCGCTCTGGTTCTCCGGCGCAATCTCGCCCCTCGCCATCTCCTTCCTGACCTGGGAGGCGGTGTCCACGGTGAGGAGGAGGGCGAAGCCGAGGATGACCATGGCCGAATAGGCGAGGGACCAGGGCAGGGAGGAGGAGGTCGCCGGGTTGAAGCCGGTCAAGGAGAGGAGGGGGACGAGGATGGCGATGACGACGACTGCCCCGACGACCTTGGCCCGCACGAGGGCCTCCACGGTCTTGGGCGCCTTGAGCTGGCCCTTTGGCTGCTCGCGCCGGGCAGGGAGGCCGGACTTGGCGTTCCTGTTCCCTCCCGCGATCCTCAGCACCGGGGGCATGGCGTCCGATAGCGCAGGGAAGTCGACGACGAGGTTGCGGCCCTGCGCCTTGGCCTTGAGGGGGATGCCCTCGGCGCTTGCGCCGCCTGCGGTGGCGGCGGTGGCGGCGGTGGCGGCGAGGAGGGAGACAGTGGCGGTTTCTGGCAGGGCCAGGTCGAGGATGGTCAGCTCTCCTTGCGGCGGCACGTGGGCGAAGATGGCGTAGAGGTCCTCGCCTTTGCAGGTGAAGCGGATCTTGCCCCCCGCGGAGCTCCGACCCTCGGGCCTTGTCCAGGGCGTCGTCGCATAGATGGCCTGTCCGTTGGCGGCAAGCCAGGCGCCCATGCCTTCGATGCAGTCACGCTGGATGCCCTGGAATTCCCCGCCCGGCTTGGGGCCGATGTTGAGGAGGAGGTTGCCGTTGGAGCTCACGACGTCGGCCAGGAGGCCGACGCCCTCGGAGGCTTTCAGGAAGTTGGACTCGCTCTCGTTGGCCGTGTAGCCGAAGGAGTGGCCGATGCCGCGCACGCATTCCCAGTGCCGGGCCAGGATCTTGTCCGAGACGTGGTACTCCATCGTGGAATAGTCGAAGGGCACGCCCGGGTCCGAGGGCTGGGGCTTGAGCATGATGCGCTTGGCGCCCCAGTCGGCCACCGCGCGCATGAGCGGCTTCCTGAGCGAGAGCCTGAACTCGTCGCTCGCCTGCATCCAGCGGTCGTTGACAAGGCCGTCGGGCACCGCTTCGTAATAGTCGGCCAGGAGCCCCAGGTAGCGTCCGCGGGCGGGATAGGCGATGTCGTTCCAGAGTATCGAGGGCTTGTATCGCGCGATGAGCTCGCGGTACTGGGCCTCCGCGTAGTCGGCGTATTCCTGGCTCGGGTCGCCGTTCGTGAGCATGTCCGCGGCGGCGCGGATGGGCTCGTCTGTCCAGGTCCAGTCGAGGGCCCCCGAGTAGTAGAGGCCCATGCGCATGCCGCGCCTCCGCACGGCCTCGGCCAGCTCGCCCACGACGTCGCGCGAGGCGTGGAAACCGGGCATGCGGGGATTGGGCACGTCGCTTGGCCAGAGGCAGAAGCCGTCGTGGTGCTTGGTTACAAGGACGACATAGGTGGCGCCGGCTGCCTTGAAGCTCTCGGCCCAGGCCTCGGGGTCCCAGTCGGCCAGGGAGGCGTTGAAGCTGTCCTTGAATTTCGAGTAGGGGAAGTCACCTCCCCAGGTATCCCTGTGGTGCTCGAAGACCGGGCCTTCGCCAAGGCGGAGGCCGTTCTGGTACCACTCGCTGTAGGGGTTGTAGCGGAAGTAGGTCTCGAAGCCCTCCTTCCGGATCACCTCGTGGAAATCGCCCTTCTCGGTGGGCGCCCAGGCCGGGATGGTGGAGAGGCTCCAGTGGATGAAGATCCCGAACTTGGCCTCGGTGAACCAGGCGGGGACTGAGTGGAGCCTAAGGGAATTGGGGTCAGCGGTGTGGGCCATTGGGCACGCTACACCAGGGAAGGGCCCATGTAAACTGCCAGGAAATTCACCTGGGCCCTGTCCTCGGCCCGTGAGCCCGCGGCGGGCACCGTCGCGACGGACTCCTCGAGGCCGAGGCCGAATTCCATGAGGAGGCAGGCGGCGAAGGTGCCGGTCCGCCCGATGCCGGCGGCGCAGTGGACGAGTATGGCCTCGCCGGCCTTGAGCCTTTCGGCGACGATGGCCACGAAGGCACGGAAGGCCTTGGCGTCCGCGGGGATGCCGTAGTCGGGGAGGGGGAAGGGGAGGTCGACCCAGGGGAGGAGGCGGCACTTGATCGCGTCCAGGTACATGGCGGACTTGTCCCCGGTCTCCTCGTCCGATGTCAGGCGGACCACCGCCTTGATCCCCAGGGCCAGGGCCTCGGCCTTGTCCTGGGGAAAGCCCTGGTAGCGGCCGGGCATGGAGGAGAGGTAGAGCCTGCCGGGGATGGCCGGCGGAAGGGCGAGTCGCCTGAAGGGCAAAGTGGGCCTCCTATGGTCAGGGCCTGGAGGCCGGGGAAGATGGCCTTCCCCGGTCTCAGGTCGCCCCCTTGGACTTGAGGTAATCGGCGATCTTCTGGTAGTCGGCCTTGTTAGTCTGCGTGAACCAGTGGTTGGCCGATGCGAGGGGCGTCAGCCCTTCGGCGGTTTTCGCCGAGACGCTCGCGCCTTTCTCGACAAGGAGCCTCACGACATCGGGGCTTCCGGCCTCGACCGCGATGAGGAGGACGGTCCAGCCTCCCTCCTTCTGCGCGTTGGCGTCGCAGCCCTTGGACAGGAGGTACTCGACGATCTTCACGTTCCTCCGGTATGCCGCGGTCATGAGGGCGGTCTGGCCCTTGAGGCTCTTCTCGCGCGCCTCGAGGTCGACGCCACCTCGCTCGACCACGAGCTTCACGAGGTCGAGGCTGTCCCAGAGGACGGCGTCGATGAGGGCGTTCTTCCCGTCGGAGTCAACGGCCTTGAGAGAGGCCCCCCGGTCCAAAAGGAGCTTGGCCATGTCGTACTTGCCCACTTGCACGGCGCGGATCAAGGCGGTGACGCCTTCCTTGTTCCTCAAGTTGACCGAGGCGCCGTTGTCGAGAAGCCAGGCGGCGCCCGCAAGGTCCCCGATGAGGGCCGCGTTCATCAGCAGGGTGTCTCCCGCGCCATTGGCGTAGTCGAGGTCGGCGCCCTGGTCGCTGAGGTACTTGAGCAGGGCCAGGTCGAGGGCGCCGCTGGGCGAATCCTTGTACCGGGGGAGATAGGAGACGAAGAGCCTGCCTCCGCCCATGGCGCTGGCAAGGTACCCGCCTCCCGAGGAAGCCATGGTCGTCCAGGCCGGGTCGCCGGACGGCGGCAGCAGCCCCTTCGAATCAAGGTAGTTGATAAGGTCGAGGCTGCCCGAGCTGGCCGCGCAGCTCAGGAGGCTGGAGCCGTCCTTCGCTTTCACCGAGCTGTCCATCCCGCGCGCGAGGAGGTAGTCGACAAGTTCGCGGCTCCCGCTGCTGGCGGCCTTGAGGAGCACGGTCATCCCCTTGGAATCGCTGTCCATGGCCGAGGCGCCCTTGAAAATGAGGAAGTCCACGAGGTCGCGGCTGCCCGACAGGGCCGCATCCAGGATCGCGGTCGAGCCGTCCTTGGCCTTGTCCTTGATGTCCGCCCCGCTCTGGAGGAGGAACTCAGCCATGTCGCGGTGACCCCATGAGGCTGCCTTGAGAAGGGGAGTCAGGCCCGCGCTTGTCGACTTGGTCTTCGCGGAGGCCTTCTTCGCGACGAGGGCCTTGGCCACGGCGACATTGCCCGACGATGCGGCGTAGTAGAGGCTGCCGTTCCCGTCCTGGTCCTTCGCCGCGGCGTCACCGCCCTTGTCGAGGAGGAGTTGCACCAGCTCCGCGTTGCCGGCCGCCGCCGCCTTCATGAGGGCGGTGGTCCCCCCCGCGTCCTTCGCCTTCAAGTCGGCCTTCTTGTCCACCAGGGCCTTGGCCGAGGCAAGGTCGCCCTTCTCGCAGGCCTTGATGAGCAGCGTGTTGCCGTCCTTGTCCTTCAGCGAGGGGTCGAGCCCCTGGGCGAGGAGGACGCTTGCCGCGGCACCGTCCGCGGCGTTGTCCGCCCATTCGATCGCGCCGAATCCGGCGGCCTTGGCATTGACCTCCGCGCCCTTCGCGAGGAGGGAGTTCGCAACGGCCGCGTAGCCGCGGTAGCCCGCGACCATGAGCGCCGATAGGCCGCTGGCGTTGCGGAGGTTCGGGTTCGCCCCGCCGGCAAGGAGGGCATCGACCACGGGCACGATGCCGCTTTGCGCCGCGAACATGAGGGGAGTCCATCCCCCCGCCTCGGCCAGGTTGGGGTCGGCGCCGGCTTTCAGGAGGAGGCCGACCGCCTTGGGATTCCGGCCCTTGTCGGCGGCGAAGCTGAGCGCGGTGAAGAGCGTCTTGGCCGTCCTTGCGTTGACATCCATCTTCTGCGCGAGCATCAGCGAGACCAGGGCTTCGTCCCCCGTGCTGGCCGCCTGCATGAGGGCGTTGTAGCCGTTCGCTTGCGCGACCGTGGGATCGGCGCCCTTGGACCTGAGCAGCTTCACGATGTCCAGGCTCCTGCCCTCCACGCCATACAGGAACACGGCCCTCCCGTTCTTGTCCTTTGCGCTGGCGTCGGCCCCCTTGCCGAGGAGATAGGCAACGACATCGAGGTTGCCGTCGAACGCCGCCCGCATGAGGGGGGAGAGGCCGTTTGTCGCCAGGTCGTTGACGTTCTCGCCTTTCTCCACAAGGTATCTCACCACGTCGGGCTTGCCGGCGGCGACGGCGCAAAGGAGGGGACCCCATCCTTCGCGGGTCGCCACATGGCGGTTCGCTCCGCGGTCGACCAGGAGGGAGACGATTCCGACCGTCTTGCCATCGGAGACGGCGTACAGGAGGGCGGTGCGGAAGGAGGTGTCGAAGTACGCCATCTCCGCGCCCTTGTCGAGGAGGTAGCCGGCGATCGCGGCATCGGCCTTGGCGGCGGCCAGCATGAGGGGGGTCCGGCCTTTTTCGTCGCGTGCATTGACATCGCTTCCCCTTTCCACCAGGGCCTTCACGGTGTCCAGCGAACCCGAGGCCGCCGCCAGGTGGAGGGCGGTCAGCCCGAAATCGTCCTTGGCGGCGGTCGAAGCGCCCTTGCCTATCGCCCCGGCCACGGCCGCGGGATCGCCCTTCTTCGCCCCCTTCCAGAGCGCGTCGTTGGCGTCGGCGAGGGCGCCTGACGAAACAAGGAGGAACAATGAACCAATTGCCAACGCCTTGCGAAGGATGCCGCCCATTTTCCCCTCCCGGTCTCTCGCTGTCCGTCCTATTGGACGTTGTATTGCAGGAGCGTCCAGAACGAACGCGAACTTCCTGCCTCATCGGCGATGAGGAGGCCGAGGGTCCCGGCCTTCGGGACCATGGTCACGCGCCAGGAATCCCCTTCCTTTTTCATCCGTACCCATTCCTTGTTGTTGGTGATCGCGCATTCCCTTCCGTCCGGGGTCTTGATGGCGAAGGTGAGCTCCTTCCCCGCCGCAAGGACGGCGTCCAGGGGCGCGTCGATGATGGCCGGGGTGGGGCCATGCGCCGGATAGGCAAGGGGAAGGCCGCCGGACCGGAGGGAATCCACGATGCTGCCCTTCCCGAATCCCATTTTTTCCAGGTACTCGATGGACCTCAAGCCCGCGTCGGACTTCAGCGACGTGAGGGCCGCGAAGCAGACGTCAGCCGGGAGGGAGTGGCTTGCGAGCTCAGTCAGCCCGATATAGCTCCAGCTATGGACGCTGACCAGGAGCGCGCACATCTGGTCTTTCGAGAGGCCGAGGGCCGCGAGCGCATCGATGGTCTGCGTGTATGGGGGCACCTTCAGATCGCGGACGAATGACGGGGGTATGCCGGCGCTGACGAGGGACTTGACCAGCGCCATCGTCCCCTGCCCACGGATCTGGCCCTGGCTGATCATGCCGAATATCTCATCGAGCGCCGCTGGCGAAGGTCCCGTGTCCGCGATGCTCTTGAGTTGCGCCGCAATGGCCAGGTCGGGGAGGCTCCTGCGCCTTGCCATGTCCATGATCCCGCTCCAGGAAAAGCCGGCGTCGCGAAGGTTCTCGAACAGCGAGAGCTCGAAAAAAGGGAGGCACCGGTACTGCTCGGGATCGATGGACTCTGCGAGGAGGGCGGCGGAGGGGTATTTCGGGAGGTGCCACAGGACAAAAAGCTCGGGCGCCGTGTCGAACCAGAAGTCCGTGAAATGCTTCTCGAATTTCCGCTCCTTCCCCAGGTATCCGGCGGCCCAGGTCGAATCGACAAGGTGCCAGGTCCCTCCGAGCTTCACCATGTTCCAGTCATGGTTCGATTTGCCGGCGCTTTCGCCCGCGACGTATGCGAAGGCTTTCGCGTAACCCGAGACCACCTCGCATTCGAGCCCCAGCCGAGAGGCCAGGTCCGCGTAGAGCCTGGCATAGCCCGCGCAGATGGTCTTGCCTGACTGGAAGACACCGAAAGGATCGACGGTGGCGCTCTCCGCATGGCCGCTCAGGTAGCTCGCGTAATCGTAGGCTATGTTGTCGGTCATCCAGACATATGCGCCATAGGCCATTTCCCAATCGCTCGAGGAGTTGCGGCGGACATGCGCGACGACATCTTCGATGGCCTTGGCCTTGGGCATGGATCTCACGGATGCGGCTACGCGCGCGAAATCCGCGCCTTCCGGGGGGGACGATGTGGGGAGGGCAGCCAGGCCATACAGGGCATTCTGGTCGGCTTTCTTGCCGGCCCATGGCGCCAGCTGGGAGATGTCGGTCACGCCGCCGGGAAAAAGCGCCCCGTTCACCTCCACGACCGGCATCGCCAATTTCCTCTCGTCTATCCCGGCCGCGGCCAGTTTCGCGTACATCTCCGCGTTCCGTTTGGTGTCCTCGTCGACATCGTAATATGTATATGCTATCTTGCGGGACTTCATGGAGCGGATGAACAAGGTGCAATTGGAGCATTTCGGGGACCCGTACACCAGGATCGAGTCAGTGGCTGTCCATGCGGGATATCTGCGCGACGCGCCGAAAGCCGCGGACGAAAGGCACATCACCGCGAAGGCGACGATCATGAGCCTCGGGCAGCTTCGCATGGCGCAAGAATGGCTGGCATGACGCATTGCGCCATTCTAGCCGGCCCGTTGGCCCTGTCAAGTTCCCGATTGCGGTCGCCCCCGGGATGTGGAGCGGTGCCGGCTATTTCGCATAATGCGCGACCAGGCGCCCGCGCAGGGCAAGGGCGGTCCCCGCTCCCGCTGCGCCCCCGCGAAAGGCACGAAAAAAATGTGCCCATGCCAGTGCGATGCCTTGGTTTGCTTGCCCAGCATCGGGTAGGAGCCTATACTCCGGGGATGGCCTTTCGGGAAGTCTCCCTGCGCCCCCTGTCCTTTTCCCTCCCCCCATCGCCGCGCCGCGAGGGTAAGGCCGCCGCCGTCATGTCCGGAGGTCTTTACCTTGGCCTGGCTGGGAAGCGCGCCGGAAAGCTGGACCTCGATGGGGCCGCCTGGTCCTTGGACCTGAGGGTCGTGGACCTTCCGCACAATGCCGCGGGCCTTTCCGACAGGGGATTGCCCGTGGGCGCCTGCCTCTGGGAGATCCGTGCCAGGCTTTCGGCGCTAAAGCCCCTCGCAGTCCGTGATTTCCGCGTCAGCCTCGATTTCCTCCCCGGGACCGGGCTGCCTGCGGATTTCGCCTGGATGCCGACCCTGAAGAAGCATAAATCCGACATAGCCGGCGAGCATGTCTTCCGCTCGCCCTGCGTCGCCTTCCAGCGCTCTGGCATCCTCGCCGCCATCGTGCCGAGCCTCGATCCTGCGTCCGCAGAAGGCCCCCGCACCCTCAGGCGCTACCTGGACCTCGACGCTGGCTTGTCGGAGGGGGCTCGGCACCGGACAGCGCGCCTCGCCTTCGGCCTCTGTGGCCAGGAACCCTACGGCCATGTCTATTACCGGAAGACCGCTCTGGCGGCCCGGCTCGAGACGGGAAGTTCCCTCGACCTGGACTTCCGCATCTACTTGGACGGCGATGCGGACGAGGTCGCCCATCGCGCCTTGCCGCGCCTTCTGTGGGAAGGAGGGGGGCGTCGCGCCTTGACGGGGATGCCATCCGGGGTTTCGGGCTTGCGGCTCGAGGACTGGGCGAGGGAAGCCTTCGAGTGCATCCTTGACCGCTACGGGCTCTGGCGCGGCTTCACGCTCGGTGGCTCCGCCGCCGGTGGTGGCTCCGCCGCCGGTGGCATCTGCGTCAGGATCGTGCGGCCCTCCCTCGACGCAGGCGGCATCGCCCTCCCCCAGGACATCACGGTGGGCGTGGCCTTGAACTACCTTCTTTCACCCTGCCTCAGGGTGCGCGACAAGGTGGCCATGATCAGGGCCAACGCGCGGGGCCTCGCCATGCACCACTGGAACGCGGTCTTCTTCTGCGAGGCCAGGACGGCCTTCGGCCTGTCCTATTACGGCAGCCTCCTGGGGAAGGCCGACCTTGTGGAAAAGGCGCACGCGATGCGGGAGCTCGCCTTGGCCTCTCCCTCCCGGGGCGGCATCTTCCCTTCGGTCCTGGCCGATCCGGGCAGCCGCGCCGCAGGGGGCGGTCCGGCCACCCTGCCGCGCTGGGTCAATGGCACGCGGATCTGGCGCTACACGACCGCCTACTCCCTCCTCGACGCCTCCTGGACGGCGACGTGGCTCCTTGCCACCTGGCGCCACCTCGACAACGATCCCCGCCTCCTTGAGCGCTGCGTGGAACTGGGGCGCTTCCTCCTCAGGGCCCAGTCGCCTTCGGGAGCCTTCCCCTGCTGGGTCAGGCTTGACGGCCGCGGCCGGCCGAAAGCCGCCGGGCAACTGGGGGAGAGCGCCGCCTCAGCCCTGCCGGCTGCCTTCCTCGCGGCCCTGGCGGAGGCCACGGGCGAAGCCGCCTTCCGCGAGGCGGCCTTGCGCACGGCAGGATTCATCGAGCGCGAGGTGATCCCCGGCAAGGCCTGGCTCGACCCCGAGGTTTTCTTCTCCTGCTCGCCCAAGAGCGTTACGTGGCGGGACAGGGCCAGCGGGGTGCCGCCCATGGGCAGTCTCTGCCTTTCTTGGGCAGCCGAGCTCTTCCGCCTCCTTGCCATCTCCACGGGCGAGCCGCGCTGGGCCAAGCGGGGGCGCGGTGTCCTCGATCTACTTCTCCTTTTTCAGCAGGTCTGGGCGCCGCCCTTCATCGGCTTCGATTCAGGCGGGGGCTTCGGCGCCATCAACACGGACTCGGAGTGGAGCGACGCGCGGCAGGCCCAGTTCGCGACCCTCCTCATGGACTGGTATGACCTCACCGGGGAGGCGGAGCTTTTCGAGCGCGGCATCGCCGCCCTCCATGCCTCCTTTGCCCTCATGCACCATCCCGCCAGGCGGGCAGCGGCGCCCGGCAACAATGTCGGCACAGGGGACAATGCCGCCGCTGGCGAGGCGGACCGGGGAGCGATACCGGAGAACTACGGCCATGCGGGGCATGACGCCAAGATACTGGGCTACATCATGCCGGCCTGGGGGGCGGGTTCGGCCGCTTCCTCGGCGGCCCTGGCCAGGATCCGCTGGGGAGACCTCTACCTGGACGCCGCACGGGGACAGGCATTCGGGATCAATGCTTGCCGCGTGACCTCATGCGATCCAGTGGGCGGCCGCATCGCGCTCGGGTTCGAGCGCCTGTGCGCGGGACCTGTGCTCCTCAAGGCCAGCGGCCTCAGGGCCTCTGGCCTCGAGGAGGGCAGGGTGGAGCTTTGGATCAACGGCGCCGCGCGTGGCGCCTTCGACCGGAACGAGCTGGAGCAGGGCATCGAGATCTGAAGGAGGCAAGGGTGGAAACGACAGCGGCGGCGACAAAGGGCATCGGCAGGGCAGCGACCTTCGGGCTCGTGCTCTACGGATTCTCCGGCCAGTTGGCCTGGGCGGTGGAGAACCAGTTCTTCAACACCTTCATGTACGACAAGATCACGCCTGATCCGAGGCCCATCTCCTGGATGGTCGCCATCACCTCGGTGGTCTCCCTCCTGGCCACGATCTTCATGGGGTCCCTCTCCGACCGCTCGAGGAGCAAGCGCTGGGGCAGGAGGCGGTTCTTCCTGGTCGGCGGCTACATCGCCTGGGGCATCGTCACCGCGGCCTTCCCCTTCGCCGCGCTCTTCAAGCCCGTGGCCCTCGGGGTCGGCATGGCCATCCTCTTCGACTGCGTGATGACCTTCTTCGGCGCATCGGCCAATGACGCGGCCTTCAACGCCTATGTGACGGACATTACCACGGTGGAAAACCGGGGCCGGGTGCTCGGGGGGCTCGAGATCCTCAAGTGGATAGCCCTCCTCCTCACCTATGGCGGCGCGGGCTTTGTCGTGGAGGCCTTCGGCTACTTCCCCTTCTTCTACCTCATAGGAGGGCTGGTCATCATCATGGGCGTGGCGGGGCTCGCCCTTGTCCGCGAGCCGCCCCTCCCGCCTCCCCTCGAGGAATCCTACTGGGCCCAGATCGGGAACAACTTCCACTGGAGGAGCCTGGCGGCCAACAAGACCCTCCTCCTCGTCCTTGTCGGCGTCCTCTTCTGGAACCTCTCCTTCAACATCTTCTTCCCCTACCTCCTCATCTACCTCCAGCACTTCCTGAGGGTCGGCACCATGCAGTCCTCCATCCTCGTGGCGGTCTCCATCCTCGTGGGCGGCATTGCCATGGGCTATCCCCTGGGCCTGGCCGCGGACCGATGGGGCCGGAAACGCCTGGCCCTCGCGAGCGTCGCGGCCGAGGTCGCGGGCCTCTTCCTCTTCTCCCTCTCAAGGACCTTTCCCGCCCTCCTTGCCACGGCCATACTCTGGATCATGCCGATGGCGGCCTGGAGCATCTCCACGGGAGCCTGGTGCAAGGACCTGTTCCCGGACGAAAGCCGGGCCCAGTTCCAGGGCTACGAGATCCTCTTCCGGGTCACCCTCACGATGATCCCTGGGCCCCTCATCGGGGGCGCTCTCGCCTCCCATTACGGGATCCCGACCATCCTCGACGGCAAAAGCGGCTTCATCCCGACGCCCTTGCTTTTCCAGGTGGCGGCGGTGGGCACCATCCTTGCCTCGATCCCCCTCTTTTTCGCGCGGGAGAAGCGGCCCGCCACGGCGCCGGGGAAGGCCGCCTGAGGTGGAGGCCGAAGTCCCCAGGCCGTCGCTGAGGCCGGCTTTCCATTTCGCGGCCGCGGCGGGCTGGCTCAACGACCCGAACGGCCTGGCCTTTTTCAAGGGGCGTTGGCATCTCTTTTTCCAGCACAACCCCGGCGGCCTCACCTGGGGGAACATGCACTGGGGGCATGCGACAAGCCCCGACCTCTTCTCCTGGAAGGAAGGTCCCATCGCCCTCGCGCCGGATCGCAGGGGCACGGTGTTCTCGGGCTGCGCCTTGGTCCTGGCCCCCGGTGACGGACCCCTCGCGCCGGCGGAAGGGGAGCGCCTCCTCCTGTGCTACACGGCCGCCGGCTCGACCTCGCTGGCCTCCCTCGGGAGGAGATTCTCACAATGCTGTGCGATTTCCGATGACGGGCTCCGCTTCGCGAAGTACGCGAGGAATCCCGTCATCCGCCCCATCCGCGCGACCAACCGCGATCCCAAGATCGTCCGCCATGGTCCGACCGGCACATGGATCATGGCGCTGTGGCTCAGGGGGTCTGAGTTCGCCCTCCTCAGGTCAACCGACCTCCTGTCCTGGGAGATCGCACAACGCCTGGAGATGCCCGGGTCCATCGAGTGCCCGGACTTCTTCCCCCTGGCCGTGGACGGGGATCCCGCGCGGGAAAAGTGGGTCTTCATGGCGGCGGACGGGCGCTACCTTGTGGGCGCTTTCGATGGGCTGCGCTTCGAGGCGGAGGCCGGGCCTTTCGTCTCGGACTCAGGGCCGAATTTCTACGCGCCCCAGACCTTTGCCTTCGCGGCAGCGGGAGGCCCCGGCGGCGGCCGCCGCGTGCAGCTGGCCTGGATGAAGGGCGGCAGCTATCCGGGCGAGCTTTTCAGCCAGCAGATGACCGTCCCTGTCGAGCTGGGGCTTGTCGGCACGCCCGAGGGTCCGCGCCTGGCGCGCCTCCCCGTCGCGGAGCTGCGCGGCCTCGTGACGAAGACCGAGGTGAGCGGGGGCTTGGCTCTCGGCCCAGTGGAGGCGACAATCGCCTCCGGCGAGGCCCTCGACCTTGACCTGAGGCTGCGTGTCGAGGCGCGATTCCGGGGGCGTGCGGGGCTATGCGCCGACGCGGGATTGGAGGTCGGCTTCGACTTCCGGGGCCTCGTCCTCCTCTGGTCGCCCGCGCGGCGGGAACTGACCCTGGCCGGCCGCACGGTTCGGCTGGCCGCCGGAACGACCCTCGCCCTCCGCGCCCTCCTGGACCGCTCCTCCCTGGAGGTCTTCGCGATGGACGGCCTCGTTTCCTTGAGTTCCTGCTTTGTCCCGAGGGCGGATCGCGGGATCTCGGCCTATGCCCGGGGCGCCGCTGGAAGCGAGGAATGCCCCGTTTTCCTGGAAAGGGTCGAGTCGAGGAGTCTGCGGACCGTCATGCCAGGCCGCGGCGACATCGGCTGAGCGCGGGTTCGACCCGCGCAAGTTGTTGTCCGCCGCGGGCGAAGACCTCATTTGGCCGGCGAACCGCTTCCTTTTCCACACCCGATCCATTTGCGGAAAAGCCGACAGAACCCTATACTTCAACCTGATTCCGCGCAAAGCGGATTTCGATTTCGTACGGTTTATCGAGGGTGGCATGCCAAAAGACGGCAAGAAAACGATCCTTCTCGCAGAGGACGAAGTCCTCATCGCCATGGCCCAGAAGATGGCCCTTGAGCAGTATGGCTATGCCATACAGACCGTGAATACCGGTGAAAAAGCGGTGGAGACGGCCAAAGAAGGGTCCGGGATCGACCTCATCCTCATGGACATTGACCTGGGAACGGGCATAGATGGCACGGAAGCCGCTGAAATCATCCTGAAGAACCACGATATCCCCATCCTTTTCGTCTCCTCCCACAGCGAGCGCGAAATCGTGGAGAGGACCGAAAAGATCACCTCCTGTGGCTATGTCGTCAAGGACTCAAGCATCACAGTCCTGGACGCTTCGATCAAGATGGCCTTCAAGTTGTTCGACGCGAAGATCAAGGAGCGAGAGAAAGAGGCGATATTGCACGAGAGCGAGCAAAAATGAGATATTGTCAATAGTTGTGGATTGGATTTCTGGACATTCCCCCGGTCAGGCCACCGCATCTTTAACCTGCTCACCATTCACGAACTTTATTCCCACCTCGACGAGGTGGATCAGCGCGAACCCGGTCAATTTCCTCC
>JANYKC010000069.1 GCA_025358255.1 Spirochaetaceae bacterium
GCCATTCAAGGCGATGGTGAACGAGATCCTCCGCGACATGGATGAAGCCTTGGACGCGATCTACGCGGACTCAGGAAGGCCGTCGATCGCGCCCGAATATCTGCTCCGGGCCTCCATTTTGCAGATCCTCTATTCGATCCGGAGCGAGAGAGCGCTCATGGAGGAGATCGAGTTTAACATTCTCTTCCGCTGGTTTGTCGGACTCGGCCTCGACGCGCCGGTGTGGGACCACTCCACTTTCACGAAGAACCGGGACCGGCTGCTCGAGTCCGACATCGCGAAGCTCTTTTTTGCGAAGGTCGTGGAGCGGGCGAAGCGAAAGAGGTTTCTCTCCGACGAGCATTTCACCGTGGACGGTTCCCTCATTGAGGCATGGGCAAGCATGAAGAGCTTCCAACCCAAGGATGGGGGCAATGACAAGGACGGCACTGCTGGCGGTGGCAGCAATCCCGACGTGGATTTCCGCGGCCAGAAGCGGAGCAACGACACCCATGAGTCGAAGACGGACACGGACGCGCGGCTTTACCGGAAATCAAATGGATCCGAATCAAAGCTTGCCTATCTTGGGCATGTACTCATGGAGAACCGAAACGGTCTTGCCGTAGATGTCGAGGTGACGCTTGCCACGGGTACCGCGGAGCGCGATGCCGCACTGGCGATGGCGGGTAGGCTCGGCGGGCGGAAGCGCCGGACGCTCGGCGCGGACAAGGGATATGACGCGCTGGCATTTGCCGAGGACCTGAGGGAACTCAACATCACGCCGCACATCGCGCGGCGAAAGGGCGGCAAGTCGGTGGACGGCAGGACGACCCGGCATGAGGGCTACGCAGTCAGCCAGCGAAAGCGGAAGAGGGTCGAGGAGATCTTCGGCTGGGCCAAGACCGTGGGTTTGATCAGGAAAGCCAAGATGCGAGGCAAGGAGAAGATCGACTGGCTCTTCACGATGTGCATCGCGGTTTTCAACCTTGTACGGATGCGGAACATGGAGGCAGAGGCATGATACGTCATGCCCCCGCGCGCTCCCTTCGGGGCGCGACGGTCGGCCGCGAGGCCTTTCAGGGGCACGTGGAGCCCCAAGATCGACTTTTGCTAGTTATTTCAAGGCAAAAATGCCGGGCGGGCCCTTCGGGCCACGCCCGGTAGCTGGAATTTCAACAGCCTGCTATATCTGCAAGGCCATCCTCTAAAAGCTCTTCCACGAAAGGATCGCTGCCCGCAACGAGGGGCGAGGCTGCGTTTTCACCCCAAGTCTCCAGGACAAGGACCGGCCATGGGTATACTTGAGGTCGAGGATGAAGCGGATGCCGCGATTCTTGTGCAGGAGGCGCCAAGGCGGGAAGGCATCGAGACAAGGAGGGCCGGGTCCACCGGGGAAGCCCTTGGCCAGATCGGCGTGTAGGGGCGGCATTGGCGTCGATCTGCGCAAGCTTGCGAAAGCCCGATCCCCGTAGGGGAATCGCCATCCTCCTTGAGGGGGAGGCCGGCTCCGGCAAAGAGCTGGTTGCCCGGAACACTTTAATCGTCAATCTGGATTCGGGCGGCCAACTCATCGGCGCCACCTGCAGCCCCTTCAATGCCGAACTGCAAAGCGGCGAGCCCTTTGGTTGCGACCGGGGAGCTTTCACCGCTTCCCCAGGAGCCATTGGACCAAGGCCCAGGGGGAAGGTAGGGAAGCTCGGCCTTGCCAAGGGCGGCTCCCTTTCCCTGGATGAAGTGACGCAGATGCCGCCGGGCTTGCAGGCCAGGTTCCTTCGCATCCGAGAGGAAGGGAGCTTACGCCGGATCGGAGGCAAGGCAACCGTCCCCCTCGAATGCCGGCTTGTCTTCTCGTCCAGCCTGGACCTCCGCGATGCGGTCGCCAAGGCGCGTTTCCGCGAAAATCTACGGAGGCGCCTTTGTGGCTGCCGGCTCAGGATTCCATCGCTGCGCGAAAGGCAGGATGAGATCACAGCTCTTGCCGTACGCTTCCTCAAGGGGCTGTCTACACCCGGGCTCTCCACCAGCCGCATCGAGACGGGGGCTTTCGCCGAACTAGGGTCGAGGCCTTGGCCCGGCAACATGCGCGAACTCCAGGAAGCCATTGCCGCCTGGGCGCTTTCCGAAAGCGGGGGGATCCTGCGCGTCTCGGCTTTCCGTCGGGTCCTCGCAAACCCTTACCTTCGCGCGCGGCAAGGTCCCGCACGGGGAAAAACCCTCCGTTCTCTCTGGAAGCCATGGTCCTCCCCCGTAGGCCTTTCAGGCTGGCCGACCTCGAGCGCGACATTGTCCGCAAGACGCTCGAGAAATTCGGGGGGAACAAGTCCAGGACGGCGGAATTCCTCGGGATTTCGCGTTCCCAGCTCTACGACAAGCACGCCGAGCAGCCCCCGTCCTCACGCGCTTCGCCGAGGAGTTGACAGGGGCGGCGGCAGGGAAGGATAGTGTTTAGCCATGAATAAGCAAGAACCCGCCGTCCGCCGTCGGCTCGCCTGGGGAGCCATCGCCTTCGCCATGGTCCTCTTTTCCGCCGTGTCCATATCGGTTCCCGGTGCCTTCGCCCAAGGACAGGATCCCAAGGTCCAGGAATTGCGGCGCTATTTCCAGACCATCGAAAGCGCCTACCAGTTCATCATCCAGAACTATGTCGATGAAGTGGACGCGAAAAAGCTTTATGAAGGCGCGATGAAAGGCATGCTCGATGCCCTCGGTGATCCATATTCCCTCTTCCTTGACGAGAAGACCTGGAACTACCTCAACGACACGACCATCGTGGGCCAGTTCGGCGGCATTGGCATCTCGATCGCCAAGCAGGCCATCCCGGCAAGCGCGCCGGCGGACACGCCATCCTACGTGGAGGTGTTTTCCGTGTTCGACGGCACGCCTGGCTACAAGGCCGGATTCATGCCGGGAGACCTGATCACCAAGATCGCCGGGGAGACCACCGCTCCCCTCCTTATCGACGAGGTCATGAAGAAGATCCGGGGCGAGCCCGGAACCAAGGTCACCTTGAGCATCCGCAGGGGCATCTCGAACTTCGACATCACCGTCACCCGTGCCATCATCGAGATCCCGACCGTGAAAAGCGGCCTAATCCCGACCGGACCGGGCAACGTCGCCTATCTCCGCATCATGGAGTTCTCGCCCCAGACCTACGGAAGGGTCAAGGATGCCCTCAAGACCTTCGACCAGGCTGGCTATCGGGCCATGATCCTCGACCTTCGCTCGAACCCGGGCGGCCTCCTCAACTCGGCCGTCCAGATCGCCGATCTTTTCCTTGACTCCGGCGTCATCGTCTCCACAAAAGGAAGGAGTTCCTACGAGAATGTGGTGAGCTCGGCCCGTGCTGACCTCAGTGTCGGCAAGGACAAGACCATCGTGATCCTCATCAACAAGGGGTCGGCTTCCGCGGCCGAGATCCTCGCCGGAGCCCTCAAGGACAACAAGCGGGCCTATCTCGTAGGCGAGAACAGCTACGGCAAGGGCTCGGTCCAGCAAATCATCCCCGTGGACGACACCGGTTTCAAGCTCACGATGGCGCGCTACTACACGCCAAGCGACGAGAACATCGACAAGACCGGCATTCCAGCCGACCTCGAATCCAAGGACCTGTCCCTGAACGAAGCGGAAACCCTCGACCTCCAGAAGCTCGCCAACGCCGCGTCCATCGAGGTCTGGGTGAAGGATCATGCATCCGCCACCGTCGCCGAGCGCAATGGCTTCGCCGCCAGCCTCATGCCGACCTACCCGGCGCTGAAGGAAAGCCTCCTCCGTCGCCTCGTTCGTGACGAGCTGACCAGGAAGAACCCGAGCCAGCCGGCTTTCGACCTCGAATTCGACACCATGCTCGCCGATGCCCTCAAGGCGATCGACTTCCCTGATTACACCGCGAGGCTGCAGGCCGCCAAGACAGTCAAGGAACTTGTATCAGCCAAGAGAGCCGCAGCGGCCCTCGCCTCGCCCGGCTCTGCGGCTTCGCCTGGGGCGGCGGCTTCGCCTGGCTCGACAAGCTCGACCACGCCGAAGAATTAGGCTAAGCGGGGCGGAGACGCCCCGCTTCAGGCACGCTTTTCACAAGGACTTGCGTCCATGCGACAGTTCATCCTTCCCGCCGACTGGGACGGCAGCCCGACCTGCCCCATTGTTGGCGGGCCAGCACGCTACCTCCTCAGGGTGCTTCGCCTCTCCGCTGGAGACGCCTTTGCCGGACTCGATCCTGAGGGCAAGAGGCGGGACTGTATCGTGCTGGAAACGGGATCCGACTCCCTCCTCGTCTCGGTTGGCCCACCGCGGGAGGCCGGGGAAAGCCTGCCGGACACCCGCGGCTCCCGCATGCGGGAAAGCAAAAAGGATACCCGAAGTAACGACGGGACCGGACGCATCGGGCTTCCGCGCATGATCCTCATTCAGGGAATCACCAAGGGACCGGCGATGGACCTCATCGTGCGCCAGGCCGCCGAAGCCGGGATCGCACGCCTCATTCCCTTTGCGGCGCGGCACTCGGTCGCCATGGCAAAAGACGGAGCTTCCGGAGGCTCGGGCGTGAAGGTAGAGCGCTGGTCAAAGATCGCGCTCGCAGGGCTCCAGCAATCGGGCTCAGCCATCCGCACCATTGTGGAGGCCCCTGCAAGCCTTGCGGAGCTTGGCGACAGGCTCAGCCCCCCATGCGGGAAACGGCTTTGCCTCCTCCTCCACGAGACACCACTTGCACAGACCAGCCTCCACGAGTATCTTGGCGACGCGCCCGAGGAAATTGTCCTCTGCGTCGGCCCCGAGGGCGGTTTTGCCCGGGAAGAGGTCGACCACTTCCTGGCTGCCGGGTTCCGGCCCCTTCTTCTTCCGGGCGCCATCCTGCGTGCCGAGACCGCCGCCCTCTTTGCGGTCGCCTCGGTAGAGATCATCCTCTCGGAGCATCGATCATGGATTCCCTGTCTTTGAACCGCATATCCGTCCTTGGCGTCCCGGTCGACATCCTCCCCGAAGACCGGATCGAGGAAGTGGTCGCCTCTTTCGAGGACGGTAAGAACCACCAAGTCGTACTCCTGTCGCTTTGGGACCTCATGCGCGCAAAGCGCAACCTCGAATACCGCACGATGATCGCCGGAGCGAGCCTTGTCCTCCCCATCTCCCTGTCCATCGTCCATGGTGCCCGCTTCCTCAAGCGCCAGGAACCCGTGCGCTACATGCCCTTCGATTTCGCGATCAAGGTCCTCGGCGCCCTCGAAAGGAAGGGCAAAAGCGTCTACCTCCTCGGCTCCACACGGACCCGGCTCCAGCGGGCCGAGATGAACATCAAGTCCACCTTCCCCGGTGTCCGCGTCGTCGGCCGCTACACTGGTCGCTACCCGAAAAATGTCGAACCGTCCATCATCGAAGCGGTGCGAAAAGCCACGCCAAGCCTCCTCCTTGTCGGGTTGGGCGTCCCAGGCAAGGAGCGTTGGATACCGCGCAACCTGCCGAGGTTCAACTCAGGCATCTATCTCTGGTGCTCGGACCTGTTCGAGGTCTTCGCAAAAAGCCACGGGAAGCCATCACCTGAACTTTTCAGGAAGGGCCTGGAATGGTTGCCGTATTGGCTGAGGAAACCCTGGAGAATCTACCGGGTTTTCATTTTTTTCTGGTTCGAAGTGCACCTCCTCTTCGCAAGGATCAAGGGCAACTAGAGTGCTACCGAGAATGTTGGGAAATGCATTCCCGCTTCACGCTGAGATATAAGCGGGACGGCGCTCGAACCCATCCCTTAGAGGCGTCTTGCGAAGTCCAAGCCAGGTGTCTTCTCCGCATTCGGTCAGGCTTGTACGCGAATGCCAAGCACGCTTTTGCCAAATATCCCTGAGTCCTTTGCGAATCTCGGCGCTATCCAAACCTGCGACTACAGCATGGCTGCGGCTGTCACCCCGTGACCGATGGCATTTCCGGAAATTGTGGAAAAACAGATACAATGTCATCCGCTCCATCTGGGCATTCACATTCCGCCCGAAACAGACGGTCTCCCGTACATGTTCGTGCAGGTCTTTTCGAATCTCGCGATCCAGGTAATTCACCGAGAAAAGGGGATTCTTCAAGGTGCGGGAGGCGCGGGAGGAGATGGTCATATGGACGAGGCGACCTTGCTTTTGCATGGCCGATGCACAGGCCGAACCCGCAATGCCGCGAGGGTAATCCAGCTTCTCATCTGTCCACAATTCGAGAAAGGGACGAGCTTCATCAGAAAGAACTGAGAGCGATGCCAAGGCGATTCGAGAAAAGGATTTTTCAGTGCCCTTTGGGTCTGGATGAAACTGGAGCTCAAGCTTTGCCCGCTTTTTCTTTTGGCAGGCGGTCATGGCCCCCTTCCTTCGGAGGGTGACATGGTCGCATTCGTATGCAAATTGCGAAATGCGGCCGACAAGGAGGTGGATGTTGTTCGGGTGGAACTGCGACACGCAAAAGCTCTCGAACCCGTCGGCGGCAAGATCTTCCACAGGAATGCGTGATGAGGAAAGCAGCGAATCGAATGCGAGGACCTGTCGGGCGGCTCGTCCTATGCGGTTCTGGATGGACTTTCCCGCGACCTTGTATGCGCGACCTAATGCCCTGATGCTCGAGCATGAGGACAAGCGTTCTGTAAGGTCGTCATAGTCATAGACCCGCTTAAGCCAGCAGTCGACCCGGAAAGTCTGTACCGAAAAGGTTTTTCCGCATGTCGAACAACGAAAGCGATTCACCTTCCCAAAAACCTTGGTCGAGTAGGATCCCCAGGATTCATAGGCTGTAAAGGGATTTGACCTATCATGCCAATGTTCGGAACATAGGGAATTCGAACAAAAGGGCGGCTTGAATTTGCTCATGCCTGCCTACGCCAGTTGCAGGCGCGCTCGATTGAGTGCCAACAATCTCGGTGGCACTCCCTACGGCTTAAAGAGAGTGCTAGCTCGATAGTTCCTTCTATTAGCCAACTCACAGTCGTCATGCTATACAGATATAAAGCCTGACATGGCACGAACCGCTCCGCCCGCGCATAATATGCGCGTTATTTTTCCTATTCTTCGCAGAACGATGCTAAGGTCGGGGCAATATGAAAACGATCCTCGACGTGGAACCCGATTCCCGAGAGGCGAGTGCGCTAGCTGCTGTGCTTGCGAATGAATTTCACCTTGTGCATTGCGCCGAAAACCACCAGGCCGCCGACCATGTCTCCAGCGAAAAGCCAGCGGTTGTGCTGGTCGACCTTTCCCTGCCTTTGGAAAGTGGGCTTCGCCTCATTTCGAGCATCTCTGGCGGCAATTCTGCGCTCCCCGTCATCGCGATGAGCAGGAATGTCGACCCTCAGACTGTTGTGAGCGCCATACGGCATGGAGCTTCGGACTTCCTTTCCAAACCGCTCAATCTCGAGGATGTACGCGCCGCGATCCACCGGGCGATAGTCCCGCCTTCGCCCGGTCCTTTCATCGGCTCAAGCGCGGCGATATTGCGGGTGACGGACACCCTGCGCAAATACGCCCGGCATGAATACCCCGTCCTCATCCTGGGCGAGAGCGGCACGGGAAAGGAGCTCGCCGCACGGGCGATCCACGCCCTTTCTCCGCGATTGGCCATGCCTTTCGCCCCGCGCAACTGCGCGGCCTTCCCTGAGGAGCTGATTGAAAGCGAGCTGTTCGGCTCGTCCCGCGGGGCTTTCACCGGGGCGATCGAGCGTCCTGGCGCCTTCGAGCTCGCCGATGGAGGCACGCTCTTCCTGGACGAAATTGGCGAAGCCTGCGCCGCGATCCAGGCCAAGCTCCTGCGTGTCCTCGAGACCGGTGAGCTCTGGCGCCTGGGCGACCGCCACATGCGGAAGGCAGACGTCCGCCTGGTCAGCGCGACGTCACGAAATCTCAAGGAAGCGGCGGACCGAGGGCTTTTCCGCCATGACCTGCTGTACCGGATCGATACGCTCGTCCTTGAGATCCCGCCTCTGCGCGATCGCCGCGAGGACGTTCCCGAGCTAGCGGCCTTCTTCGCGAGGAACGCGGCGGGCTCGCGAAAGCGGTTCTCCGCTTTCGCGCTCGAGCGCATGGTCGACGAGCAGTGGCCGGGCAATATCCGCCAGCTCAAGAATGTCGTCCATCGAGCGATAGTCCTGTCTGGGGAGCGCGAGGAAATCGGCGAGGAATTTGTCGTGGTTTACTGACCTGGACCCCCGCTTGACCTCTTTTTTTCCGAAAGGGCAGCCAGCTTGTGGAAAAACGCCTCAAGGTAACGAAGCTCCGAAGGCGAAAGCGCCGCCCGCTCTGCGGTATCGCGGAGGAGCTCCTTGAGTTCGGTCCCTTGGTTGAGCCTGAAGAAGCCGAGCTCGCCTAGGCGCAGGGCGATTCGAGCCACCGCTTCGTCGATGTCATTCCGTATCGCCGGTTCATAGCTTCCTGTCCGCTTTTCCAGTGATGCCCGCCTGACTTCGTAACAGGAGATCTGAACTGCCTGGGCCAGGTTGAGCGAAGGGAATATGCCAGAGGTTGGGATATGGACCGCCAAGCTGCAAAGGTCAAGCTCGTCGGCGGAAAGGCCTGTGCGCTCATTCCCGAAAACCAGGCATACCTGTCCCGCTCCACGCTGCCATGCCTGTCTGGCGAAGGACTCGGCGTCCACCGAGAAGGATTTCCTCCTTTCGCCCCGGCGGCGCGTGAAGCCGGCGGAGAGGGTGGACGCGCCAAGGGCCTCTGCCAGGCTGGGGAAACGCCGAGCGCCATCGTACACGTCGGCTGCATGGACGGCCAAGGTCCGTAGCCGCACCTCGTCATAGTCGGGGCAATCGGCAAGGATCAGGTGGGTGATGCCCATGGTCTTCATGGCGCGACAGGCCGAGCCCACGTTGCCCGCTTCCTCGGCATGGCAAAGAACGACGGAGAATCTGGAAAGGTCGGGCTCTGCCATGGTGCTCTCCTCGCGGCATGGCGCGCCTTGCGGTGCTCTTGCCGGGCACGTATAGTATCTGCCAGACTGACAGGCCGCAAGGCCGACGCGCGTCGGAGGCAGGAGACTCGAACATGGAAACCGGACGAGTCGAGCTCGAGGGAAAGAGGGCCCTCGTCGTGGGCGGCTCGGGAGGCATCGGCGCCGCTGTCGCGGAGGCCTTGGCCGCGCGAGGCGCGGATCTTGTCATACACGGTGGGTCCTCTGCGGCGGCCCTGGAGAGAGCGCTTGCCGCGGCGAGGGCGGCCAGGGAGGGGAAGGGCCGGTCAAAGGCTTCCATCGAGGGCTTCCTCCAAGTGATCGCCCGCCCGCGGGACATCATGGATCGCCTTCCATCGATCGGCAACCTCGATATCTTGGTCTGTGCCTTCGGTCCCTTCCTCAGGGCAGGCCTCCATGAGACCGGCGGCGGCGATTGGGAAAGGATGGCCCTCCTGGACCTCGCCCTTCCGGGCGCCTTGGCCTCTGCCCTCCTCCCTTCGATGTGCGCGGGCGGCTATGGACGAATGCTCTTCTTCGGAGGGACAAGGACGGACGCGATACGCGCCTATTCATCGAATGCGGCATATGCGGCGGCGAAAACGGGCTTGGCCGTCCTCGTAAAGTCCGTTGCCGCAGAATACGCCGACCGGAACGTAGGGGCATTTCTCCTCTGTCCTGGCTTTGTAGACACCGAATTGATGAGCACGGCGCTGCGGATCGAGCTTGAGAGCCGCGCTCCCCGCGGTCACCTCATCGATGCCCGCGCGGTCGCGGCCTTCGGCGTCGAACTCCTGGCAGCCGACCCACCACTGGCTTCGGGAGGGGTCATCAACCTGGATGGAGGGCTCAAACTGCCATGATGGGGAAGGCTTCATGGCCTTGGAGCGCCACAAATCCCGGCTTCCTTCAGGCAGATGGCGAATTCGCCGATACTATACTGTAAAAAGGAGTTACCGATGGTAGGTTTGACAACGGAATTGACTTGGTCATAATATACTTCTACAATGGTTTTGATTACTTTGCTGAGCGGGGAAGAGGAGCAGTATGAACAATAACGATATCGTTCCCGGATTCGACGACGAAAAGGACGACAGCCTCAAGATAAAGCTGCAGAAAGTCGATTCCGTGGACAATTGTCTCACCCTCTTCCTTACCGGTTACATCGATACCTACAATTCGAATTTCTTCCAGAAAAGGGTCGGCAAGGCCATCGATGCCGGCTTTATCCGCCTCATCTTCAACTGCGGCGGCCTCAATTACGTCTCCTCCACCGGAATAGGTTCATTCACCGCCTTCCTCAAGCAAGTGCGCCCCCGCGGCGGCGATATCGTCCTTCTCGAGATCCAGCCCAAGGTATACGAAGTATTCCAGCTCCTCGGGTTTTCCCAATTCTTCAATATTAAGGACAATCTCGACGAGGCAACCGGCTTCTTCAAGCAGGGCGATCAAGGGGCGGCGGCCTCCGTCTTCCCGAAAATCTTCTCGTGCCCAATCTGCAACAAAAAGCTCAGGGCGGCCCGTCCCGGTCGTTTCCGCTGTTCCGAGTGCAAGACCATCCTCGCGATAGACAATTCAGGGCAGGTTTTCCTCGGCTAGTTACCCTTAAGAATGTCCTCAGGCTAGGAGGCTTTCATGGCAGGACTCACAAAAATTGAGGGATTTCTCATGGAGCTTGGGGTATCCTACGAGGAAATCGGCGCTTCCACCTGGCTCATCGAGGATTCCGAAAAGGGCCTTCCCAAGATCATAGTCGCCCTCGCGGAACCGGTCGTCGTGATACGGGCCGGCGTGATGAAGGCCCCTGAGACCAACCGGGAGGCCTTTTTCGCCGAACTCCTCAAGCTCAACTGCGATGACTTGATCCACGGGGCCTATGCCCTCGACGGTGACGACGTGGTGCTCCTTGACACCCTGGAATATGATGGCATGGACAAATCCGAGTTCCAGGCCTCGCTCGACACGATGGGCTTCGCCCTCGCCGAACATTATCCCCTGCTCGCCCGCTTCGCGAAGAACTGAGGAGGAATTTCCCATGGGCATTTTCGAGCGAATGAAGACGGTTATATCCTCGAACCTCAACGACATGATCAATAAGGCGGAGAATCCCGAAAAGATGCTCAACCAGGTCGTCATCGACATGAATGAGCAGATGATCGAGTCCAAGAAGGCGGTGGCCATGGCCATCGCAGACGAGAAGAAGCTCGAGCGGGACGCGGCCGAGAACAAGCGCCAGGCCGAGGATTGGGAAAAGAAGGCCATGATAGCGGTCCGGGCAGGTCGCGACGACCTTGCCAAGGAAGCACTTGTCCGCAAGCAGGAATTCGAAGGCTACGCCACCCAGCTTTTCACCCAATGGAAGGCCCAGAAGGATGCCGTCGAGAAGCTCAAGGACAATCTCCGCCAGCTCCAGAACAAGATCGACGAAGCCACCCGCAAGAAGAACATCCTGATCGCCAGGGCAAAACGCGCGGAGGCCCAGGAGAAGATCAACAAGACCATGTCCAGCATCTCCGGCAACAAGAGCGCCTTCGATACCTTCGACCGAATGTCCAAGAAGGTCGACGAGATCGAAGCCAGGGCCGAAGCCACGAAGGAGCTGGATGACGCAACGAGCGGCGCGACCCTCGAGCGGCAGTTCGCCCAGCTCGAGAATTCGGGGGCAGGGGCTGATATCCTCCTCGAGGACCTAAAGCGCAAGATGCTCACGAACGACGCCGGTGCGACCGGCACCTCGGGCGCCGGGGGAACGGCCTAGACCCGCGCCGAAGCGCTCGAGCAATGAGGACCTGTGTCGCCACCGATCAGAAGCAGGCCGATGCGTTGATGAAAGAGGGTGTCGACCACGACTCCCTCTTTTTTTTCGTGCCGACGCCGGGCACTGAAGCCGACAACTTCCCCTGCGCCGATCTTTATGTCCTCCCGGCCCAGCTTTTCCTTGTCCTTCCCGAAGGAAGCCTCAAGGCGCCTGTCTTCGCTTTTGGCCATGAAGGCTACATGGTCGCCTGTTTCGAACGCGGTTGCATGGACTACCTCAGGGAACCCTGGACAATGGATGAGCTGGCAGCCCGATCGCTGCGCATCCTTCGTTGCAGGGTCAGCCTCGCCGGAAGCATGCTCGTGATCACCGGGAGGAACATTGCGACGGAGCGGGGTTCGGTCCGCCTGACCGAGGAGGAGTTCCGGATCCTCCGGCTCCTCGTCCTGAATCTCAACAAACCTGTGCCTAGAGCCTCCCTCTGTTCTGCCCTCAATGGCTTTCTTGAAGAGAATTCCCGAGCACCCGATGTCCACATCTCGGCTATCAGGCGCAAGTTCCGGGCTATTCTTCCGAATGGAACCATGGCACTGAGGGCTTGCCGCGGGAAGGGCTACATGCTTGAAGGCGAATCCTGTGGATAACTCGTGGACAACTCAGGGAATACCCCTTGCCAAGCGAGGACTTATGGGCAGCCCCTCAGCTCTTTCGGAGAATTTTCAGAGAAATGCTCAATAAATTGCCAACTGCCCAATTTATTTCCTTTAATCATAATGATTTACTTTCATTGCCCGGGATACGGTGCTATTGATGCGATTATTCATATTTTGCCAATTTCATTGTCTGGTATGATTTTGCGTTCAGAGAGTCCGGATGGCGCTTGTGGATAACTTGTGCACTCCCGGGAAAAAAACCTACAAAGGGGCGGGATTGATGGAAAGCGCAGTTCTGAACCGGCAAGCAATCCTGGACAAAAGCCAATGTTATGTTGCCGGGTCAGGAGGGACAAAAGCTTGCTTCCCCATAGCCCGCGTGCTACAGTTTTCTGGATGAAAAACTGGCTCGCTGCCGTCGGTCGCTTCCTATCCAGCTTTGTCCTCGTCCTCACCCTCCTGCTTTGCATTTCCGTGCTCGGTGAGAGCGCCGGGGGACGTGATTTCGCCGAAATATTGACCGCCATCATCGGCGAGACTGCCCGCCTCCTGCCCCTGGCCGCCACCGCCGCGATCTTTCTCGGGGCCCAATCCTTCAAGCGGAAGGGGCGGCTTGGGATCATCGGCTTGGCAAGCCTCTTGCTTTTCGGCTTTGCCCTCCTGTCTGGAGGCTTTTCGTTGCGGCGCTTTTCCTCCATCGAAGCGGGTACTGCCCGTGAAATGAAGGCACCGGCCACCGGTGTCATACAGGAAGTCAAGGATGGCGCCGTCTATATCGGTGGACACGTCGGTGGACAGGCCAGGACTGTCCTGGCATTCAAGGCCCAAGGCGAAGCGGCTCCCCGTCTCACCTACGCGGAAGAGGCGGGCTATTCGGCAGCAACGGCCAGTCTGGACCTCGGCGGAAGCAGGTTCGGCATTGGAGAACAGACCAGGGACACCATAGGATTCGCGGGACGATTCCCCGACCTCGAGGGCCGCTTCCTCAATCGCCCTCTCGCGGCGATCGACGCCCGGTCCATCCCGGAAGCCGCCATTGTCCTGGCAGCCTTTTCTCTCTTGGCCGCATGTCTGGCAGGGCTGGGGACCCTTGCGCGATGGTCCCTCGTCGGCCTTTTCATGTCGGGCGCCGGCTTCGTCGCCCTCCTGGCTGTCGATGGAGCTCTCGCAAGTCCCATGGTCCGGGATTTTCTCGGAAATTTCGCGCCGAAAGTGGGCCTGGCCCTTCCCTCCTTTGAATTGGTAACCGCCGGCATCGAAGGCTTCCTTGCCCTCGTCGTGGGAACCATGGTCCTTGCGGCCAGGCCCAAGGAATCGGAATGAAGACCGGCAGGCGTATCTTCCAGTCCGTGGTCCTCGTGGACCTTGCCGCTTTTGTCATATTCTTCCTCATCGCCGCCTTCAGCCGGCGTGCAGACCTGGTCATCCCCCTTTTCGCCGTCAAATGGGAATTGGCAGCGGCCTTCCTGGACCTTGTGCGCTGGCTCCCCTGCCTCCAGTTCCTCGCCCTGGCCGTCGGAATCGGCTCGCTTCCGGGCAAAAGCGACGAAATCTTCGGCGCTTCCGTCCTTCCGGCGGTGCTGCTGTCCGCGGCCCTGTCGGCGGCAGCCCTCATCCTCGCTCCCGGCTTCGAGACGACCAAGGGTGGACTCGGGGCGGCAAGCGCACGCTACAATGCGGCCCTGGCTGCGGCCAGCCTCGCCCTTGACCAATCCCGGCCCGAGGATGCCCGTGCCGCGTACGGCACCCTGGATGCGATCGATCGAAACGATCCCCGCGCCGTCGGCCTCCTGGAGCGCCTTCGGGGTGCGGAGTTGCGTGCCCATCGGGTGCAACCGAAACTGGCCCCGCTGCCTCAACCCAAACCGGATAAAGGCGCGGCGAAAGAGGAGCTAAGCCGGGCGGCCGAGTATTTCCGCCAGCGCGACTATTACGCGGCATGGTGGCATTCAAGACGGGCAAGCCAGCTGGATCCCGCGCTCGCCGAAGCGCGAAAACTGGAAAAGCAGTCTTGGGGTGAAATCCTGGACCAGGGTGGGGGAAAAGAGGACGCTTCCCGCGCCGCCTTCTTCGCGCGGAAGGTGGAAGCCTTCTCCAGGCTCCGTGCCGGGGACGTCGTCGCAGCCTATGGGCTTTTCCTGGAGCTCGCCGCCGAATCCCCGGGGGATTCCGATGTCCGCCGTTACCTCGCTGAAAGCCTGGCCTCCATTGAAAAGGAGGCCTTTTTCAAGGACGAAGCCGATACCGCGGCCGAACTCAGCGTCTTCCCCAATTTTTTCGTGATCCTGACCGGGGAACCCGGGAAGACCCTTGCCTTGGCCGCCCGCGAGGCCGCCTTTGCCCCAGGCGCCGCCTTCTTCTTCGACCTTGAATACCTCGAGGTCGGTTCAGCTGGGCATGAGGAATCCCACTATCTTTCACCTTATGCGAAGCTCGTGGATGGCCGACTCCTCCTCGAGTCCGTCGAACGGGAAAATCCGCGCAAGGTCTACCTTCCCGCTTCGCTCAAGGGACAAGAAGCGCCGCGCAGCATCGCCGTGAACCTTGATCCAATCACAAGCTACCGCTTCGCGGCAGGGCAGAGGCGCCCCGCCTCAGTGCCGGTGGTGGACCTCTACGACGCCGCGATCGCGGCTCCGCGTTTCAAGCTCGACAGCGCTGTCTTCATCCTCGAACTCCTGCGCAGGCTCGGACTGCCCTTTGCCCTTTTCGGCGCAACCGTGCTCGGGGCGCTCCTTGGCCTCCGCTTCAGGGATCCCATGAAAAAACCAGGGAAAGGCGCCTGGCTCGCCCTACCCGTCATGGCAGCCGTAAGCGCTTTGGCATATCTGGCCGTCGACTATACCGACAACATCCTGGCCCGTTGGACCTTGCAGGTCGTGACGGGCCCCGCGGCACTCGCGGCGAGCTTTGGAATTCGGGCGGTCATCCTGGCAGTCCTCGTGCTGATTGCCGCGACGGTCAGGGAAGCGCCGGGCGTTGCGGAAGAATATTGACGTCCGACCCTTTGCCGGGCGGCTCATAGGCCTCCTTGCGGGCCTTGTTGGCGGCTGGTTTGGCGTGGCCGCCGGATTCCTCCTTGGAATGATGGTGGATTCGGCCCGGGCAGACCGGGCAATCCGCGCGTATCTCAGGACGCCCGGAAAAGGTCGGCCCCCCGAAGCGCTGGATGGGCTGGCCGCCGCTGCCTCCCTCGCGCTGCGCTGGACCGGCTTGCTCGCGCCCGACCTTTCGACACGGAGGGAGCTCTTCGAAAGCATCGCAGGGAAAATTCCCGGCCTTGGGCGCCTCCTTGACGCCGCCGCGAACGAGGAAGGGCTGGACCTTGGCGGCCTCGCGCGGGACCTTGCCAGCGCGGGGGGAGGCGAGGCCCAGACGATCCTGGCTCGCCACGCCTATGCCTGCGCGCGCTCGGATGATGCCGTCCTGACCCACGCCAAGGAGGACCTCCTCCGCGTGCGCCTCGCCGATGCCGGTTGTCCTTTGCAGTTGCTTCGATCCGCACGGTCCGAGGCTTTCCCAGGGTACAGGGACGCTTGGGAACTCCTTGGCCTTTCCCGAAATGCAGGCCACGCCGAGATAAAACGCGCCTTCCGGAAAAAAAGCCGGATAGTCCACCCGGACGCAGGTATGGGGGCGATCCAGAAGGGTGGAAGCATCGATTCTTCCGATTTCAGGGCCTTGCGCGAGGCCTATGAATACCTGGAGAGCCAGGGTGATGCGGACTGAAAAAGCGTAAAACCCTATTCACCGACTTGGGGTTTGGTTTATATTTCACGCTGCTTATTCTTCCACCGCATTTTCCGGAGGTTCCCATGAAGCGATCCGGCTTCCTGTGTCTTTCGAGCATTACGCTCGCATCCCTACTATTTGCACTTTCTTGCGCAAGCCAGCCCAAGGCCGCTTCCGGAACCGCAACCGTGGCAGCTCAGGCGCAAGCCTCTCCCGCCGTGCCTGAAAAGCAGCGGAAGGAACGCATCGTGGTCGTGAAAGTCCCGGTGCTGGTCAAGGAGGTCTCGCTTTACGCGGACGGCTTGGTCGATGAATACTTCGTCTACAAATATGCCGACGGTCTGCGGGCCCTCAGTTCAAAGGAGACCTTCGACACTTCCCGGATGGAAGCCATCGAACGCCTCGTCACCGAGGTCGTCGGGGGACGCCTGACGGCTGAAACCGTCCTTGACGCCGATACCCGCGTGCGCTCGAGGCACGAGTACGGCTACGACGCCGATGGCCGCGTGAACGTGGAGCGGGTCCTCGACACCAAAGGCGCACTCCAGAGCTCCTCGACCTATGCCTACGATGCCGCGGGAAACCGGATCGAATGGAAGGCCCTGGACGGCAAGGGAGTCCTCAAGGCCTTGGCGCGGTACTCCTTCAGCTCGGGCAGGCTTGTCCTCATCGAGATGAGCGACGGATCCGGAAAGAAGACAGGATCGATCAGCATCGAATATGACGCAGCGGGCCTTGTGACCAAGCGCTCGTACAAAGCCGCCGACGGCAGCCTCCAGAAGTACGAGACCTATACGTATGCGGACGGCAAGGCCACGACGGAGGAAACCCACCGCGCGGACGGCTCGCTCATGACCAAGACCACCAACACCTATGGCAGTCTGGGAGAGCTCCTCTCGACGACCACGACGGACGCCGCAGGCTCCGCGAAGGACCGAAGGACTTTCGAGTACAGCATCAGAGAAGACCGGAAGACGGAAGTCTACTACGAATAAGGAAGTGTCCCGATGAAGCGCATCATATCCTTCGCCCTTGCCCTCCTCCTTACCGGAGCGGTTTTCGCCTTCGCCGATGAGGAAGCGGAAGTCTACAGGCAGATATACCTCGGAGCCGAAGGGCTACAGCAGAAGCACGGAGCCGCCCTCAGCCTGATCGAACTCAAGGACCGCGGCATCGCGCCGGTGCTCGCCGAAGCCCTCGGCGAACTCCTCCTCAACCAGAACAGCTACCTCGAGCCTTCGGAAAAGGAGCTCTATGGACGGACGGTCCGCATGCTCGCCGTCGCGCTCGGGGAGTTCAAGTACAATGAAGCCGCATCCCTTCTCTGGGACGTCGTCCAGCAGGTGAGCGACCCCCTTGCCAAGTCCGAGGCCATCCTTGCCTTGGGCAAGATGCGCGCCGCGGATTATGCCGAGCGCATCGCCTTGATGCTCCGCAATTTCGACATCGCCCCCGGGCTGGATCGGCAGGCGGACGAGAAGATCGCCTACGGCTGCATCGTGGCCCTCGAGAAGCTCAAGGACCCGCGCGGCTACATGCCGGTGTTCTATTCCATGGATTCCTGGTATACCCTGCGCGTCCGCCAGCAGGCCGAACGCTCCCTCCCCAACATCGTCGCCGACCCCACGGATTCCATCAAGGAACTCCTCAGGAACGAGACCGCGGACCGCAAGCTCCTGGCGCTCAAGCAGAACGCCATCTCGCAGGCGGCGGCCCCGCGCAAGCTCGAAGCCGCCCTCCTTGCGTTGGACATCGGACAGGCGACCCTGCCCCACGACAGGACGGAAGCCAAGACCCTCGGAGACCTGCGCAAGCTGGCGATCCGGACCCTCATCGGGCTCCAGTCCAAGGGGGAGGAGCCGGTAACCTATCTCGTGCTCTCCTACAACAATGGCTTCGACGACGAGGAGCGCTTGCTCGCCCTCCAGGCAATGGGCACGAACGGCGGCGACGGGGCGGCCGGTGCCCTGCGCGACATCATCCTCAAGCTCGATCGCGACCAGAAAGCCGGCCTCACCGACGAGACGAGGAACAGGATGGCCAAGGCGGCCATCGAGAACGCCGGCATCACGAAAAACAAGCTCGTGAGGTCCGCCTTCCTGGCCGTCATCTCCAACGACAAATGGTCCGGCGGCATCATCCTCGCGGCCCAGAACGCCGCCAAGGCCCTGCCGTAATGGTGGCCGGAACCGTCCGGGGCGGCGCGGACAACGCCGTCGGGGCGACCGCTTACGCGGAACGCCGAGCCAAGGTGTCCGCGCGCCTGCGCGAAACGGGCGTAGGCGCCCTCCTCATCGAGGATACCGAAGGGCGCCGCAACCCCTCCGTGAGGTACCTGTGCGGCCAACCAGGCGATGCGCTCCTGGTCATCTCCGCAAGCGGCAGCTCTGTCCTCATCGCCTGGGATGTCAACATGGCAAGGAGCATGGCGAGCATAGACGACATCCTTGCCTATACGGACTTCCAGCGCCTTCCCGCCAAGGCCCTCGAGGGCGCCCTGGCCAGGCTTGAGGTCGCTCCCGGCGCCCAGGTGGAGCTTCCCTCCGTGACGCCTTATCCCAGCTATGTCGACTTTGTCGAAGCCCTGCCCGACTACGACCTTCTCTGCAAGGCCGGAGGGATGGATGGCTTCATCCTGGACATGCGAGCGGTGAAGGACTCGGCCGAAGTGGGACTCTACCGCCGGGCCGCCGCCATGACCGACGCCCTGATGGACGAGATCGAGGCCGGCGTGAAATCCGGGCGCCTCGCGACCGAACTCGACGTCGCCCTCTTCATCGAGCGCGAGTGCCGCATCCGAGGCTGCGAAGGAACCGGCTTTGAGACCCTGGCCGCCGGTCCGTCCCGGAGCTTCGGCATCCATTGCTTCCCGCCATTCGGCTCCTCGGCCTTCGGCGTCCCCGGAATGTCCATATTGGACTTCGGACTCAAGCTCGAGGGCTACACGACGGACGTCACGATGACCTTCGTCCGAGGCAGGCGCCCTGCCCGCGCCGAGCTCATGATCGAGCTCGTCGAGCAGGCCTACGCTTCCTGCCTGTCGCGCTGCGGCCCCGGCTCCCCTTCCAGGACCGTGGCCCTCGCCGCCGACGAGATCTTCGCCGCACAGGGATTCGTGATGCCCCACGGCCTCGGCCATGGGGTGGGTCTCGAAGCCCATGAGGCGCCCGCCGTGCGGAGCCGGGCGGACAACACGGCCATCCTGGCCGCCGGCCATATCATCACGATAGAACCCGGCCTTTATGACCCCGACCTGGGTGGAGTGCGGCTGGAAAACGACGTCCTCATAACCAGCGAAGGCGCCGAGGTGATCACGCACTCACGCATAGTCCGGCTGTAACCATTCATAATTAATACAGACGGCACCCGGAGACGGGTGCCGTCCTTGTCGCCGGATCCTGCCGGAGCCAATCAAGGACGGGAGCCGGCGGGGCTTGGCGCGATGCCCCAGGGCAGGGTCTTGCCGGCCAGGAAGGGGACGCAGCCGTCGAGTTCATCGGGGACGGTCCAGGGGGATTCCTCCAGGGCGATGCTTCCCTGGGCCGGGGGGAGACGGTAGAAGGCCGCGCCGTTTTCGCAGAGGAAGGGGCGAAGCGCGGCTTCGGCGCCGGACTCCACGAAGAGGGAAACGAGTGCCGCAAGGGCGGTTGGAGAGGAATAGATGCCGGCGGGGGGCTTCGGGCCTTCCTTGGCGGCGCGCGGATGTGGGGCGGAGTCTGAGCCAAAAAAGAGGCGACCACCTCCTTGGCCGGGAGACACTTGGCCGAAAGCGGCGGCGCGGAGGGCATCGCGGTCGGCGGCGGCCTTAAGGACGGGCTTGCAGAACAGGTGGGGATCGAGGCTTTCCCCCAGGAGCTCGTCCATCGAGCACAGGAGATGATGGGACGTGAGGCTTCCTGCCAGCCGATCGGGACCGGCCAGGACAAAATCGAGGGCGATCCGGGTGGACAGGTGCTCGAGGACTATGCGGAGACCCGGATAGCGCGCGAGCAGGCCCTCCGCCGCGGGGAGGAATGCCCCCTCACGCTCCAGCACCGGGGCGTTAGGATCCTCGCCATGTATGCATAGCACCAAGCCGAGCTTTTCCATGGTTCCCAGCGCTTCCGCGACCTGGGCCGGGTCGGAGATCCCGTCGGCGGAATTGGTTGTGGCGCCCGCCGGGTAATATTTCCCCGCGATCGCTCCGGCGCGGGCGCACTCGCCTACCTGGGCCGCAGTCATCCCGGGAAGGAGCTTGAAGGTCATGAGAGGCTCGAAGGCGTCCATGACCGTCAAGCTGGCATCGGAGGCCGCCAGGATGGCGGACCGATAGGCGGTGATCGAGGAGGCGTCCACGATGGGCGGTAGGGTGTTCGGCATGACGAGGGCCCGGCCAAAAAAACCGGCCTCGCGCCTGGTGTAAGCGTTCAGCCGCTCGCCCGAACGAAGGTGAACATGGAAGTCATCGGGTCGCGGCAGGATGATACGCCTAGCCAAAACTGAACTCCACCATGGAGACATCGTCAAGGAAGCGATCCTGGTCGGAGAGCCGCCTCAGGTTGCCGACGAGGTCCTTGAGGAAGGAGGAGCCAGCGTCGACTCGGGTGGCGCGGAGGATATCGACAAGCCCGTCCAAACCGAGCATTCCGCCCTCCCCTGTCGGGATCTCGAAAGCGCCATCGCTGAAAAGGTAGAGGCGGGATCCTGGAGCGATCCTGGTTTCGGCGGTCCGGTATTCGGAGGCGGGATCGAGACCGACGGCGATGCTGGCGGTGGCCAGGTGTTCCGTCCCTCCGCCGGGCTGGATGAGGATAGCAGGATGGCTGCCCGCAGAGGCGTAGCTCAATGCCCTCGACCCGGCATCCCAGACACCATACCATGCGGTGAGGAAAAGGTTGTTCTGCCCTTCCATCTGGAAGGCGGCGTTCAGGTGCGCGAGAACGGAGGCGGGATTCCCGAAGTCGGTGCCGGCGAGGGATTGGGTCTTGAGGATGTTCATGATCGTCACCGAATACAGCGCCGCACCGATGCCATGGCCGCTCGCGTCGAGGAGGTAGAGCGCCAGGCGCCCGCTTTCCAGCCAGTGGTAACCGAAGACATCGCCTCCCAGGGAACGCGAGGGGATGAAGACCCAGTCGCTGCGCAGGGAAGGCCCATCGAGCCTGGGAGGGAGGAGTCTGCGCACATATTCCGCGCCTTCGGAGAGGCCGGCAAAGAGGTCGCGTTCCACCTCGCGCACGGCTGCCACATAGAGCTCCTCCTGGGCCTTCAGCGCCCGCTTTTCGAGGCAGGACTCGATGCGCGCCCTAAGGATGACTGGCTCGAATTCGCGGGGCAGGTAATCTTCCGCCCCCAGCTGGATGCAGCGGGCGATGCTCCTGGTATCGTCCAGGGACGAGATCACGATGACATAGACGGATGAGAGACGGGGGTCGGCCTTGACCGTCTCGAGCAGCTGATAACCGTTCATCGTGGGCATCATCACATCGATGACCAGAAGGTCAAACGGCGCCTGACGGAGGATATCCAGGGCAACTCGTCCATCCTCGGCCTGGCAAACGACATGCCCCTGGCGTTCGAGGTGGCGGGCCAGGATCGCGCGGCTTGATTTGCTTTCGTCGACTATGAGGATGCGGCCGGACCGAGGGGCATGGCCCAGGTCCACTGATTCGAGCCGGGCAGGGAGCATCCCCGGGGGCAGGAATTCCTCTTCGATGACCGGAGTCGCGGAACCGGCGCCTAAAAGCCCGAGGATGGAGCTGGCCGCTTCAATTATCCTTTCCGCGCCGGGAAGGAAGCGCTGCCCCAGTTCGCCGTTCGCGCGGTTCTTGGCGCCCTGGGCGAGGGTGACAATGTCGCGGAGGAGTTCCTGCACGCCCGATTCCGGTCCGACGGAGGGTTCCTTCGGCCAGTCGCCAGCCGCGGTTTCCCAAAAATCGCCGGACGCCACGTCACGTAGCCGCCTTGCGGCACCCTCGAGACGGTCGAAGATGACGGAGAGTTCAGCGTCCCGGAGATCCGCGGCTTCCTGCCTCAGCACCTCACCGTAACCGGCTATTTGATCGAGGCGAGTCCTGACGGCAAGCTGCGGGTCTGGACCGTCCTCGCCGCCGGCAAGATCACTCGCCATCAGGTCTTCTCGGCCTGCTCTTCGACATATTTGCGGAATTCCTCCAGGCTCATCTTGTCCGAATAGACGGGATAGAGGGCCTCGACCAATTCATCAATGCTGGGGAACTTGGCTCCGTCGAGCTTGTACGGCATTTCGACCTCTCGTGTGGCGTGGACGGGAGGGTCAGTTGGCCCTGCTCCGGAGGCATAGCATAGCGAAAATGCTCGGGCTCGGCAACCAATACGAGGTGCTACCGAGATTGTTGGTCCATGCCCCCCCCGCACATCCCAACAATCTTGGTGGCACTCGACTCGTTGACGCAAGGGGCCCGTGGATCGTAGTCTAGCTTCATGTACAAGTACGTGATTGAAGGCGGCTTCCCGGTCAAGGGCAGGATCAGGGCCAGCGGCAACAAGAACGCGGCCCTCCCCTGCATCGCCGCCACCATCCTGGCTTCGGAGCCCGTGATCCTGCGAAACCTCCCGGAAATTGAAGATGTGCAGGTGATGTTCGATGTCCTCCGCCATCTGGGTTCCACAGTCGAGAAGCTCGGGGACCACGATTGGAGGATCGATACCCGTGCCGTGGAACGCTTCGACATCCCAGCCAAGGAAGCAAGGAAAATCCGCGCCTCCATCCTCTTCGCCGGTCCCCTTCTGGCCCGTTTCGGCAAGGTCACGACGCCGCCGCCAGGGGGGGATGTCATCGGCCGCCGCCGGATCGATACCCATGTGCTGGCCTTCGAGGACCTGGGCGCCCGCCTTGAAATAGACCATGAGCTGAAGTTCACCGCCAACAAGCTTGTAGGCGCCGACCTCTTCCTTGATGAAGCCTCCGTGACAGGCACCGAGAACACCATCATGGTGGCCGTCCGCGCGTCAGGCCGGACGACAATCCGCAACGCGGCGAGCGAGCCCCACGTCCAGGACCTCTGCAAGCTCCTCGTCGCGATGGGTGCCAGGATCGAGGGCATCGGCTCCAATGTCCTCGCGATCGACGGCGTGGAATCCCTGGGCGGCGCCGATTTCCCCATAGGGCCGGATTTCATGGAGATCGGCTCCTTCATTGGCCTCACGGCGGTCACCCGCGGCGAGATCACCATCGAAGGCGTCAAAAGGGAGGACCTGCGGCCCCTCAAGGTCGCCTTCTCCCGCCTCGGCATCTCCTGGACCCTCGCCGGCGGGGTGGGCGAAGGCGCTGACCTGCTGGTCCCGGTGGGCCAGCAGATGAAAGTCTCGACCGACCTTGGCGGGCAGGTGCCCAAGATCGATGATTCGCCCTGGCCGGGATTCCCCCCCGACCTGACTTCGATCATGACCGTCGTCGCGACGCAGTGCGAAGGGACGGTGCTCATCCACGAGAAGATGTTCGAGTCGCGCATGTTCTGGGTGGACAAGCTCATCGGCATGGGCGCGCGCATCGTGTTGTGCGACCCACATCGTGCCGTCGTCTCGGGGCCCTCTCGCCTCCATGGCGATTCCCTGACCTCGCCCGATGTGCGCGCAGGCATGGCCATGGTCATCGCGGCCCTCTGCGCGGAGGGCACGAGCACCATCCACAATGTCTACCAGATCGAACGGGGCTACGAGAACATCGCCGCAAGGCTGCGAGCCCTGGGAGCCCACATCGAGAGGGCAGAGGACTGCTAAGGCCCCTGGGAGCCGGTGAACGCTCCCAAGGTATCGCGCAACTTCTCCAGCCCTTCGTCGACCTCCTCGTCCGTGATCACGAGGGCTGGCAGCAGGCGCAGGACATCCTCGCCCGCGGTCAACACGAGAAGCTGCCGCTTGATGGCCTCCTGCTTGACCTCATCGGGTGACACCGAGACCCTCACGCCGATCATGAGCCCCCTGCCGCGCACTTCCTTCACGACCGGGTTCCCCCAGGAACGTATCGCCGACATGATGCGCTCTCCCTTGGCTGCCACGACCTCGAGGAAGCCCTCGCCCTTGATGGTCGCGAGCACCGTCCCGACCGCGGCCATCGCGAGGGGATTGCCGCCGAAGGTCGAGCCATGGTCGCCCTTCCCCAGGACGGTCGCGGCCTCCCCCCTGGCGAGCACGGCGCCGACCGGCACTCCTCCCGCAAGTCCCTTGGCGAGGGCCACGACGTCCGGCTCGAGGCCAGCCCATGACGAGGCCAGGAAGGAGCCGGTCCTTCCGACGCCGCACTGGACCTCGTCGGCCATGAGAAGGGCGCCGCGCGCGCGGCAAAGTGCCGCGGCCCTCTGAAGGTAGGCCGGATCGATCGGCACGACGCCGCCCTCGCCCTGGATCGGCTCGAAAAGGAAGGCGCAGACGTCGTCCGTGAAAGCCGCTTCCAGCGCGGCCAGGTCGCCGGCGCGCACATGGCGGAAGCCCGGCGTGAAGGGACCGAAATGCTTGCGCAGCTTTTCCTGGCCCGTGGCGGATAGGTCGGTTATCGTACGGCCATGGAAGGACCCCTCGAGGGCCAGGATGACATTCCGCGCCGGATCCATGCCGTTGCCCCGCTTCCGAGCGACCTTGATCGCGCCTTCGAGGGCCTCCGCCCCTGAATTGCAGAAGAAGACACGCTCGAGTCCGGATGCCCGGCAGAGGGCCTCGGCGGCCGCTAGGCCTTCCCTCGTCTGGTAATAATTGGATACATGGATGAGGCGGCCTGCCTGCGTCGCGATGGCGGAGACCAGGGCGGGGTGGCCATGACCGAGGGAGTTGACCCCGATGCCGCTCGTGAAGTCGAGGAAGCCCTTCCCTTCGTCTGTAAGCAGGCGCGCCCCCCTGCCTTCCGCGAAGACGAGGCCAGTGCGCTTGTAGGTATCCATGAAGCAGTCGCTCATACGATCATCGTCCCTATTCCGCCGTCAGAGAAGACCTCGAGGAGGAGGGAGTGGGGCGAGCGGCCGTCGATGATGTGGGCGCGTCTCACGCCTCCCTCGACGGCTTTCGCGCAGCACGTGACCTTCGGGATCATTCCCTTTGATACGATGCCTGACCGGACCAGGCCCACGACCTCGGATGCGCGCAACTCGGCGATGAGGGTGCCGGCGTCATGTTGGTCCCGCAGGATGCCGGGGACATCGGTGAGAAGGATGAGCTTCTCCGCGCCGAGGGCGAGCGCGATATCGGCGGCTGCCGTGTCGGCGTTGATGTTGAGGAAGCCCTCCTCGTCGTCCTCCGCGAGCGCCACGGTGGCGACCACAGGGAGGAATCCGGCGCCAAGGGCGAACTCGAGGACGGGAACCTTCACCTGGCTAATTTCGCCCACCAGGCCAAGGTCGGCCTCGCCTTCGAGGCGGCGCGCCGTGAGGAGTCCGCCATCGGCGCCGCACAGGCCGATGGCCTTGCCGCCGCCGCGCTGGATGAGGGCGACAAGGTCCTTGTTGACCTTGCCCGCGAGGACCATCTGCACCACGTCCATCGTCTCCTCGTCGGTGTAGCGAAGCCCCGCGATGAACTGCGGCTCCTTGCCCGTCTTCCGGAGGAAGTTGTCTATCTCCGGCCCGCCTCCGTGGACCAGGACCGTCCGTATGCCGACGGCCATCATGAGGAGGAGGTCCTGGATCACGGCCGCCCTGATGCTTTCGTTGATCATGGCTGCCCCGCCGTACTTGACCACGACGGTCTTCCCCTTGAAGCGCTCGATATAGGGAAAAGCCTGGGCGAGCACTTCCGCCCTCGCGCTGTCGGTGATTGGCATGGTTGTCTCCTTGCTAGGTCCGGTAGTCGCCATTGATGCGAACGTATTCGTAGGAGAGGTCACAGCCCCAGGCCGTCGCCTGGGCGCCGCCGAGGCCAAGGTCGACGAGGATGGTGACCTCGGTGTCGCCTAGGACCTTCTTCGCCTTGTCCTCGTTGAAGGGGATGGGCGCGCCGTCCTTGCATACCTCGAGGTATCCGCGCCCGCTCTCGAAGGCCAGGGCGACCTTGGAGGGGTCGAGGGCCGCGGGGGTGTAGCCGAGGGCGCAGAGGACCCTTCCCCAGTTGGCGTCGGAGCCGAAGAGGGCGGTCTTCACGAGGCTCGAGGAGATGACGGCCTTGGCGAAAGCGACGGCGTCGGCCTCGCTCTGCGCTCCGGACACGATGCACTCCACGAGCTTTGTGGCGCCTTCCCCGTCCCGCGCGATGAGGCGGGCGAGCTCGACGTTGATCTCGTCGAGGGCCTCCGCGAAGGCGCGGAAGTCCGCGCCCTTGGAGCTGATGGCCTCGTTGCCCGCGAGGCCGTTCGCGAGGGCCACGACCATGTCGTTCGTGCTCGTGTCGCCGTCCACGCTGATCCGGTTGTAGGTCCGCGCGACGCTGGCCGAGAGCGCCTCCTGGAGGAGTCCACGGTCTATGGCGCAGTCCGTCGTGATGAAGGAGAGCATGGTCGCCATGTTGGGATGGATCATGCCCGAGCCCTTGGCGATGGCACCGATGGTGACCGTCGTGCCGTCGGCGAGCTCCAGGCTGACGGCGACTTCCTTCTTCATGGTGTCCGTCGTCATGATGGCCTCGCGCGCGGCGATGGAACCCGAGCTCGAGAGGCCGGCGACGAGGGCATCCATGCCCCGCTCGATGATGGTCACGTCGAGGAGCTCGCCGATGATGCCCGTGCTCGCCACGACCACGTCCTCGGCCCGGACAGGGAGGCGCTCGGCGACCAGCTCCGCCATGTGGCGCGCCACCGCCAGCCCCGGTTCACCCGTGCAGGTGTTCGCGTTGCCCGAATTGACGATGATGGCCTGGGCGATGCCGTCCTCGAGGTGCTCCTTCGTGATCACGACGGGTTGGCCCTTCACCTTGTTGGTGGTGAAACAGCCGACGGCCACGCAGGGCTTTTCCGAAAGGATGAGGGCGAGGTCCTTCTTTTCCTTGTTGCGCCTGACGCCGCAATGTATGCCCGACGCGGTGAAACCCCGCGGGGCCGTGACGCCGCCCCTCAAATGCTTCATGCTCGTCCTCCTGCCTTCATGCTTCGGGCTCCTTCCATCAGAATGCCGCCGGCAGCATGGAAATCCCGGCCCCCTCTTCGAGGCCGAGGGCTATGTTCATGTTCTGGACGGCCTGTCCAGCCGCCCCCTTCACCATGTTGTCGATGCAGCCCACCGCGATCCCCATCTTCCCCCCGTGGGCCAGGTGCACCGAGATGTCGCAATAGTTCGAAAGCCTGACATTGCGGTTCGTCGCGGCCATGCCGGCCGGAAGCACCCGCACGAATGGCTCCTGGGCGTAGAATGCGGCATAGGCGGAACGCAGCTCCTCCGCGCTGACCGGTGACGCCAGGCGGAAATAGGTCGTGGAGACGATGCCCCGCCCCATGGGCGCCAGGTGGGGCGTGAAGACGGATTCGACGCCGACGCCGGCCATCTGCGAGAGGACCATGTCGATCTCCGGGATGTGGCGGTGCTCGCCCACCTTGTAGGGCGTAAGGGAATCCGCGGCCTCCGCATAATGGCTGCTGCGCGAAGGTTCCCTGCCGGCACCGGTGACCCCCGACTTCGCGTCGATGACGATGCCCTCGCGCCTGGCGATTCCGAGCCGCAGGGCGGGGAAAAGCGCCAGGGTCGAGGCCGTCGGGTAACAGCCGGGGTTGCCGATGACCCGCGCACGCGTTATGCGCTCCCGGTTCAGCTCGGGAAGGCCGTAGACGGACCCTGCGTGGAGGCATGGAAAGGCCCAGGCTTTTCCATACCAGGCCGCGTACAGGCCCTCGTCGGGACCGAAGCGGAAGTCCGCGGAGAGGTCGATGAAGACCGAGTTGCCCGTGTCGGTCTTCGCCGCCCATTCCTCCGCGAAGCCCGCCGGCCCCGAGGAGAAGACCACGTCAGCCGCGCAGGCAAGCTCCGGCGCGACAAGGGCCGAGAGCACCGCCCTTTTCCCGGCCCTCTTCCCTCCGGAGGACAGGTTGGGATAGGCGGACTCCAGCGCCTCGCCGGACCGGCTCGTCGAGGCGACGATTATTTCCCCGACATCGGGATGGGAAAGGAGGATGCGCACGAGTTCGGCTCCGGCATAGCCTGAAGCCCCGATGACTCCACAGGTGATCACGTGTCCTTCCTCGATCAAGGAATGAAGGGCCGATACGGACCCCGAGCATGGGAAAAGCTTGAAGGATTAACGACGGGCGCGGGCTATGCGGAGGCTGGCATGGAAGGGCAGGAGGAGGCGGACGGTGAGGGTATCAGGGGAAGGTGTGGCACCATGAGGGGTGACCGGGGAAGGGGGAACCCGAAAATGCAGTCCGGAAAAAGGCATAACCAGCCTCCAAGTCGCATATATATGCAGACTATGGACAATATCGGTGCTTTTGTCAACCGTCTTGCATATTTATGCGTCTTTTTGCGGTCCTGTATGCACCATGAAATCGGCGGCCGCCTTGACGTGCAGCCTGGTGGTATCAAGGTAGGCCAAGGGGAGGTCGCCGTCTTTCATGACGAGAGGAAGTTCGGTACATCCCAGGATGATGCCCTCGGCGCCTTCCTTCGCCAGGCCCAAGGCGATCTCCCGAAGCCGCAACCTGGACTCGTCGCGGAATATGCCACGGCAGAGCTCGTCGAAGATGATCGCATCGACCGCCTTGCGCTCAGCGGGGGGCGGGATGATTGTCTCAATGCCGAAGCGCGCGCGGAGGCGGTCACGGTAGAAGTCCTTTTCCATCGTGAAGATCGTGCCGAGGAGGCCGGCCCGGCGCAGTCCGGCATCCACCATCGCCTGCCCCGCGGCGTCGGCGATGTGGAGGACAGGAAGGCCTGCCGCCGCCTCGATCTCCCCGGCGAAGAGGTGCATCGTGTTCGTCGCGATGACGATGGCCTCGGCCCCCGCGCGGGCGAGGCGCAGGCCTTCCTCGACGAGGGCCGCCCCGATCTCCTCCCAAAGCCCGGCCTTCATGCGCTGCGCATACCAGGAAAAATCCACGGAGCTCAGGACGACACGCGCCGAGGAGAGTCCGCCGAGGCGCAGCGCGACCTCCCCGTTGAGGAGGCGGTAGTACTCCGCCGTCGATTCCCAGGAGAGCCCGCCGATGATCCCGACCAGACGCATCAGGAAAGCCCTCCCTCGCCGATCCGGAAGGTACCGCGCTCGAGGATCAGGGTCGTCCTTCCGGCCTTGTCCGCGCCTTCGACCACCACGTCCTCCGAGCCGATCATGAAGTCCTCATGGACCATGGATTCATTGAAGCCCTCCGCCGCCTTCACCGCCGCGTCCATGGCAGGGGCGCCGTCGAAGGCCTCCTCATAGGCCGCGCCCAGGGCGATATGGCAGGCGGCGTTCTCGTCGATGAGTCCGTTGTCGAAGACGAGGCCGCTTCGGTAGATGGGGCCGGTCGCGTCGACCAGGGCCACCTCGCCAAGGAGGCGGGACCCTCCATCTGTATCGAGGTACCTTCCCAGGCTCGCCTCGTTCCTGGCTGCGCCGAAGCGGGCCACCCGGCCGCCTTCGAATTCGAACCAGGCGCCCTCGACCTTCGCCCCCAGGACCTGGAGGGGGCGCGTGCAGGCGACCCGGCCCTCGGTCCGCTTGGCATCCGGGCTCGTGAAGACTTCCTCGGTAGGGTGGTTGGGGAGGAAGAAGCGGCCGTCCACCGTCGTGGAGCCACCACCGATCCAGCGCGAACGCGGCGAGAGCCCCACGACAAGGTCGGTGCCAGGCCCCGTGAAATGCAGCCGGTCGAGGGCCAGGGCGGTAAGGGCATCGGCCCGCCGCTTGAGGAGGGCGGCGTGCGCCTTGGCCGTGGCGGCAGGATCGTCGGCATCCAGGCGCAGGATGGGCACGAGGGCTTTCCAGAGCTCTCCTTCGGGGTCGGTGCCGGGATCGCGGCCCGCGCCGGAGAGCACGTCCTTGCCCCACGCGGCCGTGGGCACGGGGGCCACGCACCAGGGAAGCCGGTTGGACATCATGGCCTCTCGGTAGGGCTTCACCGCCTGCGACCGCCCACGGGCGAGGCGCTGGAGACGCTCGGGGGCCGCGCCTTCGAGCGCCGCAGGGTCATCCTCGCCGACAAGGCTGAGGCTGTACCAGCCTTCCTCCACCAAGGTCTCCGCCTCCCTGCTCAGCGAGAGAGAGATGTCGTCCAGGTATTCGTGACGGCAGCCATCGGCGCGGATGCGCGTGAGACGGGGATCTGGATAGTCCAGCCTGACCGATCTGGCGCCGAGGGCGTAGGCCCGCTCGGCGATGGCCAGCATGAGGGGGCGGTGGCAGGTCTCCCCCGATACCCGCAGCCGAGACCCCGCCCTCAGGTCGAGGCAGCCCTCCACAAGAAGGGCTGCATAGCGGTACATCGTCGCATGGTCCATACGCTCCACTCCTTGAACCCCGGGCTTCCGGACCTCGCGCCCTTCACGGGGACCGCGTGGGCGGCCCGGCCAAGCCCTCGATATGCGCCGTCTTCATCTCATTCCTTCTCGGGAAAAGCGAAGCGGACGCGGAGGCCGCCACCATCCTTGCTGGACCAGGAGACATAGCCCCTGAGCTGGGAAGCAAGGCTGTGGATGAGGGAGAACCCCAGCGAGTCCGTGGCCTCGGGATCGAATTGGGCAGGGAAGCCGGGGCCATCGTCTTCCACCTCGAGCGCTATTTCTTGGGCATCCAAGGCATCGGGCTCGATGGCGAGCCGGACGCGGATCCTCGGCGCTTCCTTCTCCCTGCCCCCGTATTTCGCCGCGTTCGTAAGCAGTTCGTTGAGGGCCATCCCCATGGGAAGCGCCCGGTCAAGGGGAAGCCATACTTCGGAGAGCTCGGTCTCGATGCGGGGTGGGGGCGAGAGGGAACCGCAGATCCCGGAGATGAGGCGCCGGATATAGGCCGAGATATCCACGGCGGATGCCTCCGGGGAACGGGAAAGCAGGTCGTGGACAAGGGCCACCGACCGGACCCGCTCCTGGCTGTCGCGCAGTATGCCCATCACCTTTGCATCCCCGCTCTCGCCTTTCGCGAGGTCGAGAAGGCTGGCGATGATCTGAAGGCTGTTCTTGATGCGATGATGGACCTCGCGCAGCAGGCCCATCTTCTCCTCAAGGGCCAGGCTCAAGACAAGGTTTTTCTTCCTGAGCGCGCCGCCTTCCCTGCGCATGTCGAGGAACATGCTTCGATACGGCTTCATGAGGACTTGGGAGACAACCGCCTTGTAGATGAGGAAAAATGAGGCGATGCGGAAGTACTCGCCCAGGTATTCGAAAACCGGAGCCGCTCCGGCCGACAGCAGGGCGGCTGGAGCCGCGGCGGCCGCCAGTAAGACGGCGGCGACCAGGCGGCGGCGATAGCGTCCCGACGGGAAGGAACGGCGCAGGCGCAAGGCGGAGAGCATCAGGAGGACCCAGGTAAAGACCGTGTTTGCCAGGGCGAAAGCCAGGAAGTACACCGTGCCCCGCGGCGGCGGAAGGAGACGAAGGGCCGCCACCCCGGCGATGGCAAGGGTCACGAGGAAATACGTGGTCCACGCACCGCGCATCTTCACCCCCGTGCGTTCCACGGAAGAAAGGAAAAAAAACGCGAAAGCGAGATACCAGCCGGAAGAGAGACGCAGGAAGAGGGCGATGCCTTGGCCATCCGCGCGCGGGCCGTAGCTGGCCATGGTGGACGCCATTTCCAGAAGAGCGATGAAGGCGAAGGAAGGTCCGAGGAATCGAAGAGAGGGGGAGGCATTGAAGCCCGCGGTATTGCGCGCAAACCCATAGACGACAATGCAGCAGGTGACGGCGAAGATATCGGAGAACAAGCCAAGGTATGCCCGGTCCCAGCGTGCGAGGATCGCAAGGAGTATCCCGATCGCCACCAGGAAGGCCACGATATCCTGGTTGAGCCTGAAAAGCCTGAGGGCGAACCGTGCCATTTTCCGTCGAAGGGGAAGCATTTCATCCTCCAAGGCTATGCCCGCGGGAAGCCGGAAACTACGTCACTCTAAGTCTGTACTTCCAATATGTCAACAATCCTCCTCCTTCCGCCAGGCGGGCACGCGGGCTGATTGCCTCGGACCTCGCTTTCCGCTAGACTCGAAAGCAGGAAAAGCGAATGAACATGCCCCATCTTGCTTCCCTTCGTCCCCGAGAGCGCTGGTCTTGGCGCCCGGCGGTTTCGTCCACCCGATAGCGGGTGGCAGGGGCGCGGCCCCCGCGAGACGACACCGCCAGAGGGAAAAGGAAGGGTCGCTCCCTGTCAGGGGCCTGTCTTCCCCCGCCGCCAACGATGCCACGCAACGGAGAACAACCATGGAACGCAAGCGCATCCTCACGGGAGACCGCCCCACCGGCAAGCTCCATCTCGGCCACTATGTCGGAAGCCTCGCCAACCGCGTCCGCCTCCAGGACGAGTACAAGTGCTTCTTCATCATCGCCGACCTCCACACCCTCACCACCAAGCCCGAGAAGGAGCACATCGAGGCCCTGGCCGACAATGTGCGCTCCGCCGCCCTCGACTACCTGGCCTGTGGCATCGATCCGGCCAAGAGCGTCATCTACCTCCAGTCCGCCGTGAGCGAGGTCATCGAACTTGCCCTGTATTTCCAGAACCTCATCACCGTCCCCCGCCTCTCCCGGGTGCCGAGCCTCAAGGAGATGGCCCAGGGCGCCGGCATCGAGGAGATGCCCTTCGGCCTCCTGGGCTACCCCGTCCTCCAGGCCGCGGACATCCTCCTCCCCCGCGCCCACCTGGTGCCGGTCGGCAAGGACAACGTGGCCCACGTCGAGGTGACCCGCGAGATCGCGCGCCGCTTTAACTTCCTCTACGGCGAGACCTTCCCCGTCCCCGAGGTCCTCGTCTCGGAGTACGGCTCCCTCGTGGGCCTCGACGGCAACGCCAAGATGTCCAAGAGCCTTAACAATGCCATCTATCTCTCCGACGACGAGAGGACGGTCACCAAACGCGTCATGTCCATGTACACCGACCCCAAGCGGGTCTCCGCGGACATACCCGGCACTGTGGAGGGCAACCCGGTCTTCCAGTACCATGACGCCTTCAACCCGGATAAGGCCGAGGTCGAGGAACTCAAGGCCCGCTACCGCCTCGGTAAGGTCGGCGACGTCGAGGTCAAGGAAAAGCTCGCCAAGGCCCTCAACCATTTCCTCGACCCGATCCGCGAACGGCGCGCGAAGTACGAGTCCCAGTCCGGACTCGCCGACGAGGTCGTCTACGACGGCACGATGAAGATGCGCGAGGAGGCCCGCGCGACCCTCACGATCGCCAAGAAGGCGATGGGCATTTCGGCGGTCTGGAACCGCATGGCGCGCAAGGCCGACGAGGTGAAGAAAAAGCGCGGGGCACAATAGGGAAAGGGGGGAGCGCCTCCCAGGGAAGACAATCCTCGGGCGGGAATCAACCCACGAAGGACCCCAGGTTGAGCGCCACGATAGAGTATTGTGTCCCGCGGATTGGCGGGGGAAGGGGGGGGCGTCGCGTGGGATGGGACGGCTCCCCCTCGCTCCGGCCTCCTCGCGGGATCGCGGTGCGCGTTGTGCGATCACGCTGTGGGGGCCTTCGCTGCCCCCACTTCAACCATGCTGGCGGATTGCGGGGGCGGCCGGCTGCCAAAGGGGCGACCCCTGGGATCCGGCTCAGGCGCCCGCGGACGTGGGGGGCTCGTCCGAAGTCCTTGCTGCTGCCGCCCACGGTCGTCCGGACCGTGACCCATTCGCCTCCGTCCACGATCTCCATGATGTCGGCGAGCCCGAAATCATAGGACTCGAGCTTCCCCCGGGTGATGCCAACCTGGATCTCCCGGCCGGAGCGCCTACGTCGGAACTCCACGTTCGTGCCCGGGATGCCCTGGCCCAAGGGTTCGGGAAATTGGCGCAATGGATGCGGGTCGAAGATGCACAGGCCAGGACAATGCCGCAGTTCGAGAACCCGGAGGCCGATGGAACGACGCAAAGTAGCATAGTCGCCGATCGGCCCTATGCAAGCAAGGACGCGGCGAAGCCTCCTGCACTGCCGCAGGATGCCCTGCCCTGGGAGGGTTTCCCCCATCCCCGGGCAGGCACCTTTCCAGGGTGCTTACTTTGCCGTGCCGATGGAGATGAGCTCCACGTCAAACACAAGTGCCGAGTTCGGCGCTATCTGCTCTCCTGCTCCCTGGGGGCCATAGGCAAGGTCGGAAGGGATGAAGAAGCGGTACTTGCTGCCGACGGGCATGAGCTGGACGCCTTCCGTCCAGCCCCGGATCACCTGGGAAAGGCCAAAGGTCGCGCTCTCGTTCCTCGCGTAGGAGCTGTCAAAGACCGTGCCGTCAAGGAGGCGGCCCTCGTAGTTGACCGTCACCGTGTCCGAAGCCTTGGGCATGGGCCCAGTGCCCAGCGTGAGCACTTCGTACTGGAGGCCGGATGCGGTGACTTTCACCCCGGACCTCGCCTTGTTGGAGGCGAGGAAGGCCTGTCCGGTGGCGATGTTTTCGCTCGCCCTCCTGGCCTGGGCCGCTTCCACGGCCATCTGGATGGCCGCCTGGGCCTGGGCCTGAGAAAGCCTTGTCTTCGAGCCGCGCAGGATGTCCTGGAAGCCCGCCATGTACGCATCGAGGTCGATTTCAATCCCGGCCGACTTGATATTGGCCGCCATGAGCATGCCTAGGGCATAGCTGGCGTCGTTGGCGGCCGCCGTCGGCTGGTTTTGTGCGGCAAGGGGAAGGACGAGCGCAATGGCTAGCGCGATCAGGGCAAAGTGTTTCATGTTCATTCCTTTTCTGGAGTCGCTTGTCGGGAATATAGCACAAGCCGATGCCCGAAACCTATCCTGGGGACAGCCCCCTTTCTGCCGGCCTTGTGCTAGAATATGATCCGGGCGGATTCTGTCGTCCCCGAAGCGCAAGCCTCGCATCAAGGAGCATCACATGAAAGTCCTGGCCATAAACGCAAGTCCCCGCAAGGGCGGGAACACCGACCGCATCCTCCGCATGGTCCTGGCGCCCCTGGAGGCGGCGGGGGCAGGGACGGAGATCATCCAGATAGGCGGGAAAAACATCCGCAGCTGCACGGCATGCATGTCCTGCTTCAAGAACAAGGACGGCCGCTGCGTCCAGGATTCGGACATGTTCAATGAGGTGGTCGCGAGGTTCGCCGACGTGGACGGCATCATCCTGGGCTCCCCGACCTGGTTCGCGGACGTGACCCCCGACATGAAGGCCTTCATGGACCGCGCTGGCTTTGTGGCCCAGGCCAACGGGGCACCGCTCAAGCGCAAGGCCGGGACGGCTGTGACCGCGGTCAGGCGTGGCGGGGCCATCCATTGCCTCGATACCATGAACCACTGGCTCCATTACATGCAGACCTACATGGTCGGCTCGACCTACTGGAACATGGTTTTCGGGCGGGAGCCCGGCGAGGCGGAGAACGACGCGGAGGGCGTGAAGACAATGCGCAACCTGGGCGAGAATTTCCTCGCCCTCATGCAGGCCCTCGCGGGAGGGAAATAGCGTCATGGACGTCAGGGAGCACAACCGCGAGGCCTGGACCCGCGAGGTCGCGGGCGCCAACAAGTGGACGGTCCCGGTGGACGCGGCCACCATCGAGAAGGCAAGGCGGGGCGAGTGGGAAGTCCTCCTTACGCCGACGCTCCCGGTGCCCCACAGCTGGTTCGGCGACCTGTCCGGAGCCAGGATCCTCTGCCTCGCATCCGGTGGAGGCCAGCAGGGTCCCATACTCGCGGCGGCGGGAGCCTCCGTGGGAGCCCAGGTCGCGGTCTTCGACTACTGCGAAGCCCAACTCGACCAGGACCGCATGGTCGCGCGCAGGGACGGCCTCGACCTCAAGGTGGTGCAGGGCGACATGAAGGACCTTTCGGCCTTCGCCGACTCCGCCTTCGACCTCATATTCCATCCCGTCTCGAACTGCTTCGCCGAGGCGGTCGAGCCGGTATGGCTGGAATGCTCGCGCGTCCTGAAAAGGGGCGGCATCCTCCTGGCGGGCTTCTGCAATCCCCTGACCTTCATCTTCGACCTCAAGGCCTGGGACGAGGAGGGGACCCTTAGGGTGAGGTATTCCATCCCCTACTCCGATGTCGCACAACTTCCCAAGGAGGAGCTCGAGGCCAGGGTGGCCTCGAAGAAGGCCCTCGAATTCGGCCACAGCCTGGGAAGCCAGATCGGCGGACAGCTGGCCGCGGGCTTCGCGGTCCTCGGTTTCTTCGAGGACGACTTCGGCCATCTGGACGGCTCGGAGGGCTGCCTCCTCGATCCCCATATCAAGACCTTCATCGCCACCCGCGCGGTTAAGCTCTAGGCAGGCAGGGGCGGTTGCGCCTTCCGAAAAAGCCAATCGCCTGACAACCCGGAAACGACGGCCACGTGGTCGCCCGGCCATCGAGGAGCCTCCATGAAAGTAGCCATCCTTGCCCCTGGGTCCTTGAGCGACATCCAGGGCATGATCCAGGACGGCAAGATGCACAGCGTCCCTGAACGGGGAAATGCCCTGGCTACGATGATCCACTCCGCGAGGCAGATGAAGGTGAGCTCGCGGATCCTGGCCGAACATGCGCCCAGGGCAGCGCGGGGGACGCGGCTCGTGATCGGCGGCATCACTGGGGCATTCATCGGGCTTCTTGAGCCCCACGAGGGCCTCGCCGCGTCCATCCATGAAGGCCTTTCAGCCCGGAAAATGAATGCGCGCGCCGCAGCCTTGGGGGCGCGCATCCGGAAGGAGGACGGCGTCGCGAAGGCGGTCGATTTCATCGAGGGGCTAGCGCAACCGCCATGCCGGATGCAAAATGGCGGCATGAACCACAGCCTTGAATCACTCCCCGCGCAGGAGGACCATCTCCTAGTTTCGGTAGTCCTGTCGGCGCTGGGTAAATCGACATGACGGGAGGAGAAGGGAAAGCCTCCGCCATCTCGCTGCGTGCGATGACGACCGGGGACCTTGCCGTCGTCGATCCCCTCCTCATGGCGGCCTATGGCAATCCGAAGACCTTCGAGCCCCGCCTCAAGCGCTTGCTCCGGATCGAGCCCGAAGGCTATCTGGTCGCCTGCGAGGAGGGGCGCCCCGTCGGCACGGGGGGCCTCACGGTCATGGGAAAGGTCGCCTATGTCGGCCTCGTCGCCGTCGACAAAGAGCACCAGCGGAAGGGCATCGCCAGCGCGCTCATGCGGCGCGTCCTCGACATGGCCCAAGAGCGCGGCTGCGCGACCGTCCTCCTCGACGCCTCGCCGGAGGGCAGGCCCCTCTACGAGAAGCTCGGCTTCATCGCCGAGGACATGGCTGGGGTCTGGAAGCGCCCCGAAGGGATGGCGGCCGGGGCCGCCGCCATGGTCAATGATTATCACAATTGGTCGCTTTCAAGCCTCGCCCTCGAGATGGGGCGGACCGGAGCCGACGGCCCCGGCCCGGTCGACGAGGTCGTCGCCTTCGACCGCGGCTGCTGGGGCGCGGACCGCTCCCGGACCCTCGCCTCCTTCGCCGCCGACGACCCAGTCCACTTTTTCCTGGCCCGCGATCCTGCCGGCCGCCTTGGCGGCTACTGCGTCCACCAATCTGCCGACGGACTCGTCGGACCATTCGTCTGCGCCGACCACGGGGCCGCGCGGATCCTGCTCGGGAAGATCCTGGAAAAAAAAGGGGAGGCTGCCCTCATGGCCTACCTCCCCGCCGCGAACCAGGACGCGATCCGCCTTTTCTCCGGTCAGGGCTTCACGCTGGCCAGGAGCAATACCCACATGAGGCTCGGCCCCGCCCTCGCCGGCTCGCGCAGACGCCTCATATATTCACAGGCCAGCTTCGCCCTGGGCTGAGAAAAAGCGCCTGCCGACCTGCGGGCAATCCGCCCTCACCGGGTCTATACTTGTACCGATCGCGCTGGTCCCCGCGCCGGGGACGGCCTTCCCGGAGGTGTCCCATGTTCCATCCCGATGAAGTGATCTTCGCCCCCACAGGACAATGCAACCTCAGCTGCCTGCATTGCGGGGTTTCCCGTCCTTCCGCGACACTCCCGGCCGCCGCGGCAATAGCCTTCCTCGAGGAATGCGGGACGGGCGGCATCGAGAAAGTGGGCTTCTCCGGCGGGGAACCCTTCCTCGAACCCGATTTCCTTTGCGAAGTCTCGCAGGCGGCGGTGGGCCTTGGCATGCTCTTCGATCGCCTCATGACGAACGCCGTCTGGTTCAAGGACGAAGCCGGACTCAAGGCGATCCTGGGAAGGCTCTTCGAGGCGGGCTTCGACGGGAAGTTCGGCGTAAGCGTGGACAGCTGGCACGAACAGGACATCGACAAGCTCCTGCTCTTCATCGCCTCGGTCTTCGAGATCTGGGGGCGTCGGGACTGCGTCGACATCCTCTCGGTGAGGGCCCCCGACGAAGGGGCTGCCCTCGAGAAACTCGCTTCGATCGCGCGCCGCTTCTCAGGGGAGCTCATCCTCGAGAAGGGCGAGCCGGCCATGATCTGCGACAACGGCTTCGAGGCCAGGCTCGCGACGGGGGAGGACATTCCGGAAGCCCTATCCATCGACGTCTACCGCTTCCCCTGTTCCGCTCCGGCCCATGCCGGATCCTGGAAGGCGGAGGCCTGGTTTGTGGACGACTTCTGCGAAGGTCCCGGCAATGTCCTCTACGTCCATCCCAACGGCGCTGTCGCGGCTTGTTGCGGCTTTGCCAACGAAAACCCGAGCCTCCTCCTTGGGCGCATCGGCATCGATGGCCTATCGGCCATGATGGCCAACGCGGCCTCCAATCCCCAGGTCGTCGCCTGCTACCAGACAGGCCTCGGCAAGACGCGGACCCTCCTCGAGGCTGCGGGAACGGTCTTCCCCGGAAAGACGGACGACCAGTGCTTTTTCTGCGATTGGCTCTGCGCCAAGAGCCTCATCGGCAAAGGCTGAGCACCGCCTTGTCCCGGACTCCGCCTCGCCCCGCATTCCCTCCCCTGCGAGAGACCATCGAGACCGCGGTGGCCCGGCGCATCGCGGCCGACGCATCGGGACTTGGGCGGGATTTCGCTGACGCTGCCCATAATGCCGGTGCCATACGCGCCGACGGTGCCATACGCGCCGACGGTGCCCGCCGTGCCGCGGGCCTGGAAGGCGCGGCCGCAGCCCTGCGCCACCTCTCCTCCGTCCAGATCGACACGATCTCCGTTGTCGAACGCGCCCACAACCACATCCTCTGGTCGCGCTCCCCGCGATTTGCGCCTGGGCAGCTAGCGTCCCTGGAAGCCAAGCCGAGGCAGGCCATCGAATACTGGTCCCACGCCGCCGCCTATATCCCGATCGCAGAGTACCGCTATTGCCTGCCCCGGATGGAACGCGTGCGGCGCGACGGACACGACTGGTTCGAAGCCGACGCCAAGACGGTTGCCCTGGTCCTGGACCGGGTCGCGGCCGAAGGTCCGCTGCGGGTCCAGGATTTTGAAGGCCCCAAGGCTGGGGCGAATGGATGGTGGTCCTGGAAGCCTGCCAAGGTCGCCCTGGAGTACCTCTTCCACGCAGGCATCCTCGTCTCCATCGGGCGCGAGGGCTTCCAGAAGCGCTACGACCTGGCCGAGCGCGCCCTTCCCGACGGCCTCGACCTCGGCATGCCGGACACGGAAGAGATGGCGGCCTATTACGTGGATGTCGCCGAGAAAAGCCTGGGCGTCTTCCGCATGGCGGACGTGGCCTACGGCAGGCGCGACCTGCGCGAAGGCCTCACTAGCAAAATCGCCCAACGTGTCGAGGATGGAAGCCTGGTCCAGCTCATGGTCGAGGGCATGGAAGACGGGAAGGCCTGGTACGCGTCCAAAGCGCCCCTGGGGACGGGCGCCGCTCCAGAGGGAAGCCCGCGGTCCCGGCGGGCCAGGGCTTTCGTCCTGTCGCCCTTCGATCCCCTTGTCATAGACCGACGGCGCCTCAATGCCCTCTTCGGCTATGACTACCAGGTCGAGTGCTATGTGCCCGAGAGGAAACGCCGCTTCGGCTACTTCGCCCTGCCGATCCTCTTCCGTGACAGCGCGGGCGGAGCGGTTTTCGCCGGCCTCCTGGACGCCAAGGCCGAACGCGCCGCGCGGGTCCTCACGCTCCGCCGCCTGTCGGTGTCAGGCATCGCGCCTCCACGGCGCTCCTCCTTCGCCGCCGCCTTGGCCGCGGAGCTCGCCCGCTTTGCGGCGTTCAACGGTTGCGACCGACTGGAGCTCGGCGTGCTCGAGGCCGATGACGGCCGCCTCGAGGCCGAAGTGCGCGCGCGCCTTCTTACTGACCCGGCAACCTGACATCGGGTGCTCTTCCCTGATTCTGGCCTGTCGCCAAGGGTCAGGATCAGGGGCCCAAGCCAATGTTCGGTTGCCGGGTCAGTAAGGGAGCAATACCCGCGCCATCCTCTTGGAAATGAGGGCGGCTTTGACGCCTCCCGCCGTGAGTTCGCCCAGGCGGGACTCGAATAGCCCGCGGGACCCGAGGGGGAGCTCGATGGCGAGGTGGACAACCTCGGCAAAACCCTCCTCGACGATGCTCGCGCCGCACTCGGCGGCCACCATGCGCAGGCGGTCGAAGTGATGGTAGGGGAGGTCGAACTCGAAGCGCCCCGTCTCCACCATGGCCGCACGGCGCGCCTGCCGCAGGACTGCCTGGCCGGCTTCGGTATAGGCCTTCACGAGGCCGCCCGTCCCGAGCAGGGTACCGCCGAAGTACCGGGTCACCACGACCGCGATGTCGCCCAGCCCCGAGCCCTTGAGCACGGCCAGGAGAGGACGACCCGCCGTGCCGGAGGGTTCTCCGTCATCGGCGCAATACTCGCTCGTGGAGTTGCCTCCGCCGATTATGAATGCCGGGACATGGTGGGTCGCATCGGGGAACTCGAGGCGCTTCGAGGCGATGAAGTCCCGCGCTTCCTCCACCGAAGCGACGGGGGCAAGGTCAGCGATGAAGCGAGAATTGACCACAACGACCTGCGCACGCACGGGTTCGAAGGGAACGATGAGCATGGAGGCAAGTATAGCACGGCAGGCACTGTTGCCCCGTCCTCACCAGATGCCGGGGAAAAAGCTCACGGCGGTCTTGGGGAGAAGCTTCCCCCGCCGAGGAGGGCTTTAGACCTGGCCGCCGTCCCGGTTTTCGTCCATGGCCTTTCCCTATCCTCGGCCATCCTCGAGGCTCTTGCCGTCGCGCTTGGCGTCCCGGAGGTCGAAAGCGCCCTTGATGAACCGCTTGAGGCCGGACAGCGCCGGTCCAAGCCCGATCAAGGCCCCCGCACCGAGGGCAATGAAACTTTGGGTCGTCGAGTAGTAATACATGCACCCGCCAAAGATCGCCGCGGCCACGATGAAATTCGTGAAGCCCTTGGAAATCTCGGTACGGGCCTTGTCCTGGCGTTTTGCGATCTCGGAAGGGCCGACAAGGCGCTGCGGGGACAGGTCCCGGAAGTTGTCATCGCTCAGGTCGGCGCCGGCCTCGCCGGCTCCCTCATCATCACCCATGGTTATCCTCAATCCGAGCCCCTTGCCCTCGCCGCCGTCAAGCACGGTCACTTCTGCCTTGTTCGCCGCCGCCTTCGCCTTCTCCCCCGCGCTGATGGCGGCATCAGCCGAAGAGGAGGTCGCATCGGCGATGCTCTTGGCGATGGCCCGGCCGATGGCCTCGCGTGCCACGGCGCGGACGGCGCTACGCGCCGCGGCCCGCGCCGCCTCACTGGTCTCCCGGGAACCGGGTCGCCGCGCTTCCCCAAGCGGGGGCCCTGTCGCCGTTTCGTCCCGCCCAGCGGTTTCCGCTTCAACCGTTGAATCCACGGCCTCGAGGATTTCATAGATATCCAGGGGCCGCTCGATGTTCTTGAGCGAACGGCCGGCCAGCTGGCGCATGGACAGGTCGAGCTTGTTGGCGACTTGGCGCCAGACATCCTCGGATATGAGGATCTGGCCGGGGCCAGCCTCGGCCTTGACCCGCGCGGCGACATTGACACCGTTGCCATAGACGCGGTTTTCGTCGCGCCAGATCTCGCCTAGATGGATACCTGCCCTCGGGCTGAGCCTTTCGTCGAGGGGCCTGGCCCGCCCGAGGGTGCAGGCCGAAAGCCTCAAGTGGATGGCACACTGGACGGCCCCCACCGCGCTGCCGAAAACGATGAGGAGCTCGTCGCCCGTCGCGTCCACGAGCTCTCCCCCATGCTCGGCTATGAGGGGGTCAACCAGGGTGCGGTATGCGTCCAGGAGGCCAAGTGCCCTCGGCTCGTCCCGCGCGAGGAGCTCGGTGAAGCCGGCGAGCTCGACAAAGAGGATGGCGGCGAGGGAGGTCGTTCGCATACGCGGATAGTAGCTCAGGTGGGGAAAGGGAACAAGCGCCGGGAGGACCTTGCACGAGCGGACCTTCGACCTTATGCTCTCGGACATCTTGGCTTCCCAACAATTTCGGTAGCACCCTAGAATGGCAGCATGAAGAAATACCTGGTCCTTGCCGGCAACATCGGCGCGGGAAAATCCACCCTCGTCGGTCTCTTGGCCGAACGCCTCGGTTTCAAGCCCTACTATGAACCGGTGGCCGAAAACCCCTACCTCAGCGATTTTTACGCCGACATGGTGCGCTGGGCCTTCCACTCCCAGCTCTTTTTCCTGACCCACCGCGTCAAAAGCCACCGCGCCCTCATGAACGAGCCTTGGTCGGTCGTCCAGGACCGCTCCATCTACGAGGACGCAGAGGTCTTCGCCCGGAATCTCCATGAACAGGGCAGCATGACGGATCGCGACTGGGACAGCTATCGCGAGCTCTATCGCACCCTCATAGGCCTCCTGCCGCCCCCCGACCTGGTCGTCTACCTCCGGGCATCGGTACCCACCCTCAAGAAGCGCATCTCCATGCGGGGTCGGGATTTCGAGGCGGCAATCCCCGACGGCTACCTGGGCGGCCTCAACCGCCTCTACGAGGAATGGATAGCTTCCTTCGACCTGGCACCCGTCCTGGTGGTCCCGGGAGACCGCCTCGACTTCGTCGCCGAGTCGAAGGACCTTGATTCCATCGTGACCACGATCACGGAACGGCTCCGTGATCGACAGGGCGCCCTCTTCCCCTGGGACATGTAGTGTACGGATTTTCCCACGGCAAGCCAGGCTTTTAGTACCTTTCGATGAGGCGAATCGCCGCCGCGACAGGATGCAGGAGGTTTATATGGCAACGATCATGCACAGGGGAAACGAGATTCATACGACGGGAACCTTGCCCGCCATCGGCTCCAAGGCTCCGGGGTTTCGTCTCGTGAAAAGCGACCTATCCGACGCCCATTTGGAGGATTTCAAGGGAAACGTGAAGATCCTCAACATTGTGCCGAGCCTCGACACTTCGATCTGCGCCTTGTCAGCGAAGAAGTTCGACGCGGAGGCCGGCAAACTCGATGGAGTGGTCGTCCTCAACATCAGCGCCGACCTGCCCTTCGCCGCATCCCGGTTCTGCAAGGCCGAGGGCCTCTCCAACATCATCGCCCTTTCCCAGATGCGCGATCGGGCCTTCGGCCATGACTATGGCGTGGAAATCGTGGATGGTCTCCTTGCCGGCGTCCTTTCCAGGGCTGTCGTCGTCGTGGACGCCCAGGACAGGATCTTCTACACCGAGCAGGTCGGGGAGATCGGACGAGAGCCTGACTACCCGGCAGCCTTGGCGGCAGCCAAGGAAGCCGCAGGAATCCGCACCTAAAAAGCCCAATTCCGACATACGACGCACTATACTCATCCGTGATGAGCGACAAAGAGCGCCCGACCATTCTCTGTGTGGATGATGAACGCATCGTCCTCCTCAGCCTGAAATCCAAGCTGCGGGCCCAACTGGGGTCGGAAGCCCGGATCGAAACGGCCGAGTCCGGGGAGGACGCCCTCCACCTCGTGGACGAGCTCATCCTCGAGGGGGTTCCCATCGCCCTCGTCCTCTCCGACCTCCGGATGCCGGGCATGAACGGCGATGTCCTCCTCGCGAAGATCCGGGAAAAAAGCCCCGACACCCTCAATGTCCTCCTGACCGGCTATGCCGACCTTGAGGCCGTGGCCAACGCGGTGAACAGGGCCGGACTGTATCGCTACCTTACCAAGCCCTGGCGCAGGGACGACCTCATCCTGACCGTCAGGGAAGCCTTGCGCTCCTGGTCCAGCGAGATGCTCCTGCGGGAGAAGAGCCGCACCATCGAGCTCCTCACCGTGGCCATGGTCACCGCCCTTGAAAACGTCAACCTCGTGAGCGACGAGGACACCGGTCATCATGTGCGCCGCGTCGGGGCATACTCGCGCATCATCGCGGAAGGCATGAAGACCGAAGAAAGCTTCCTGAAACGCATTGGCCTCTATGCCTCCCTCCATGACATCGGCAAGGTGGGCGTCCCGCGGGAAATCCTGATATCAGGCCTCCGCTACAAGCCGGAGGAGCGCGACCTGATGAAGCGCCACGTCGAGTACGGCGGCCGGATGCTCGATATGGAGGGCGTGGACCGGATGGCGCGCAACGTGGCCCTCTACCACCATGAGCGCTGGGACGGCAACGGATACGCGAAGGGTCTCGCCGGCGAGGACATTCCCATCGAAGCCCGGATCGTGGCCGTGGCAGACGTCTTCGACGCCCTCACGACAGCCAGGCCATACAAGAAAGCCTTCACCCCCGATGACGCCGTGAGGGAGATAAGGGAGGGCTCAGGCAAGGCCTTCGACCCCACCGTCGTCGACGCCTTCCTGGCCCGCTTGGACGACATCATCGAACACTGCGCCTGCAACTCCCCCACGAAGGGATAGTCCGCCGGCCACCGGCCCTGCGCGGATCACCCCAGAGGGCTCGGAGGAGATCACGGAGGGAAAAGGAAGGGAGGATCGGCGTGGGAAGCAAGCCTCCCAGCGCCAACCCTCCCCTGGTTTCCTCTCCGTGGTCCCTGCGCCCAGGCCCGACTGGTCCCCATGGCGCATGAAACCAAGGTAATTACGACAATCCGCTGATGAGCCCGGTCTCGGTGTCGATGTCCATCCCGAGGTAGCCCGGTTTCGAGGGCAGGCCAGGCATGGTGTTGATGTCGCCGGAAAGCGGGTAGACAAATCCCGCGCCGGCCGCCAGCCTGATGTCGGTGATCGGGAAGGCGAAGCCCTTAGGGGCTCCCTTCATCGCGGGGTCGTGCGAGAAGGAGTACTGGGTCTTGGCCATGCAGATCGGGAGCTTGTCGTAGCCGAGCTTGGAGAAGGTCTCGATCTTTGACTCGGCATCCGGCGAGTAGGTCACGCTGCCGGCTCCGTATACCTCAAAGGCTATCTTCTCGATCTTCGCCTTGATGGAGAGCTCGAGGCCATAGAGGGGGGCCGCTTTCGAGGGTCCCGCGCTGGCCTTGTCCACGGCCCGCGCAAGGTCGGCGGCGCCTTCGCCACCCTCGGCCCAGTTCCGGGTCACGACGGCGTCAGCCGCCCCTGCGGCGATGGCCGCCTCGCGGATGAGGTCCCACTCGGCCTGGCTGTCCGTCGGAAATGCGTTTATCGCCACCACGGCCGGAAGGCCGAATTTCCTCATGACGGCCAGATGGGCCACGAGGTTGGCCAGGCCTTTCTTCACGAGCTCGCGGTCCTCCTGGATATAGGCGGCGGCCAGCGGCTTGCCAGGCGTGACCTTTGGCCCGCCGCCGTGCATCTTGAGGGCGCGGACCGTGGCCACGACGACTGCCGCGTCGGGCATGAGGCCCGAGGCCCGGCACTTGATGTCGATGAACTTCTCGCAGCCCATGTCCGCTCCGAAGCCCGATTCGGTGACCACGAAGTCGCCGATCTTCACGCCCATGAGGTCGGCGAGGATGGAGGAGTTGCCATGGGCGATGTTGGCGAAGGGCCCTGCATGCACGAAGGCCAGCTGCTCCTCGAGGGTCTGGAGGATGTTGGGCTTGAGGGCGTCCTTCATGAGGATGGTCATCGCGCCTGCGACACCGAGGTCTTCGGTGGTCACCTGCTTGCCCGACTTGTCCAGGCCAAGGACGATGCGGCCGATGCGCTCCCGGAGGTCCTTGAGGCTCGTGGCGAGGGCCAGGATGGCCATGACCTCGGAGGCGACCGCGATGTCGAATCCGGCCTCCCGCAAGGGGCCGTTGTCGATGCCGCCCACGCCTGTCATCACCTGGCGGAGGGTGCGGTCGTTCATGTCCATCACGCGGCGCCACCAGACCTCGTAGGGATCGAGGTTGAGCTTGTGGAGGCCGAGCTTCTCGAAATAGGCCTCTGACCAGCGCGACTCATGGTACATGCGGGCGTCGAGCGCGGCGGCGCAGAGGTTGTGGGCAGCCTCGACGGCGTGGATGTCGCCGGTGAGGTGGAGGTTGAAGTCGGCCATGGGCACGATCTGCGAATAGCCGCCGCCCGCCGCCCCGCCCTTGATGCCGAAGGTCGGACCCATCGAGGGTTGCCGGATCGCGGCGATCGCCTTCTTCCCGATGACGCCGAAACCCTGGGCCAATCCCACCGTGGTCGTCGATTTGCCCTCGCCCAAGGGGGTGGGCGTGATCGCCGTGACATCGATGTACTTGGCGCGATTGGGAAGCGCGGCCTTGTCCTTGAGGAACTCGAGCCTCACCTTCGCCTTGTCCGAGCCATAGTGCTCGATATATTCCTCGCCGATGCCATAGCGTGCGGCGATTTCGGAAATTGGCCGTACCGAGGCCTCCTGGGCAATGTCTATGTCGCTTGGTACCGGTTTGCGCTTCGTAACGGACACAATGAGCCTCCTCACATGTTGCACTAGAAACTAATCCCGACTGGCTGCCGCGTCAACGACAGAAGCAGCCATTGACGATCTCGTCTCCTCGGCCGAAGAGGGAAGTCCGGCAGCTGCATGACAAAATACCTGTCCATGTCATAATAAAATAATAACTTTCTCTAATTCGAAAGAAATACTCTTGAATGTCCAATTTAAAGTACTATATTTTGGGTATGCTCTGACTTTCGCTCTGCGATGTAAGAAAGCGTAGAAAATTGGCTCCTTTTTTATCTTATTTCGTAGTGGAGGTCGTATGAAGACTAGTAGATCGATCGTCTGGGTCCTTTTGCTCGGCCTGGTATTGGTGCTCGGCTCCTGCGCCAATATTCTGCAGCTTTTTGGAGCCGCGGACCCGACCCTGACCATTTCCGCCGACACCGCCGCCCTCGTGGTCGGTGGAACGGCCGCCGAAACCTCGGTTACCATCACCGTGACGGCACTCGACAAATCAGGAAAGGCTGACACCTACACCGCTGTCAGCAACCATGCCACGATCGCCTCGGTCACCAAGACAACGGCCAGCTTTACCATCACCGCGGTCGCCGTAGGAACGGCGGAAATAACCGTAACCAGCGCCGGCGGCGTCACCAAGACGGTCACCGTCACGGTAACCGCGCCGGCGGCCACGACGACGCTCGCGACGCCGGCCGCCTTCACCAAGACGGCGATGACCGCCGATGGCGGCACCTTCACCTGGACCGCGGTGACTAACGCGTCGGACTATTGGCTGTACCATAGCACGTCCAACAGCATCTCATCCGCCGTCGGCACGAACTTCACCGGGACGAGCGGGACCATGACCGGCCTCTCGGCAAGCACGGCCTACTACTTCTGGCTCACCGCGGACGCCACAGGATACCTCGAGAGCGATCCGACGGCGGCGATCGGACCCTATACGACCCTTTCGGGCGTTGCGGTCACTCCGCTGGCCACTCCCGGGACCTTCGCCTATGTGGCCGCGAGCGTGACGGATTCGACCGCCGACTTCAGCTGGAACGCCGTCACGAACGCTACCGGCTATTACGTCTATTACGGCACGGCCAACGATTCCGCCGCAGCGACCTCATGGGACGGTCCCTTCACCGGCACCACCGGGACGGTGACTGGCCTCGCTCCCAGCACCCAGTACTACTTCTTCGTCACCGCCTACGACAGCACCGCCGCCCATAGCGAGAGCGCGAAGTCGGCAAGCACCGTGACCGCGACGACCGTGGCGAGCCAGTATACGATCACGACCGCGGTGAACTGGTCTGGCGCAAAGCACCTCACCCAGAACCTCTACATCGACCAGGGCGGAAGCGTCACCATAGCGGCCGGCACAGTGGTCACCCTCGATCCCGGAGTGTACATCTATGTGAACTATACCACCACCGACAACACCGACTATCTCACTGGTGGCAAGCTCATCGTTAACGGGACCTCCGGCAGCAAGGTCACCTTCAAGACCTCCGTTCCACCGACGACCAGCTATACGGAAGGGTGGTACGGCCTTTATGTCTATGCGGGCGGTTCGGCTGTGATTGCCAATGCCATCATCCGCGACGCCGGCAACTATTGCGCGATCGAGAATTCGGGCGCCCTCAACATCCAGGACAGCACGATATCGCTCAACTGGGACGGCGGCATCAACGTATCCAATTCGCATGCCGCGACCCTCGTGCAGAACAACGTCATCGAGAACAACTTCCTGTACAACTTCGGCTCGGAGTGGGAGCTCGACATCGGCGGCAACGCCTTCGTGACCTACGCCGGCAACACCGGATCCGACCTGGTGGCCTTTACCAAGCCCTGAGGATTGGGAGGCCGGAGTCGCTGAACGCCGATGGATAGAGGGGCTGCCCGAAAGGGCAGCCCCTCTTTTTGCGCCTCCTGTGGGCACCAGTCATGCCTTCGCCGCAAGCGACTCCCTCCTGCCTTCGCGTTGACAAGGTTTTCGCGCCGGAGTATCGTCAACGATATGGCATACAGCGGAGCGGCAAAAAAAGCCCTTGGGCAACTCGAAAAAGCATTGCGCTTTGCCAAGGACGCCGAAGGCAAGGACCCCGACCTCTTTGAGCAATTCAGGAACTCGGTGATCCAGACCTTTGAATACTCCTACGAACTGACCACGAAACTGCTCCGCCGCTGCCTTGCCGAAAGGGCAGCAGCGGAGGACGAAATCCTGACACAGTCATTCCCGGACCTGCTGCGCGTCGCCGCGCACGATGGCTTGATTGAATCCGTTGAACTCTGGTTGGCATTCCGGACGGTGCGCAACAAGACGAGCCATGGCTACGAGGAATCCTTCGCCGCGGAAGCGTATGCCCACGCAGCGGAATTCCTGTCTGCGGCGACAGCCCTTCTTCGCGTCCTGGAGCCAGGATGAAACCGATCCCGGGCATCGCACCACGAGACCTAGCCAATCTGGCTGCCATGCTCGAGCCCATCATGGGGGATCATTCGCTATCCCTGTTCGGATCCCGCGCCCGTGGCGGCTACGGCGACTTCTCGGACATCGACATCGTCGCCGAGGGGACCGAGCCGATCCCGCTCGCCGTCTTGGCCAAGGTGGAAAGCGCCCTCTCGGAATCGGACTTGCCCGTCAAGGTAGACCTGGTGGACGCCCGCCGGGCCTCGGCCGAATTCCTCGAACTCATCGCCAAGGACCTCGTTCGGCTCTAGATCCTTCCTTTCCCAGGAATCCCTAACAGCATCTGCCTCTGCGTTCCCTGCGTGAAGACACTCACTTCTCAGTACGTCCTTGCCTTCTCCCGCTTCCTCGCCCACTCAAGCCCAATCCCGACTTGGTGCGGCGCCAACAAGGACGGGGGACTTGCCCCCGTCCTTCTCGATCAATTGACAGGTCCGCTGTTCGATTTCAAGGCACGTAGTCAGCGATGCTGATGTTGCTGAAGGTATTCCCCGCCTCCGTGCATCCGGTCCCGATCCAGTTCTTGTCGATCCCGTACTCGGCGTATGAGAAAGAACAATTCGTGACGGAGTTGTTGTTGCCGTTGCCCATATTCAATGCGGCGGACGAAGCCCAACCAGGCCCGGAATAGATGAAGTCGCAGTAGGCGAATGTGGAGGAGTTGCTGCTGGCGAGGTCTATCTCGCCCCAATCGCCCATGGCGGGGGTCCCCGTTACGGCATTGATCGAGGTAAAGGTGATGTGCTTGGCCGTGGTGCCGACTGCCGAGACCTGGCCATTGGCCCCAAGCACCAGTCCTGCCCCGTAGTTCGAATACTTGGCGAATTTGACCGTGACGCCGGGATTGATCGTAAGCGTCTGGTACACCGTCGGAACTGCGGCGACAACGTAGGGGGTCTTGGTCGAAGCCCAAGTTTGGTTGGCATCGATGGAGCCAGAGTACAGGATCCCGGGGAAAAGATTCGGGTTGGCGCTGGCAGCATCCGTGAAGGTATTCGTGTCATCCATCGCCACCGCGCTATTGATGCTCACGGGGTATTGCCCGAATGTTCCGCCGGTGTTTCCATAGATGCTGTTGCCCGTGATCGACGTACCCGCACCGGCCGCTCCGGCGTCGATGGCGCGCACGTTGTCCGTGAAGACACAGTTCGCGACCGTCGTGTTCGAGGCTGTATCGATGGTGAGCGCAGCATCGCCTCCTATGCCTGAGTACTTGAACACGCAATACGTGAATGACGAATTGGAGCCGTTCACCGCCACCTGTCCCCAGTCCCCGGCGGCCGGAACGGCCGTATCGGAGGTAAACGTGATCGGGGAATCCGAGGTGCCATCCGCGACAAGTTGTCCGGCGGCGCCCACGATGATCAGCGATCCGATGTTGGAATAGGGGCGCATCTTCACCGTCACGCCCGGCTCGATGGTCAACTTGGCGGATACGTTCAAGGTACCGTCGATCAAATAGGTATTGCCTGAGCTCCAGGTCGTCGCGGTCACGATGTCCGTGGTCCAAGCGATGCCCGGAACGGTCACCGCGCAGGCCGCGGTCTTGCCGCCATCCGTGGTCGTTGCCGTGATTGTCGTGGTGCCTTTGGCGACCGCGGTCACAAGGCCGGAACTCGAAACCGTCGCGACCGTCGCGGCCGAGGACGACCATGTGACGGTTTGGGTCGTTGCCGTGGCGGGCGCGACTGCAGCCGACAACTGCTGGGTCGATCAGACCCAGATCGTGGCGGCCGCCGCATCGAGCGATACGCCCGTCACGGCCACCGAAGCAAGCGGACCGGCGCATGCCAATATCAGGAGCGAGCAAACGAAAACCGTGACAAACCCGACCATTCGGTTCATACAGGTACCTCCATTTTTTCTTGCCGAAAGCTGGATTTCCCGAATGAACCAAAACACATGCCATCCATGCAGAATCGCCTGCCTTCGGGTCCGATTCTACCGCGCCAATGCTTCACGTCAAGCCAGTCCTGGATCAATGCCGTCCCAAAATCTCCATCGGGCTCAATTCCATTGCTGTTTCAGCGTCACTTTTCGCGTCAGCCATCGCGAATATCCTACAGCGTGCTTGGAAGGCGATCGCTCAGCCGGGCTATTCCATCGAAAGCCAGGCCCCATCTCGGATTTGCCGAAGGCGAGCATCCCAACCCATTTAACAATTCGCGGATACTGCCAACAAGGCTTATAGCGCCAAAAAGGAGGAGTCCATCGCCGCTGAATCCATACCGGCGCCCTTGCTGGATGCCGGCCGAGCTTCAAGTTGCCAACTCAAGCCAATCGCCTGGGACCTCGATTGACTCCACGTCCTTGCTTCCCTGCGATCCCTCGGACCTTCTTCGTTGTCGCCACCCAGTCCCCGCCAGGGACTCCTCTCCCCTTCCTCAGAAAGTCCTGGCCCTCGTCCGCCGCTTCGCGCCCGAGGTGATGACAAACAACGAGATAATGGCTCCAATTATGATGAGCAGGCCGACGATGTAGGCCAGTCCCCGCAGGTCCGCGGGGGCCTTCCTCGGTGCCGCCACCGCGGCCGGGTCGCGCGCGTAGGCCATGAAGGCACGGCTGGCCGAGCCAAGGTCGGAGAAGACCGGCGCTAGGGCGGCCTCATAAGCCTTCGCCTTGTCCGGGTCGGCCTTAATGAGGTCGTCGCGGACGCTGTGGCCGCCGATCGCTCCGATGTCCACATGGGGATCCGACGTGATCGCGGCCGGGAAGGTCCTGACGGTAAGGCTGTCGATTGCCCGTCCGCGGTCGAAGGCGCGCTTCGAGACGACGTCGAAAAGGTAGCCGTTGCGGTAGGGGATCTCCGGAGGAGCCGCCGGAGCAAGCCCGGTTCCTCGCAGCGCGGCGAAGAGGGGCGAGGCGGCATCGTCGCCGGCGAACTCCGCCAAGGCGCTGTAGGCGTAGTCCTCGAGGATGTAGTGGCGGTTCGAGAGGAGGATCATCTCGCCGTCCTTGGCCGCCTGGCTGCCGGTCGAGTAGAGCCAGAGGATTCCAAGGGCGGATTTTCCCGGGATGCAGGAGGCGTGGTAGGGCTGGGCCATGTCGGCCAGGTAGTGGAGGGCCCAGCCGGCGAATCGATAGCCCCAATAGGCATGGCCCTCGGCGAAGGAGAAGCGGGCAAGCTCGGTGTAGAGACGGAAGCGCCAATCCGCGAGGGAGATGCGGGTGAAGGCCGCGGCAAGCTTGATCACGGGATCCTCGTGGGCGAAGGCCATGTGGAAGGGCGCCTGGCTGCCGTAGGGGAGGGCGGGATTGCCGAAGCCCTGGACGCCGAAGCCGTAGAGGGAAGCCAGCTCGCCCTTGTTGTCCGAAAAAAGACCGATGTCCATGCCGTAATCGGGCTCGTCCGAGGCGGATGCGACGACCTCCAGGGCCTTCACCGGAAGGCCAGGGGACAGGGCCTTGAAGGGGCCGTTCGGTAGGTGGTTTTCGAAGCGATCCACGTCGGCGACGGCCAGGTCGGGTCGGCCGTCGCGGGGGGTCCCGGCCTGGAGTTGCACGAAGAGGGGGAAGGGAACCCCCGGATTGACGCGGATGGCGTGGAGGAAGGCGAGCCTGAGCGATGCGTCCGGCTCGGTGCCATTGAAAACCAGCTCCGCGGGCAGGGCTTTGTAGTCCTGGATGTCGCGGCGGGCCTCGGTTTCCAGGCGGGCCAGGAGGGCCGGAAGCTTGGCCTTTTCGGCGAGGAGGAAGGCTTCAAGGGTTTCCGCCTTCACGACGGCAGCTGCGCCACCGCCTTGGGCAAAAGCTTCGTTGCCGAGGGCGAGGTAGCTCAGTTGGGCGTGGTTGTCCCAGGCGGCGGCGAGCATGACGGTTCCAAGACCCAGCAGGGCCGACGCAAGCATTCGTCGCATGTCTCTCATTCCTTGGTGAGGTAATCGTGGGCTTCGGCGAGGCGGTCGGGAATGGCAATGCCCTGGGGGCACTTGGTCACGCAGACGCCGCAGCGGGTGCAGGCGTCCGCGCCCGTTCCTTCCGATAAATAGCCGCTCCGGTACCAGGAGGAACGGTCGGCCCTCACGTCGAACATCTCCGCCGCGTTCCAGAGGCCGAACACGTCGGGGATGGCCACCTTGCTCGGGCAGGGCTGGCAATAGCCGCAGGTCGTGCAGGGGACTTTCTCGCGCGACATGTAGACCTTGCGCGCCTCGTCCAGGACAGCCATCTCCGACCGCGTGAGGGAATTGGCCCTGGCGGCGTCGGCCACCGCGGCGTTGGCCCAGACCTGGTCCACGCTCCCCATGCCCGAAAGCACGGTCACGACCTCCTGCCGCTCGAGGGCGAAGCGCAACGCCCACTCTGCTGGAAGGCGGGGCTTTTCCCAGCGCCCCAGGACCTGCCTGACGGCGGGGGGCGGGCTGGCAAGGGCGCCCCCGCGCAAGGGCTCCATGACGACGACCCCGACCTCGCGCGCCGCGGCGTGCCTGATGCCCGCCAGGCCGGCCTGGTAGTCGCGATCCACATAATTGTACTGGACCTGGCAAAGATCCCAGGACGGATAGGCGTCGATGATGCGGATGAAGGCCTCGTGGGAATCATGGAAGGAAAAACCCAGATGGCGGATGCGGCCATCGCTTTTCGCCTTCTCCATCGCGGCGAGGCCTCCGGTCCTCTCCACGGTGCTCCATCGCTCGGTGGAGAGGGCATGGAAAAGGTAGAAGTCGATGCACGCCGTGCCGAGCCGCCCGAGCTGCTCGTCGAGGTAGCGGTCCCAGTCGCCAGGCTCCTTGACCTTCCAGACCGGGCTCTTCGTGGTCAGGGTGAAGCGGCCCCGGAGGCCGGTGTGGTCAAGCGCGGCGCCGATGGCTCCCTCGCTCCTGCCTTGGTGGTACACATAGGCGGTGTCGAGGTAGTTCACTCCCGCCTCGGCGGCGGCGAGCAGCATGGACTCGAAAGCGGCCTGGTCGATGTCCCCGCTCTTGCCTTGCAGGACAGGCAGGCGCATGCAACCAAGACCCAGGCTGGACACTTCGTGATCGTCGACTCGGGGGAAGCGGCGGTACAACATGAGGGCATTGTGCCGCGATGCGCCTTCCTCGTCAACCTTGAACCCAAAGGGCATTCTTCATGATATCATCCATCCAAAGCGTCCTGGAAAAGGGGAGTGATTCTATGTGCGGTATCGTTTCCATAATGTATCACGACGACAATCCCGACCTGGGCAAGGAAGCCGCGGCCCTCCTTCGCCGCCTTGAATACCGGGGCTATGATTCCACCGGGGCGTCCTTCATGGACGGCTCGGGGAAGATCGAGCTCATGAAGAAAGTCGGCGCGCCCAGCCGGGTCTGCAAGGAGCTCGGCGTCGAGAAATGGGGCGGGCGGCGTTTCATCGGCCAGGTCCGATGGGCCACCTATGGCGCGGTCACGGACGTGAACAGCCAGCCCCACCATGTGCGCTGCAAGATCGAGATGGTCGGAGCCCACAACGGCAACATCTCCAACACCGACCACCTCAAGTCCTGGCTGACCTCCCACGGGCACGCGGTCGTCTCCGACAACGACGGCGAGATCATCGTCCACCTGGTCGAGGAGCACTACGCGGCGAACCTCGCGGCCCCCAGCGAGCCGCTCAAGGCCATGCGCTCCGCCTATGCCGCTTCCGGACTCAAGCCCGGCCTCCCCGACGGCGTCCTCCTCATGATAGACGCCATCCGGAAAGCCGAAGGCCTCGCGGAAGGCTCCTATGCCGCCGCGGTGTCCGACCCCAAGGTCGAGGGCATCTTCGCGATCAAGTCGGGCTCTTCGCTCTACGCCGGCTTGGGCATGGACGACCGGGGCGACTTCATCGTCGTCTCGAGCGACCTCACCTCGGTCCTCTCCAAGACCCGTGCCCTCATACCGCTGGCCGAGGGCGAGGGCCTGTGGTTCACGGAAAAGGACTACCTCATCTTCGGCCTCGCGGGCGAGGCTTCCTTCGCCAGGCCCCGGCTCAAGCGGTCCAAGCTCGGCGTACATGACACCGCCCTCGATCCCCGCTACCGCCATTACATGGAACAGGAGATCGCCGCGGGTCCCACCAACATCGATGCCATCCTCCGCTACTATTTCAAGGATCCAGCCTCGGAAGCCCTGGCCGCCGCCCTCGAGGAAAAGCGGGAGGCCGCGAAGGAAGTCGCCGACCGCCTCGCCGTCCTCGGAGACCACTTCAAGGGGGAGGAGCTGGCCAAGGGACTCGCCGAGCTCCTTGGTTCGCCGGCATGGTCCGAGGTCTCAGGCCGCCTCAAGGCGGAAGGACTCGGCCCCGAAAGCTGGGCGAGCGGCAGGGGCGTCTCAAGCGGAGGCGGACCCAAGTACCAGTCGGACGAGGCCGCCCTCCTCGCCGAGCTCGGGCATCTTTCCCCGGCGCGGTCGAAGGAGCTGGACCTCTGCGATTCGATCTTCGTCTGGCGCAAGCGCAGGGCGGTCCTCCGCTGCAAGAACGAGCTCTCCGCCGCCATACTCGAGGCGGCCAAGTCGGGCGGACGCGTCTTCCTCCTTGCCTCCGGCACCTCCCATCATGCCTCCCTCGTCGGAGCGACCTTTTTCGATCGCCTCGCGGGCATCCCGGTCTATCCCTGCAACCCGGGGACCTTCCGTTCGATGTACGCCTCCTCGCTCACGGGCAGGGACTTCATACTTGGCATCAGCCAATCAGGAGAGACCAAGGACCTCGTGGACGTATTCCAGGAGATCCGCGACCGCGTTCCCGGCCTCACCCGGGCCTGCCTCGTCAACAACGAGAACAGCCGCATCCCGCAGGAGCTCTCGGACTTCTACCTCCCCCTCCTCTGCGGCCCCGAGGTGGCAGTCGCCGCGACCAAGTCCTTCATGAGCCAGCTGGCCGTCCTCTACACCGCCGCCGCAGGCATCGCGCTGCCCGATGCCGAGGTCGCCCTCCACCTGTCCCAGGCCCGCGACCTAGCCGCCAAGTCCCTGGAAAGCCTCCAGGGCGAGGTGGAAATCGCTGCGCGGCACCTCTACCTGCGGCCTTCGATGCATGTCCTGGCCGCCGGGCAGATCGGTCTTGCCAGGGAAGGCGCGCTCAAGGTCCGCGAGGTAGTCCTGAACCATGCCGAGGGCTACGACGCCGCGGAATTCAAGCATGGACCCAACACCATCCTCGGCAAGAACACCATCTTCTCCGTGGACGACCTGGCGGGGATCGTGGGCGCCTACCGGGACGCCGTGGCCGCGGACCCCGAATTCGCCGCCCTCGCTCCCCTGGACGCGCTGCGGGACAGACCGTCCCTCATCGAAGGCCTCTTCCGGGACTATCCCCTCATTTTCGTCTGCCCCCCTGACCCGCGCGAGATCCGCGTCACGATCAGCCAGATCCACACCCACAAGATCCGAGGCGCAGACGTCGTGGTGATCGCGGAGCGGAGCAACGACCTGGCCCTCGCGGCCGGTGGCGTACCCGCGGGAAACGACCACTATTGGTCGAAGTACATCGAGCTCCCCTCCTCGGGCGACCCGAGCCTCTTCGTCTTCGCCGCCGCCTCCGTCCTCCAACTCCTCGCCTACCGCATGTCGGTCCTGAAGATGGAGTACCTCGACCACCTTTCGGTCGCCGACCACGGGGTCCACCCCGACGCCCCCAAGAACGTGTCGAAGTCGATAACCGTCGACTGATCGCCCTCCGCCAGCCTACCGGGCCGTCCCGCGGGGACGGCCCCTCTTTTTTCCCCGCCTTTTCGGGTGCCGGTTTTTTGGTGGAGACAGGAGGCCCCCGGCAAGCTATCCTAGTCCCATGGCCCCAGCCCCGAAGCGCCGCTACCTCTGGATCCTCCTTCCCCTCGCCGCGGCCGCGGCCCTCGGCCTCGCCGCCGCCGGCAGCGCGCCCCTGCGGACAGGGCAGGCGGTCGAGGAGGGAAGGTCCCTGGCGGCCCCGGCAAGGGGCGAAAGCGGCTACCTCCTGGCCGTCGCGACCGACCTCCACTTCCTCGCCGGGAGCCTCCATGACCGGGGCGAGGCCTGGCTCTCGGCCTCCCGCACGGGAGACGGCAAGGACCTCGACCTCGTCGGCCCCATGCTCGACGCCCTCGCCTGGGACCTCGCGGCCAGCAAGCCCGACCTCCTCGTCATCACCGGCGACCTCAGCCTGAACGGGGAGAAGGCGAGCCACGAGGAGCTCGCCGCCCGCTTCGCGCGCATCGAGGCCAATGGCACCAAGGTCTTCGTCCTTCCTGGGAACCACGACATCGACAACGGCTGGGCCCGGAGCTACCTCGGCAAGGCCGCGAGGAAGGCCGAGACGACCTCGGCCGCCAGCTTCGCCGGGATCTACCGCGACTTCGGCTGGGGGGAAGCCATCTCCCGCGACGTCGGGACCCTGTCCTATGTCGCCCAGCCCCTCCCCGGCCTCCGCCTCCTCATGCTCGACAGCTCGGCCACCTCCCCCTCCGAGCCCGGCGGCGACCTCCCCGAGCCGACCCGCGCGTGGATAGCCGCCAGCGCCCAGGCGGCCCGCGAGGCCGGCGCGCGGCTCGTGGTCGCCCTCCACCACAGCCTCCTCGACCACAGCCCCATGATCACCGTCGGCTACACGCTTGACGGCTCCGCCGCCCTCGCGGACTTCTTCGCTGGCCTCGGCATCGGCTTCGTCCTCTCCGGCCACATCCACATCCAGGACATCTCCCAGGCCGACACCGCGCAGGGCAGGTTGTACGACATCGCCACCAACGCCCTGTCCGTGAATCCCCACCAGTACGGCCTCCTCAGGCTGGATGGCCAGGGGAAGGGGATGGAGTATTCGGCACGGCCGCTGGACGTGGAGGGCTGGGCCAGGGCGACGGGACAGGCTGACCCCCGCCTCCTCGGTTTCGCATCCCACTCGGAGGCCTTTTTCCGCGGGGCCTCGGCGGCGATGGCGGACCGGGCCGCTTCCGCCCTCGGCGCGGGCCGATCCGCCGACGCGGAGGCGATGGCGCAGGTACTCGGCACCCTGAACCTGCGCTTTTTCGCGGGGAGGGAGGACCTCAACGCCACCGACCTCGCTTCCTCGCGGGGCTGGAGGCTCTGGGAGGAGGCGCCTCCGGGCTTCCTGTCCGCCTACGCGAAGAGCATTTTCGCGGATTCGCCCCCCTCGGACAACGAGCTTCGCATCGGAGATTGACAACAACCCGCCTCGGGCGGGGGGAGGAGGCCGGCATGGGCGCGATCAGGGTCGAGCTTCTCGATGTATCCAGCCTTGCCTACGAGGACAGGCTGACCGCGGCCTCCCTCCAGGGCCTCGTGAACCGTGGGTCCGGAGAGGGACCTGAAGGCCCTCGCCTCTTCCTCGATTATGGGACCTATGACGATCCCGCCTCGCGGAGGACCAACTCCGTCATGATGACGGAGGAAGACTGGTCCTCCCGCTACCGGAGATTCCTCCTCCGCAACGACCTCGACAACCTCGATGCCTACACGGCCGCCTACGGCCTCGAGGTGGAGAGGCTCGCCAGCCTCGACGAGGCGGTCACGCGGCACCGCGCCCTCCTCGCGGGATGCGTCGTCTGGGATCCCGGCCTCCCCGATTCGGTCAACGCGGCCCTCAGCCTCGCGGGCCTCGAGGACCTCCTCGTGGTCGGCCCCGCCCGCCTGGAATGGGCCAGGCGCCTCGGCCTCGAGCCCCGCGTCGACCTCCGCGGTCGCTTCAAGGACCGCGTCGCCCTGTACGAGTGGGCCTTCCTGGAGCTCAGGCCCCGCTGCCAAGCCGGAGCCGCCTGCTCGAACGAGCCCCACTGGAAGCGGCCCGAGTTCGCCGACTACATCGTCGGGAAGCGCCTCTTCGCCTTCGGCCTCTCCTCCTACGAGAAGGGCGGACTCCGCGGGCTGGGCCACGGCCTCCTCCTCTTCCTGGTGGCGGGACCCTGGCTCCTCCGCGATGCGGCCTTCGCCTGCGGCCTCGACGCACCCCTCCGCCGCCTGGCCCTCCGCCTCCTTGCCCTGGGCTCGCCGGAGACCGCCCTCATGAACACCGCCGAACTCGGGGGCTTCCGCCGCCCGGAACGTGGCAGTGTCCCCTTCAACTGGGAGGTCCAGCCCCTCCTCGCCGAGCTCGCCCCCGCCCTCCTCGGCCTCCTTTTCCGATCCCTCACGCCCCAGGACCTCCTCGTCGCGGGACCTTCCGGCGCGGGCTATGTCATCCCGCCCCTCGTTCCCGACCTCCCCGCCTATTTCCGCGCCAGCGCGGCCAGCTGCGCCACGGCAGGTATCCGCGTCGTGACGAGCTACACGGGAGACCCGCCCCGCCGCGTCCTCCGCGACCATGGCCGCGCCGAAGGCTTCCTGGGCTTCCTCGCTGGCTACTTCCACCTCGGCCGCCTTCCCGCCCACCTCGTGGGGGGAAGGCCCTTCGTCGCCAACGCCTGGCCTCCCGTCGACGCGATAGGCGCCACGATGGAGGAGACCATGGCGGGCATCCGCGCCCTCGTCGAAGGGGAAGGCCCCCTCCCCCGCTTTGTGGGCTGCCACCTCTTCGCCTACCGCAGCACCGTGGCCGACGTGGCGGCCTTCGTGAAGACCCTCGACGCATCGAAGATCAAGGTCGTCCGCGGCGACGAGTTCCTCGCCGCGGCCGCCATCCATCTCTCCCCTGGAGGTTCATATGGCAGATAGGGTTCCCGGCAAGGTGAAGCTGGCCTACGGCGTGGGAGACATGGGCGCGGCCATGCTCACCGCCATCACCCAGTTCTTCCTCATGATCTACTACACCGACGTGGCCCTCATCAATCCGGCCATCGTCGGCTCCGCCCTCATGGTTGGGAAGCTCACCTGGGACGCGGTGAACGACCCCATCTTCGGCTGGCTCTCCGACCGCACGAAGACGCGCTGGGGAAGGCGGAGGCCCTGGCTCCTCTTCGCCGCGGCCCCTTTGGCGCTCGTCACCTGGCTCCTCTTCTCCATCCCCACGGGCCTCCAGGGCGGCGCGGCCTTCTGGGTCGTCTGCCTCTCCTTCCTCCTCTTCGACACGGTCCACACCATCATCACGGTCAACTACTCGGCCCTCACGCCCGAACTCTCCAGCGACTACGACGAGCGCACGTCGATCACCACGGTCCGCGAGATCTTCACGGTGCTCGGCTATATCCTCGGAGCAGCGACGACGACCCTGGTGGCCGAGTTCTTCTCCAAGACGGTCGGCCTTGGCCGCCATGCCTCCTACAGCGCGATGGGAGCCTTTTTCGGCGTCGTCGCCATGGTCGCCATCCTCATCACGGCCTTCGGCGTGCGCGAAACGGGGCACGCCACCGAGCCTGCGAAGATACCGCCCTTCAGGGCCGTGGTCTCGACTTTCCAGAACAGGCCCTTCATGTGGCTCATGGGCTGCTTCCTCCTCACCAGCCTGGCCTTCACCCTCCTCACGACCCTCCTTCCCTACTACCTCACCTACCAGCTCGAGATGTCCAAGGAAATGCCACTTGTCATGATGACCATGCTCGGCGCCATCGGCCTCTTCCTCTACCCGATGAAACTCCTCACGGACCGCATAGGGAAGGGCCCCGCCTACGCCGCGGGACTGGGACTGGCCGCGCTGGCCTGCGCCGCGACCTTCTTCATGCCCCATCGCCCCACGGCCCTCATCTACGTCATCGGGGCGGTGGCCGGCATGGGATTCTCCGCCCAGTGGGTCTGCCCTTGGTCCATGCTCCCCGACGTCATCGAGTACGACGAGCTCCGGACAGGACAGCGCCAGGAAGGCATCTACTACGGGATGTGGAATTTCATCACGAAGTTCACCAACGCCTTCGGCATCGCCCTCGTGGGATTCTCCCTCTCGATCTTCGGCTACATCGCCAACCAGCCCCAGTCGGAGCGCGCCCTCTTCGGCATCAAGCTCTTCTTCGGGCCGGCCTCGGCGATCGCGATCCTCGTGGCCCTGCCCTTCCTTGCCACCTACCCCATCACCAAAAAAAGCCACGCCCTGATCGTCGCCCAGATAGCGGAGAAAAGGGCCGCCTCCGGCGCCTGAGCCTTGGACCAAGGGGATAACCATGCGACTCGAGATCTTCATCGTCGATGCGTTCACGGAGCACTTCGGCTGCGGCAATCCGGCGGGCGTCCTCATCCTCGGAGAGGACGGGAAGGAGCTGACGGACGAGGTCCTCCAGAAGATCGCCTTCGAGGCATGCAAGTCGGAGACTGCCTTCGTCTTCCAGGAGGAGGGCGGCTTCTCGATCCGCTGGTTTACCCCCATGAAGGAGATGCCCCTCTGCGGCCACGCCACCTTGGCGGCCGCCAAGGTGCTCTTTGAAAGGAACCCCCATTGGGAGTCCTTGTCCTTCGGGCATGCCAACGGGCGCATCGACATCGGGAAGGACGCGGAAGGGAACATCGCGATGACCTTCCCCCTGGACAACTACACGAGGACCCCGGTGGAAAGCCTGTACAGGTCCTTTTTCCATATCGAGGATTTCGAGGACTGCCTTGTCGGGGAAAAAACGGGCAAGGTGGCGTTGGTGGTCGATCGCGGCTTCGACCTCACCTCCATCAGGCCTGATTTCGCGATGATGCGCCGAAGCGGCGGCGTTTTCTCCCGTGGGATCGGGGTCACCAAGGCCTCCGACCGATACGACTTCGAGACGCGCTACTTCAATCCCTGGGCAGGGGTGGACGAGGATCCCGTGACGGGTTCGGTCCACACCCTCCTTGGCCACTACTGGAGCGATGTCCTGGGAAAGAGGCGCCTCGTGGCATACCAGAGATCGCAGCGCCCCGGCATCCTCCTCCTGGAAATCAAGGAAGGCAGCATCGTGATAAGCGGCAAGGCGAGGATCGCCATCGAGGGTTTCCTGAGACCTTGACCCACCGCTTCCCCCCCGCGCCTTGTGCGCTTCAGCGTATGCCGAACTCCCTTCGCGCGAAGGCTTCCAGCACGGGGCGGAGGGCTGGATCCGCGGCGGCATTCCGCAGGATGGCGTCGAGGTAGCCTGCAGGCTCGCCGGTGTCGAGGCGCTCGCCCTGGACCCGCGCATACGCGACCTTGCCCGCCGCGATCAGGCGATCGAGCGCGTAGGCATGGAAGTACTCGCCCTTTTCGTGTTTCGCCCAACCTTCCGCGAGGAGATCGAAAAACTCGGGGGTATAGAGGTAGCGGCCAATGGAGACCTCGTGGGAAGGCTCCTTGCCGGGGGTCGGCTTCTCGACGAAGCCCCGGACGGAGATGCCGTCAGGGGCGGGATCCACGACGCCGTAGCGCGAGACATCGCCTGGCTCGAGGATGGTGGCCATCACGCACTTGCCCGTCCTCTCATGGACCTCGACGAGCTGGCGCGCGAGGGGCTTCTCTCCCACGTGGAGGTCGTCTGGGTAGGCGACGACGCAGGGCTGGCCGCCCATGAGGGAACGCACCTGGAGGAGCGCGTGGCCGGTGCCGCGCATCTCGCGCTGGCGCACGAAGGAGATCTCCGCGTCGGGCGGGGCGATGGAAGCGAGCTTGTCCGCCCTTCCCTCCCGCCTGAAGATCTCCTCGAGCTCCATCTCGCGGTCGAAGTAGTCCTCGAGGGCTTTCTTGCGCCGCGAGCTGATGATGACGATCTCGCGGATGCCCGAGGCGACGAATTCGTCCACGATGTACGCGATCGAGGGCCGCGTACCGACGGGGAGAAGCTCCTTGGCGACCGTCTTCGTGACGGGGAGGAAGCGCGTGCCGTAGCCCGCGGCGACGATGATGCCTTTCATGCGCCCATGCTACCGCAGCGCGTCCTTCCCCTTCAATAGCGGGCCGCGGCCCTAGCCGCCTCTAGTCCCGGAACACCGGCAGGCGCCCGAGGCAGACAAGACCCTCGCCCGAATGGCCGCCTTCCTCGAGGAGGGCGGCTGCCCTTGCGGCGACCGTGCAGGGCACCTGGGCAAGGAGGGCCTCGGGGGACGACAGCGAGCCACCCGTGGCGATCGACCGTGCCGCTCCCGCCAAGGCCTCCCCAGGGTAGGGCTTCCGGGACTTCCAGGCCACGACGAGCAGGTCGCGGGTGAGTCCCGCTATCACGATCCGGTGCTTGTCCATGGCCTCACCAGGCTCCCGTGAGCGCCTGGGCGCCGAGGGAGACGACGGCGACCGTCGCCCAGCAGGCAAGCCCCAGGGCGATGGGCTTCCATCCATTGCGCAGGAGCTTCCCGAGGTCCGTGTTGAGGCCGATCGCCGACATCGCGACAATTATGAGGAACTTTCCGCCCTTGCCGAGGAAGGCCGTTGCTCCCAGGGGAAGGACAGCTGCCGTCCGGATCACCGATGCCAGGAGGAAGCCCAGGACGAACCAGGGAAAGGCCCGGAGGAAGCCGAACCATCCGGGCGCCCGGGAGGGCATTGCGGTGGATCGCGCCGTGCGCCTGTGCGCGAAGGCCAGGACAAGGCAGATTGGCATGATGAGAAGGGTCCGCGTGAGCTTCACGACGGTGGCGTAGGCCCCTGCCGCGTCGCTATAGGAATAGGCGGCCGCGACCACCGAGGAGGTATCGTTGATCGCCGTCCCGGCCCACATGCCGAAGCCGCGGTCGGAGAGGCCGAGAAGGCGGCCAAGGGCCGGGAAAAGGAATACCGCCACCACGTTGAAAAGGAAGATCGTGGAGATCGCATGGGCGACTTCCTCGTCTCCCGCCTCCACGATCGGGGCCACCGCGGCGATCGCGGAACCGCCGCAGATCGCCGTGCCCACGCCGATGAGGAGGCTCGATTTCCCTCCGATCCTGAGGAGGCGCGAGCCGGACCAGGCCACGAGGAAGGCCGCGGCCAGCGTGAAACCGAGGACATACAGGGATTCGGCGCCTGTCCGCATGACGCTCGCCAGGTTCATCTCGAAGCCCAGGAGGATAATGGCCGCCTGGAGGACTTTCTTGGAAGCGAAGGCTATCCCCGGCCGGAAGCGGGGCGGGCGCTTCCAATAGGCGGCGACCATGCCGAGGAGGATGCCGAAAACCGGCCCCCCGACCACCGGGAGGAAGGTCCCGGCGCCAAAGGCCGCCAAAGCGACGAGGGCCGAAAGCCCCAGGCCCCAGACCATCTCCATTCCATCCCCCTGTCGCAGGCACTCTAGCATGGAGGGGCAGGGCTCGGCCATCGAGATAGGAGGCGATGGAGTCAAGCCCGGCCGCCAGGCGCCGATACTTTAAGGGCGGATCGAGAGACAAGCGCCTGCGGAGGTTCCTTTGCCCGACAGCCAGAAACAGAAAACCCGTCCCCTGGTCGTCGTGACAGACGATCGCTTCGGGGATGCGGCGGCCCTCGAACAAGGCATCCTCGGCGCGGCGGGCTGCGATCTTCACGTGGCCGACTGCCACAGCGCGGCCGATGTCGCGGCGGCTGGACAGGATGCCGACGCCCTCCTGGTGAACATGGCGCCGGTGACCGCCCTGGCCATCGCCGGCCTCCGCCGCTGCAAGGTGATCTCGCGCTACGGCGTCGGGCTGGACAACGTGGACCAGGCCGCCGCCGCCGCCCGGGGCATCGCCGTGCGCAATGTCCCGGGCTACTGCGACCGGGAAGTTGCGGAGCATACCCTCGGCCTCATCCTAGCCCTGGCGCGCCGCATCCCCGAGCGCGACGCCGCGGTGCGCGCGGGCAAGTGGAACGCGGTGGCACCGGGGAAGCGCGTCGCGGGGACGGTCCTCGGCATCCTCGGCTTCGGAGGCTCCGGCAAGGCCGTGGCCCGAGCTGCCCTGGGCCTCGGCTTCAGGGAGATCCTCGTCTGGAGCCCGCATATATCGGGCGAGCGCATCGAAGCCTTCCTGGATGGCACTCCAGCCAGCCTCGGCATTGTCGTGCGGCCGGCTGCCTTCGATGAGCTCCTCGCCAAGGCGGACTGGGTCACCGTCCACCTCCCCCTCCTGGCCGACACTCGCGACATCTTCGCAAGGCCCGCCTTCGCCATGATGAAAGAGGATGCCCACTTCATCAACACGTCCCGCGGGGGCCTCGTGGACGAGAACGCATTGGCCGAAGCCCTTCGTGCAGGGCATGTCGGTGGCGCAGGCCTCGATGTCTACCAGGGAGAGCCCCTCCCCCTCGACAGCCCGCTGCGCGACCTGCCGAACATCGTCTACAGCGACCATTCCGCCTATGCCTCCGTGGAATCCATATCGGAGCTCCGGCGTCGGGCCGCAGGGAATGTCCTTTCCGTCCTCATCAGCCGCTGAAAACCTCCGTAGGGACGGCAAAAAAAACAGGAGCCTCGCGGGCTCCTGTTTTCGTCGCGTAGCACGGATGCGCCTATTTTTTCGGCTGGACGTGGAGGACCGAGACGACCGTCCCGTCCTGGCTGGTGGCCCTTTCCTGGTTCAAGGGATCGGGATGGGCCTCCCCGTCATAGAAGAACGCGTAGTAGTGCCTGCCCGCGGGCAAAGGAAGGACCAGTTCGTAGCTTCCCGGCCTGGTTTCATGCATCTCGTACAGGAAGGGGTCCCAGTTGTCGAAGGTGCCAGCCACAGTGACGAGCATGCCCGCCTCGCCCTTGTATAGGAAACGGGCGGTCTTGCCGTCCTCCGCAAGGATGCGGTAGAGGCCCGGGCGCTCGTCGGTGAGCCAAGGGACCCGGGCCAGCGAGACCTCGAAGCCGCCCCGCGACTCGGCCCTCAGCGGGTTCCAGGGATCGATGGTCCACACACCGTCGATGACGAGGCGGTAGGCAATCGGATTCGAGCACTTGAGTGGCACGGGAACGGCCAGGATGAAGACACCTTGGAGGTTGCGGTCGAATGGATGGGTCTGGGTATAGCCCTCTGATTCGAAGGCCGCTGCGACGTAGCGGTACGGCCCCTTGGCGGAGAGGACAAGGAATTCGTCGATGATGCGGGGAGCCCCGGCATCCTTCATGCTCGCCAGCGCCAGGTGCAGGTCCAGGGACTCGACCTGCATCGCGGCAGAGAGCGGGAGTGAGGCGAGGAGGAGGGCGAGGAGGCAGGCCTGTGTCTTTTGCTTCATGATGGATTCGCTTTTCTGAATATCGGCGATCCAAAGGAATGGCTTGAAGCTAATTTCCTATACAAACGGGGAATTGTTCCGTTAATATAGGCGGGAAACCATGCCGCGGCTCAACGATCTCGAACGATTCAAAAGCGACCTCGCTGCACTCTCGCACGAGGATCAGGTCCTTGCGCGATGGGGCGAGGAGCGCGAATATGCCCCGCTTCCCGAGGGATCCGAGGAAGGAAGCGCCGCGCCTCCACCGGGACCGGCACCCAAGAGCCCCTCGGGGACAGGCCGCCGTCCTTCTGCCGCCAAGGCCGAAGAGGCCCCGGACGAGGGTCTCCCTCCGGATTTCGCGAGCCTCCTTGCCAGCCTGCCGCTTGACCTCGAGGAGGAGACGGCGCCTTCGCCCGCCCTGGTCGACGAGGCCCCGCGCGCGGCCTCCTTTCCGGGACTCGACGACGACTTCGCGGAATTGGGAGAGCTTTCCGAGGAGGAGCCCGCCCCCCCGGCCGGTGAGGCCGGTGAGGCCGGCGAGGAAGCGCCCTTGGACGGCTTCGCCCTCCCTGGGCTCGCCGATGAAGCTTCCCCCGGCACTTTCTCCATGGCCGACTTTGGCAGCCCAGGCGCCGACGAATTCGCGATGCCCGATTTCGGCAGCCCGGAGAGCGGGAACGGCACGGCGTCTGCCGATGCGGAAGGCGCCGCTGGCGACTTCACCGACGCGGAAGGGATCGGCGATTTCGCCGAGGCCAGCATGGGGGAGGAAGAGGCCCTCCCGCTCCCGGCAGCCCAAGAGGAACCCGCGGCAGAGGACCTCGGAAACTTCGACGAAATCGAAGGCCTGGACGACTTCGGCGCCGCCGATGACTTTGGCGCCGCCGATGACTTCGGCGCCGCCGATGACTTTGGCGCCGCGGGAAGTCCCGGCGAGGCCACCTCCGAGGCTCCAGGCTCATCCGAGTCCCCCTCGGGCCTGGATGGTTTCGCCAATCCCGATTTTGGTGGACTGGAAAGCGCGCCCGCGGAAAGCGCCGTGGCTCCATCCAAGGCGGCAACTCCCAAGGCGGCCGCCCCGGGCCTCGACGATTTCGCCATGCCCGACCTGGGCGGATTCGGCACCGGAGGCCCGGATGCCTTCGATGGCTTCAGCCTCGACAATTCCGGCTTCGGCGGCTCCGGACTGGGCGGCGGCGATCTCGACAGCCAGCTCGCAGCGCTCGGGGATGAAGTCTCTCCGGCAAGCACATTCAATATCGAGAATGACTGGGGCGCGGGTTTCGAGACTCCCGGCGCTCCCGAGGAGAGGCCGGCCCCTGCCGCCGCCAGGAAAGCCCCGGCAGAGCGTGTCCAGGCCACGCCCGACGAGAAGGTAAGGCCGATTTCCCTCACCGAAGACCAGGTCGACCGCCTCCAGGACCGCCTCCTCTCATTCCCCCTGAACGTGCGCCTCGCGATCGAAGACGCCATCGCCAATGAGCACGGCACCGAAAGTCAGCGCTCGAAGCTCGTCTGGGGACTCGTCGAACGCAAGTCCTTCGACGAAATGGCGAACCTCGTGAGCCGGATGCTCAAGCGGCGCATCACGATCCCCGACGGCTACGAGAAAAGCACCGGGGCGGACTTCCAGGCCGAACAGGGAAGCCTGCGCTACGCCTTCCGCAACACCATCCTCCCCATCCTCAAGGTGGCGCTCGTCGTCCTCGTGGCGGTGGGCATCCTCGGCTACCTGGGCTGGCGCTTCGTGTACAAGCCCTTGGCCGCCGACGCCCTCTACCGGGCGGGCTACGCCGCGATCGCCAAGGACCGCTATGCCGAGGCGGAGAATTCCTTTGCACGCGCCGGCAAGCTCCGCGAATACGTCCTCTGGTCATATCGCTACGCCGAGGCCTATGCGGCCAGGCGCCAGTACGGCCTGGCCGAGCGCAAGTACAGCGCCCTCCTCAAGCTGCACCCCACCGAATACAAGGCCGCCCTAGACTGGGCAAGGCTGGACCAAGGCCAGCTCAAGTACGCCGAAGCCACGAAGATACTCAAGGACTACGTGCTCGAGAAGGACTACCACAACAAGGAAGCCCTTCTCCTTTCCGGCGACATCTTCCTCGAATGGGCCGACGAGGACAAGGCGCGCTACGAGAACGCACGGTTAAGTTATGCGAAACTGATCCAGGACTTCGGGATGCAGGACCTCTACCTGTCCCGGATGCTCCTCTATTTCATGCGGGTCGACAACCTCAAGGAGGTCCTCCCACTCAAGAGCCATTTCATGACCGCGGAAAAGCCCTTCCTGGACGCGCTCACGCTCGCCGAGCTCGGCGGCTACCTCCTCGACAAGGAAAAGCTTGAGGAGGTCCACCCCATCCTCAAGGCGGCCGAGGCGAAGGACAAGACCCTTCCCGAAGTCCACTACGAGCTGGCCCGCTATTTCCGCCGCGCGAACGACCTGCCAGAGGAACGCAAGGCCCTCGACAACGCGATCATGACTTGGCGCAGGCTGGCCCTCCTCGGGTCGCGCCGGGAAGGCAAGTACATCGACTCCCTTGTCCGTCGGGGCAACGCCCAGCTTTCCTCCCGGGAGTACATCGGAGCCGAGGTCGACTACGCGGCGGCGACAGCCGAATATGACAAGGCGGTCTCCCTCGGGCGCATCAAGCGCGCCCCCGATTTCGCCGCGGCCTACGCCGGCCTCGGGCAGGTCGCCTACTGGCAGCGCGACGACCTTGCCGCCGCCCGCACCTGGTTCGAGCGCGCAGCGGCCGACGGCTGGGACAGCCCGGACCTCCGCTACCAGCGCGGCTACATCCTCTACCGCCAGGCCAGGCCCAAGGAAGCCCTCGAGCAGTTCTACCGCTCGGGACGGGAAGGCGGCACGAGCCCCCACCTCGATTATGCCTTCGGTGTCGCCCTCTACGCCCGCAGCGACTGGTTCGCGGCCGAGGGCTATTTCCGGAGGACCGTGACGGCGATGCAAAAGGCCCTCGATGAAATCGACCTCCCGTTGCCCGGGGAGAAGGCCTCCCACGCGGAGATCGTCGAGCTCCTCATGGAGGCGCAGAACAACCTCGGGGCCGCCCTCTACCATGCGGGCGCCCGCGTAGGCGACGCGAAAAAGCGGGCCCAGGCGATGGAAGCCTTCACCGAGTCCACGCGCCTCTTCGATTCCCTGATGCGGGACCAGGCCGCCCTCTCGAGGGCAGGCGAGGTAAATCTCGGGCTTCAGAACGTCAATTTGCTGCTGCGGCCCCGAAAAGGCTCTGAGCCCGCGCTCTACTCGACCCTCGAGCGGGGCATGACCTTCCCGGGAAAATGAGGCTTGGTTGGCATTCAGAAATCTCGCCCTTCCAGCAGGTACAGCTTCCTGAGAGGATATGCGGCGCGGCTAGGAAGGGCCGAGGACGAAAGGCCGACGGGCACCGTAAGGAAAGCGGAAAAGTAATTCCCCTCCGGCGCTGGACAGACCCCAGCCCGATTGTCATGTTCCTTTCGTGGAGGTCCGACCAGGATTTCCCAACCGTGGTAGTTGGTCCATCTTGTGACACGGCGGCCGGTGGCCGATGGCCGAAGCCGCTAACAAAGAGCCCCGCTCGGACATGCATATTTCCGCTCCTCACCACTGATCGGGCAACCGACCCTTCACGCGCTCCCGAGGGCCCCTTCCTTGAGCCTTTGTCCTTTCCGGTCCCCGGGGCGACGGAAAGACGCCCTTCCTCCTCCACCACTCCCGGGAGCAGAAGATGCTCTACCTTTCGGCGGACAATCCCCTCTTGGCTGGCCATGGCCTTCTCGAGGTGATGGAATCGGTCGGACTCTTGAGAATGCTCCGCGCCGAGGCTGGCTGGACCGTCGAGGCGACGAAGGATGAGATGAGCGGGAATTTTGTCATTTCCCGAAGTGATGCGGTATACAACGAACACTCATGATCGAGGTCGGGGGTGTGTCCAAGCGAGTCAAGTCGGCCGATAGGGTTGTCAGAGACAACCCCGACTATCCGGGCGGCAAGGCCATTCCGCTCTGGCTCCTTGGCATGGCGTACTGAGTAGCCAGGCCTTGGCGGCTTATTTGACAAGTTGGGCATAGCGTGAGAAACTACCATCTTGCAACGAGGCGTTTCCGACATGCAAAATGGAAATAATAATACCTCTCTCTGGTCCGTCCTCTCTGTCCAAAACCCCTGGAGCTACCTTATCTGCCGCGGCCTCAAGGATGTCGAAAACCGCAGTTGGCCAACCGACTACCGGGGCCGTCTCTACATCCACTCAAGCGGCTCCCCGATGACTACCGCCGAGGCCAAGCACGAGCTCGGAGCCTCGGTACTTGGGGATAGCCCGGAGGTCAGGTCCTGGCTGCAGGAAGGAATGAGCAAAGGCGTCACCGAGCCCTGGCTTACCTCGCGTACGATCATCGGCCATGTGGAGCTCGTGGATTGCGTGCGTGATTCGACCTCTCGAAGCAATCCCAGGAAGACGGATACGCCAGGATCGCTGGCTCGATGATGGGCGCGCAGGTCGACCTCAATCCCCACCAGGTCGACGCGGCCTTGTTCGCCTTGAAGTCTCCCCTCTCCAAGGGTGTCCTCCTCGCCGACGAGGTAGGCCTCGGCAAGACCATCGAGGCCGGCATCGTCATCGCGCAACGATGGGCCGAGCGTCATTCTTGAAAGCAAGTCCTGGAAGGAAGCGGAAGCGGGGGGCAAGATCAATCCCTTCGATCGGGATGACGCGATCATCCTGACGAGCTACCAGTTCGCAGCCAGGAAGGCGGGATACATCCAGCAGGTCGGATGGAACCTCGTGGTGATCGACGAGGCCCACCGGGTACGCAATAGCTGGCAGAAGAAGAACATCATGGGAAGAGCCTTGAAAGAGGCAACCGTCCATGCGCGCAAAATTCTCCTTACGGCGACGCCGCTCCAAAACAGCGCCATGGAGCTCTTCGGGCTCCTTAGCTTTATCGATCCTCGTTCCTTCGGGAGCGAGGAGAGCTTCAGGGCCCAGTACCTCCGCCTGGCAGATGAAGGCAGGCACAAGGAACTCCGGAAGCGCATCGAACCCTTTTTTTATCGGACCCTCCGCCGCCAGGTCCTCGAGTACTGAAACGCCCCGGGTTTGCCGGAGACCTGAATCTCTGCGAGGATTGAGTCATGAGCAAGGCAAACAGGTTTTCACCGGAGGTGCGGGAGCGGGCGGTACGGCTGGTCGGCGAGCGAGCGGGAAGAGCTCAAGGCGCTCCAACGGGA
>JANYKC010000076.1 GCA_025358255.1 Spirochaetaceae bacterium
TGCTCAGGTATTTAGTTTGAAGGGCGACTCGTATCGGATGAAAGAAAGGCTACGCGTCGGGGCCGTTGGCTTCGATTGATGACAGGAAAGCGGCAAAATCTCGTCGGCGAAAACCGGCAAATTGAAATCGGCGTTGACACGCAGCCGCGGGCCATGGAAAGACCTCGAGGCCGTGGAAAGACCTCGAGGCCGTGGAATACGCAACCCTCGAATGGGTTGACTGGTTCAACAACCGACGGCTCCTTGAGCCGATCGGCTACGTGCCACCTGCGGAGTTCGAAAAGGTGTATTATACTCACCAAGAAGGTCTGGCCGTAGGAGCCGGACTCAAATAGAAAAGGCCCCGGCAAACCCGGGGCGGTTCACTTCTCCATGAAGCCGGACTTGTCGAATCGCCTTCGGCGGCTCTGGCTGAAAGTGGAGGCGTCCCATGCCTTGCCATTCATGCCGAGTTCGACAAACCAGCGGAAGGCCATGTCTCAGTTCAGCTGCATGACGATTTTCCGCTCGCTCGTGATGCCCATGACCTAGCCGGCAACCAAGGCCAGGAACAGCTGCTCGGGCGGAATCGAGGGCCGTCCGGTGTTCGAGTACAGGGGACATGCGAGCTTCCGGATCCTTTGGGCGTCGATGAAAGGCCTGATTCGCCTGAGTGGATGATCCTCTGGAATAAACTGCTCCGCGCTCACGTTGCACATGAAATGGTCATCGTGTTCTGGCGTTCCAATCATGGCATCGCCCAGTCGGGGAGGAATTCTATCAGAACTATGCCTTTGCGGATGGGAAATCGGACTTTGTCAGCAGCCTGCAAATTCAGGCAGCTATGTGAAGCTGACGGTACTCTGCGATTTTTCGCAACGGTGTCCTCCGAAGCCGCATCCAGGTCTCCTGCCCGCTCTCGGTCAGAACCGTCCGTGAATACCACGCGCGCTCCCGCCATAGGGTCCCCATCTCCTTCCTCATCTCGTCGCTGTCCAACCCCGCGACCTCGGCATGGCTCCTGCCATCGCCCCGAGTCCGGTGCCGCTTCCGGTAGTTGTGGTAAAATAGGTAGAGGGTCATCCGCTCCATCTGGGCGTTCACGTCCCGCCCGAAACAGACCGTCTCCCTCACATGCTCATGGAGGTCCTTGCGGATCTCCCTGTCGAGGTAGTTCGCCGGGAAGAGGGGGTTGGCAAGTGTTCGCGCCTTTCGCGAGGAGACGGTCCGGTGGACAAGCCGCCCCTGCTCCCGCAGCGCAGAGGCGCAGGCCGATCGCGCGATGCCCCGGGGATAGTCCAGCTTCTCGTCGGTCCACAGCGTGAGAGAGGGGCGGCCGCCGTCGGAAAGCACCGAAAGGCAAGCCCCGGCGACCCGGCAGAAGGACTTCTCCACAGCCCTCGGGTCGGGGCGGAAAAGAAGGTCGAGCTTCGCCCTCCGGCCCCTTTGCGCGACGGTCATCCGGCCCTTCCTTCGGAGGGTGGCATGGTCGCACTCGTAGACGAACTGGGACGCGGAGCCCACCAGGAGATGGATATTGTTCGGGTAGAACTGGGAGACGCAGAAGCTCTCGAAACCGTCCGAGGCGAGGTCTTCCGCGGGCTTCCGCGAGGAGGAAAGCCGGGACTCAAAGGCGAGGACCTGCCTAGCCGCCCGGCCGATCCGGTTCTGTACCGACTTGCCTGCGACCTTGAGGGCGCGGCCGATGGCGCGGATGCTCGAACAGGAGGAGAGGCGCTCGGCGAGGTCGTCGTAGTCATGGACGCGCTTGAGCCAGTAGTTGACTTGGAAGGTCTGGACCGAGAAGGTCCTGCCGCAGGCCTTGCAGCGGAATCGGGAGACCTCGCCGAAAGCCCTCGTGGTGAACGACCCCCAGGACTGATAGGCTTCATAGGGGTCGGAATTCCCATGCCAGTGTTCGGCACAGCCGGGATTCGGGCAGAAAGGAGGCTTGAAGTCGTTCATGTCCTCCATACGGCAAAGCCTCTCGATCCCGATTGAAGGCCAACAATCTTGTAAGCACTCTATATAACATTGATTCCACCACCTTCAGCAGTAGGAATGTCCCGTATCGTATTTCACAAACAGGATATAACCTGACTCATCAATTGTTTCCTTAGGAGGCTTTGCGTGAAGAAGTTCCATAAGTTGATCACGATTCTCGTAGTGCTGATGATGGTGGTTTCGGTCGGCGCCTTCGCAGCCCCGAACCTCAAGATCGCGATGGTCGTCAAGAGCATGGGCAACCCCTTCTTCGACGCCTGCCGTGACGGCGCCATGGAGGCCGCCAAGGCCCTCGGCGGCATCGACATCATCTACCAAGGCCCGGCGACGCCGACCGCCGAGGGACAGATCGAGATCATCGATTCCCTCATCGCCCAGAAGGTCGATGGCATCATCATCTCCGCCAACGACAAGGATGCCTTGATCCCCATCACCAAGAAAGCCATGTCCAAGGGCATAAAGGTCATGTCCTTCGACTCCGCCATCGGCCCCGGAGGCCGCCTTGTCGACCTCATCCCCTCGGACACCACCCTCATCGGCAAGCAGCAGGTCGAGCTCATCGGAGCCCTCATCAAGTACACAGGCGAGGTCGCCATCCTCTCCGCGACGAGCCAGGCCACGAACCAGAACGCCTGGATCGAGGTCATGAAGAAGGAGTTCGCCTCCAACGCGAAGTACTCCAAGATGAAACTTGTGGCCACGGTCTACGGCGACGATCTTTCCGACAAGTCCTATCGCGAGGCCATGGGCCTTTTCGAGTCCTATCCCAACCTCAAGGGAATCATCTCCCCGACCACGGTCGGCGTCGCGGCGGCAGGAAAGGCCATCACCGACAAGGGCCTCATCGGCAAGGTGCAGCTCACCGGCCTCGGCCTCCCCTCCGAGATGGCGTTCTACGCCAAGAACGGTGCCTGTGGCCAGTTCGCACTGTGGAATCCCGTCGACCTCGGCTTCTCCGCCACCCAGATCACCTTTGCCCTCATCAAGGGCAAGATCAAGGGCGCCGAGGGCGAGTCCGTCGCCGCCGGCCGCATGGGCACGATCAAGATCGGCAAGGACGGCGTGGCCGTCATGGGCAACCCCTTCGTTTTCAACAAGGACAACGTCGACAAGTACGCCAAGATCTTCTAGTCAGGGGTTTTAGAGCCAAGGCGCGAGCGCGCGGGCCGGGAATGCCCGGCGCGCCGCTCGCGCTTCTTTACCAGCAAGCTGCCCCCCTTCGGGATGGGCCGGAGCACCACTACATGGCACAGGACATTCTCGAGATGAGGGGAGTGAGCAAGTTCTTCCCCGGCATCAGGGCCCTCGAGGACGTGAGCTTCTCGATGAGGGCCGGCGAAGTGCACGCGCTCATCGGCGAGAACGGCGCAGGCAAGTCGACCCTCGTGAAGGTATTGACCGGCGTGCACCGCCAGAGCTCGGGCACGGTCGCGGTCGCTGGGCGGCAGGTGGAATTCCACAGCCCTGTGGACGCCCGGAAGGCGGGGATCGCCGCCATCCACCAGGATGCCTCGATGTTCCCCGACCTAAGTGTCACGGAGAACATCTTTTCAGGACACGTCCTCCGCGGCAAGGCCGGCCTTCTCGACTGGCGGCGCATGCGCGCCAGGACTCGCGAGCTCCTCTCCCGCGTCGAACTCGAGGTGGGCCCGGAGACCCTCGTCAGGGAATTGTCGGTGGCCGAAAGGCATCTCGTCGGCATCGCGCGCGCCCTCTCGGAGGACGCCTCGATCGTCATCATGGACGAGCCCACAAGCGCCCTCTCCCTCCGCGAGACCGAGGACCTCTTTCGCATAATCCACCAGCTCCGCGAGGCGGGCAAGGCCATCCTCTTCATATCCCACAAGTTCGACGAGCTCTTCGCGATCGCTGACAGATATACGGTCCTCCGCGACGGCCGCTTCATCGGCGAAGGCGCGATGCGCGACGCCACCATCGACTCCCTGGTCAAGCTGATGGCTGGACGCGAGATGGGCAGCCTCTTCCCCCCGCGAGCATCGTCCCCGGGCGAAGTGGTGCTCTCCGTCGAGGGATTTTCCCGCGCGGGGGTCTACCGCGAAATCGGCTTCGACCTCCGGGAGGGCGAGATCGTCGGCCTCTTCGGCCTCGTAGGCGCAGGCCGCTCGGAAGTGATGCGTGCGCTCATGGGCCTGGATCCGCGCGACGCGGGGACGGTCACCGTGCGCGGCAAGCGTGTCGCCATCCGTGGCCCGCGCGACGCCCTCGCCCTCGGCATAGCCCTTGTTCCCGAGGACCGCCAAGGACAGGGCCTCATCCTCGACATGGCCATCGGCGACAATGTCACCCTCCCCCAGGTAGCCAACCTCGCGAAGGGTCCCTTCCTCGACACGAAGGCGGAGGACGCCGTCACCCGCGACTACGGCACGCGCATGGAGATCCGCAGCGCGGGCTGGGGAGAGAACGCGAAGAACCTCTCGGGAGGCAACCAGCAAAAGGTCGTCCTCGCGAAGTGGCTCGCGACCAAGCCCTCCATCCTCATCCTCGACGAGCCCACCAAGGGCATCGACGTGGGCACCAAGGCCGCCGTCCACGCCTTTGTCGCCGGCCTCGCCGCGAAAGGCATGTCGATAATCATGATCTCCTCCGAGCTCCCCGAGATCATGGGCATGTCGGACCGCATCCTTGTCATGCATGAAGGCAGGGTCGCCGCGTTTTTCGACCGGAAAAGCACCGACGAAGCGGCGGTCATCCGGGCCGCGGTGGGCGCCACGAAGGGTGATCCCGCGGGCGAAGCCGCCGATCCGAAGGAGGCCCCATGAAACGCCTGTTCAAGCGCAAGGAGACGACCATCTTCGGCCTCCTCATCCTCCTGTGCGCCGTCGTCTCGCTGCGGGCCTCCGGCTTCCTGGCCCCCAAGAACATGAACACGATACTGAACGACTCCTCCATCCTCGTGATGGTGGCCCTCGGGCAGTTCATGGTGATCCTCATCGGCGGCATCGACCTTTCGGTCGCCTCCACGATAGCCCTGACCGGCATGGTCACGGCCCTCACGAACCAGGCCTTCCCCGGCTTCCCCGCGTGGCTCCTCATCCCCGTCGGCGCCCTCTCGGGGGCCTTCCTCGGATCCCTCACCGGAGCACTCGTGGCCTTCGGCGGCCTCCCGCCCATCATCGCCAGCCTCGGCACGATGAGCATCTACCGCGGCATCGTCTATCTCGTCCTCAAGGGCTCATGGGTCACGGCGACAAAGATGTCCCCCGGCTTCCTCGCACTTCCGAACACGCCAATCCTGGGCCTGTCGAGCATGGAATGGCTCGCCATACTCGTCGCCCTCTGCGCGGCCCTTTTCATGGCCAAGACGGCCTCCGGCCGTGAGATCTACGCCTTCGGCGGCAACAAGACGGCGGCGCTGTTCGCTGGGGTGAGGTCACGCAAGGTCGAGGTCCTCGTCTTCGCGGTCTCCGGCCTCCTCACGGGCATAGCGGGCGTCCTGTGGGTCTCGCGCTACGGCGTCTCCCAGAGCGAGACGGCCGCCGGCTTTGAGCTCCAGACCGTCGCGGCCTGCGTCCTGGGTGGCGTCTCCATGGCAGGCGGCTCAGGCACCGTCCCCGGCGTGGTCCTCGGCGCGATCTTCTTCGGCGCGATCAACAACGCGCTGACGGTCGTGCGATTCTCGCCCTTCTTCCAGATGGCCATCCAGGGCTTCATCATCCTCTTCGCGGTCATCTCGAACACCCTCATCGACCGCAGCAACCAGGCCAGGCTGGCCGCGAGGAGGAACGTATGAAAGGCGTCGACACCTCGCTTGTGGACGAAAGCCGCATCGTCAAGAAGGACTTGCGCCCTTTGACCCGACTCATCGGCTTCGCCCTGCGCTGGGAAACCCTCCTCTTCCTCATCTTCGCCGCCGTCATGGGCGTCAACGCCGTCCTTTCGCCCGCCTTCCTCGACAAGGCCAACCTCTTCGACGCCACCTTCAACTTCACGGAGAAAGCCATCATCGCGATGCCGATGATCTTCGTGATCATCTGCGGAGACATCGACATCTCGGTGGCCTCGATCATGTCCCTTTCCAGCCTCTTCATGGGCATGGCGAGCCTGGCAGGCGCGCCCACCCCCGCCCTCGTCCTCATCGGCCTGGCCGTAGGCCTCCTCGCGGGCCTCTTCAACGGCCTCCTCATCACCCGCCTTGACATCCCCGCCATCGCGGTGACGATCGGATCGATGTCCCTCTTCAGGGGAATCGCGAACGCCGTGCTCGGCGACCAGGCCTATACGAAGTACCCCGAATCCTTCGGACGCCTCGGCCAGGGTTATGCGATCGCCGGCCTCGTCCCCACGCAGCTCCTCGTCTTCCTTGGCCTCGCCATCCTCACCGCCCTTGTCCTCGGGAGGACCGTCTTCGGGCGCTACGTCTATGCGATAGGCAACAACAAGACCGCCGCCCGCTTCTCCGGCGTTCCGGTCGAGGATGTTCGCCTTGCCATCTTCACCGTGACCGGGCTTTTCTCGGGGCTCGCCGCGGTCCTCCTCACCTCGCGCATCGGCTCGACACGGCCGAACATCGCGTCGGGCTGGGAGCTCGATGTGATCACGAGCGTCGTGCTCGGCGGCGTCGCCATCACCGGCGGCAAGGGCAAGGTAGGCGGCGTCATCATCGCCATCTTCCTCCTGGGCTACCTGCGCTTCGGCATGGGCATCCTCAATGTCCCGGGCAAGGTCATGAACATCATCACCGGCGTCCTCCTCGTGGTCGCCATACTCCTTCCGCGCGGCATCGAGGATGCGCGGAAGAAAGCCCTCCTGCGGGGCATCCGCGCCGCCGGCGCGGGACAGCGGGAAATTGGCCCCGGGGTTTCGGAAGCCACAGGCAAAAGGAGAACGCCACGATGAGAGATGCGGAACAGACCGGGGCATTCGAGCTGGCACGGAGGCGGTACGCCGCCATCGGAGTGGATGTGGATGCGGCGATCCAGGCGGTCGACGCCCTCCCCATCTCGGTCCATTGCTGGCAGGGCGACGACGTGGGCGGCTTCGAGGACAGCGGGCTCGCCCTTTCAGGTGGCATCCAGGTCACAGGCAACCACCCCGGCAAGGCCCGCACGCCGGCGGAGCTCCGTGCCGACCTCGACACGGCCTTCGCCCTCGCCCCGGGCGAAAAGCGCCTCTCCCTCCACGCCATCTACGGCGAGTTCGGCGGCAAGAAGGCCGACCGGGATGCCCTCGAGCCCGCCCACTTCAAGGGCTGGATGGACTGGGCACAGGAGCGGAAGCTCCCCCTCGATTTCAACGCGACGCTTTTCTCCCATCCCCTGGCCGCCGACGGCTATACCCTTTCGCACCGCGATCCCAAGGTGCGCTCGTTCTGGGTGGAGCACGTCAGGCGCGCACGCCGGGTGACGGCCGCGATGGGCAAGGCGCAGGGAAAGCCGAGTGTCCACAACACCTGGATACCCGACGGCGCCAAGGACTGCCCGTTCGACCGCTGTGGCTACCGGGCCCGCCTCATCGAGTCCCTCGACGCGATCTTCGCCGAAAAGCTTCCGGCCACGGAGATCGAGGATTCACTCGAGGGCAAGTTGTTCGGCATCGGCTCCGAGTCGTTCGTCGTCGGCTCCCACGAGTTCTACCTCGGCTACGCGGTGTCCCGTGGCAAGCTCGTCACCCTCGACATGGGCCACTACCACCCCACCGAGAGCGTCGCGGACAAGATCTCCTCCGTCCTCCCCTTCGTCCCGGCCGTCCTCCTCCATGTCTCCCGAGGCGTGCGCTGGGACTCCGACCACGTCGTGGTCATGAACGACGACCTCCTCGACCTGGCCCGCGAGCTCGTGCGCTCGGGCGCGATCGAAAGGACAAGGATAGGCCTCGATTACTTCGACGGTTCGATCAATCGAGTCGGGGCCTGGGCCATCGGCATCCGCGCGGCGCGCCGTGCCCTCCTTGTGGCCTTCCTCGAGCCGCGGGCCGCGCAGCTCGCCGCCGAGGCCGCCGGGGACGGTTTCGCCAAGCTGGCGCTCCTCGAGACGGAACGCGCCTTGCCTTGGGGCGCAGTCTGGGACGAGTATTGCAGCCGCGCGGAGGTTCCCGTCGACGCAAGCCTCGCTTCCTCCGTGATGGCCTACGAACGCGCCATCCTGGCGCAAAGGTCCTAGGGGGACTGGATGGGCAAGCTCGACGACCTCGTTCGCCTTTCGCATCGCTACGGGCTCGATCCTGAGTGGATCCTGGCCGGTGGCGGCAACACCTCCTTCAAGGACGCCACCGGCCTTTACGTGAAGGCCTCGGGCACGTCGCTGGGCACAATCGACGAGACGGGCTTCTGTACCATCGACCGCGACCGCCTCATGAGGATCTGGGAGCGCAGCTACCCCGAGGATGCCGATGCCCGCGAGGCGGCAGTCCTTGCCGACCTCATGGCTGCCAGGGGCGAAGGCCAGAAGGGCCGTCCCTCGGTGGAAACCCTCCTCCATGGACTCTTCCCCCAGTCCTATGCGGTCCACAGCCATCCCACTATCGTCAACGGCCTCACCTGCGGCCGCGACGGCGAAGCGGCCTTCGCCAGGCTTTTCAAGGACATCGCGATCTGGGTGCCCTTCGTCGAACCGGGCTACCTCCTGGCCAGGGCGGTCAAGGCTGAGGCCGAGGCATTCCGCTCACGCGCCGGCGCGTTTCCGAACCTGATGTTCATGCAGAACCACGGCCTCCTCGTCGCGGGCGAGAGCGCCGCCGAGATCGACCGGCTTTCAGCGCTCGTGATCTCGCGCCTCGAGGCACAGATCGTGCGCCGTCCCTGCCTGGCCGCCAAAGCCGTCGACGCGACGGCCATTTCCCGAGGGGCGAAGGCCATCAAGGACCTTGCCGGCGAAGGCTCGACCGTCCTCTTCCGCGCCGATGGCGAGATCCTGGCGAGGGCCGCCTCCGAGGCAGCATTCGCTCCGCTGTCCCTGCCTTTCTCCCCGGACCACATCGTCTACGCCGGACACGAATTCCTGTGCGTCGACGGACTGGATTCGCTCCCCGCTGGATGGCTTGGTTACGCGGACCGAAACGGCCAGGCGCCGCGGATCGTCCTCGTGAGGGAGACGGGGGCCTTTGCCATCTCCGGCAACGGCGCGGCGGCGGTCAACGCGATGCTGCTCTTTGTGGACGCATGCAAGGTGGCGGCCTATGCCGAGAGCTTCGGCGGCGCGAGCCACATGAGTCCGGCCATGGTCCATTTCATCCGCAACTGGGAGGTCGAGAGATTCCGCGCCGCGGTCAGCCAGGGAGGGAAGCCATGAGGCGGGTGGCCTTCGCGATGAAGCTGAAGCCTGGCTTCGAGGACGAATATCGCCTGAGGCATGACGCCCTCTGGCCGGAGATGGCCAAGACATTGCGCGAGGCGGGGATCAGCGACTATTCCATCTTCCTCGACCCGGAGAGCCTCTCCCTCTTCGCCGTGCAGACGACCTCCGAGGACAGCACCGCAGACGAGCTTCCGGGGCTGGAGATCGTGCGCAGGTGGTGGGATTACATGGCTGACATCATGGAGACCAATCCCGACTCCTCCCCGGTTTCCCGTCCCCTGGTGGAGGTCTTCCACCTGGACTGATCCCGTTCCGCGCGCGATCGGCGCCGTCAGCCATCGGGGCCTTCAGCCGCGCTTCCCGTAGTCGCCCCGCCAGTCCCGGACGGTCTCGACCATCGCAAGATAGCCCTCCACGGGCACGTACTCCGGTATGGAGTTCCCCGAGCCGAAAGCGAAGCCGCCGTGCCCCACGGAGCGCTCGATGACATCGCGCACATAGGCCCGGATCGCGGCCGGATCCATGCGCACGAGGCAGTCGGTGTCGGCGCCGCCGAAATTCCCGATGCGGTCGCCATAGCGCGCCACCCACTCGGGGAAGGGCGCTATCTGGTCCTCGTTGGAATGCTTGGCGTCGATGCCTGCGGCGATGAGGTCGTCCATCACGTCGAAGATGCTCCCGCAGGAGTGGAGAAGGAAGGGTTTCCCATTGGAGTGCGCGAGGTCGATGATGGGCCGGTAGGCGGGGACCACAAGCCGCCTGATGTCGTCGGGCGCGATGAGGGTCGAGCTCTTGAACCCGAGGTCGTCACCGAAGCGGAGGACGCAGTAGATGTCCCCGAACTCGGAGACAAAGCGGCGCCAGATCGCGAGGTTGGCCGCCGCGACGGCGGCGAAGAGGGCCTGGTAGGTCTCGGGGTCGTCGGCGGCGAGATAGCACAGGTGCTCGAAGCCCGTGATGTCCTGGACGCACTCGAAGATGCCGTTGCCCGGGCCGCCGATCGCCTTCATGCCCGCTGGCATGGCATCCCGCAAGGCCCGGAAGTCCTCCGCATAGGCGTCAAAGAAGCGGTCGGGCAGGGAAGACCAGGGGTAGGCCTCGAAACTGGCCCGGTCACGGATCACACCAGGGCCCGTGTTGCCCAAGGCCCCGGAGCCCGGCATGATGGGGCCGATGCAGCGCTCGAAGCTCACCGTGTCATAACCCATCAGCCTGAAAAAACCGCAATAGTTGCGAAAGAATTCGCGGCGATCCGCCGGATCGCCCCTCTCGAGGTCCCCGAAGCTCCGGCCGAGGACGGATTCCATCACCTGAACGCAGATGATGTGCTCGTAGAGCGGCAGCCTGGGAGGCTCGACATTGCGGGCGGCCTTCTCGATGTTCCTGTAGTCGGGCTGGAATTCCACGCCTTTCCTCCTCGCTTTCAAGTGCGGACCGTGCCGGATGCTAGTCCATGTCGAACCGGGCGGAGCCGCGGTCGACATAGGGCATCTTGGTCTTGAGCACCTGGACGCCGTCAGGCCGCGAGCGGAGCCGGGACTCGAGAAGGCTCCAGGCCATCGAGACCATCAGCTTCCGGTCGACCTGCATCGTGTTGATCTTGGGGATGAAGGGAACCTGGTAGTCGAGCACATCCCCCCCCGTGGCGATGATGGAGACGTCCTTCGGCACCAGCTTCCCCATGCGCTTCAATGCCTCCATGAGATAAGCGCCGAAATAGTCGTCATGCACGGCGAAGGCGGTCGGGGGCAAGGGGCGGCGGAAAAGCTCCTCGGCCTTTTTCTGGAGCATGCCGAAATCGTGGAGCGGCACCGAGATCCTGAGCTCCTCGTCGTAGTCGAGCCCGCTTTCGGCGAGGGCCTTGCGATAGCCGAAATACCGGTCGTTCACGAGGATGGGGAAGGCGGGCCTGATGTAGTCCGCGTAGCCGATGATTCGATGCCCCATCTCGACGAGGTGGAGGGTCGCCTCGTTGGCTCCCTGGACCTCATCGGCAAGGACGGACCAGAAGCGCTTCTGGTATTCGCCGTTGTTGATGATGATGACCGGGATGCCCGCTTCCTCAAGGTTCTCGAAAAGCTGGGCATCGGCGTAGTGGATGGCGAAGACGGCGCCGACACGGGCGCCGATCACTTCCTTGAACACCGTGCGGGAATCCGCGTTGTTCGGCACATGGAGGATGAGGGGGTAATAGCCCATGCTGATGACCTGGTCCTCGAGGCAGGAGACGAAGGGCTGGGAGAAATTCCAGAGATAGGGAAAGTCCTCGTGCTGGAGGATCGACACGTACTTGAATTTCTTCGCCCCGGGCCTGGTTCCCGTGGACCGCCTCCGATAGCCCATTTCCACGGCCAGGCCGCGCACGCGCTCCGAAACAGCCGGCGACATCTTCCCTTTTCCGGCGAGGATCATCGATACGGCCGCAATAGAAATGCCCGCGACGTCGGCCACGTCTTTCAGGGTGGGCTTCTTCATGCCTCCTATTATCTAGGCTTTAACCGATTTTGAGTAGATGGAAATCGAGGTTAAATATCCGTTATTTAACTAATTAACCATCATGCGTTTCAATTATGAAACTTGACGGATCAAAGGGCAGTGATAAACTGCACAGAAGAGTGGCGGGAAGCGGAGTGCTATGATGACACCCAGAGAAAGGTTTCTGACCGCGATCAACGGGGGTATCCCGGATCGGGTGCCGATGTTCGATTTCCTTTTCCAGGAGCCGCTCTACGAGGTGCTCATTGGCCACAAGCCCGGCAGCTACAACGGGCCTGATGCCCTCGAGTTGGCCAAGAAGCTCGGGCATGACGGCATCTGGGTGCCCTTGGCCGGCTTCCAGGGCTATTCGCCTGAATGGATCGACGACAAGACCTATCGGGACGAATGGGGCACGACCTTTGTCCGCTCCGATGTCTCGTGGCCGATCGACTCGCCCATCAGCTATCCGATCCCTGACCGCGCCGCCTTCGAGAGATACCGCTGTCCGGATCCGCTCCTCCCCGGGCGGGACGCCGACCTGCGGCAGACCATCGCGAACAACAGCGATTCCGCGCTCGCGATCACCTGCGGCATCCAAGGTCCCCTCACAACGGCCTGGCTCCTCATGGGTTTCGAGAACATCTGCTTCAGCCTCTACGACGACCCCGCCCTCCTCGAGTCGGTCTTCGCCATGTCCAACGACTTCTTCAAGAAAGCGGCGAAGGTCGCCGTGGACTGCGGCATCGACGGCATATGGGTCAGCGAGGACCTCGGCGACTCCAAGTCCGGCTTCTTCAGCCGCGACCTCTACATCAAGCATTTCTATCCCTACCTCCGCGACCTCGTCGGCTACGTCGACTCCCTGGGCGTCCCCGCCCTCCTCCATTCCTGCGGGCAGATCACCGAATACCTGGACCTCCTCGCCGCCACGAAGCTCAAGTCCATCCATCCCCTGCAGCGCACCGCGGGCATGGACCTCGCGAAGGTCAAGAAGGACCATGGCAAGAGGTTCTGCATAATTGGAAACATCGACTCGTCGCGCACCCTGCCCTTCGGGACGGAAGCCGACGTGAGGGCCGAGGTGCGGGAGGCCATCCGGGCGGCCGCGCCGGGCGGGGGCTATATCCTGGCTTCCGACCACTCCCTCCATGACGGCATTTCCGTCGGGAATGTCCAGGCGATGTTCGACGAGGGCCTGCGGGAGGGCACGGCCGTCTACGCGGGGAAGGCCTAGCTTCCCTCGCCGCCGGTTTTCCCGGCGGCGCCGAAACAGGTTCCAGCGGCCGCGGATGCGGCGCGATGATAGATGGTGGACAGGAGGTTTCGATGAAGAAGATTCTCGTCACTTTGATGGTCGTGGCTCTCATGGTCGCGGTGGGCGGCACCGCCTTCGCCCAGGCCAAGCCGAAGGTAGCCGGCGTTGTTTTCCAGGAAGACCAGTTCATGAAGCTCATGCAGATGGGCTACAAGGACGCGGCGATCAAGGCGGGCTTCGATTTCTATCCCGGCAACACGAACGGTGACGCCGCCAAGGAAGCGGAGTTCATCAACACCTATCTGACCCAGGGCTACAAGGGCCTGGCGATCTCCCCGATCAGCGAAGGCGCCTCGATGAAGGTCATCGCCGACGCGGCCGGCAAGGGCCTCCTCATCGGCATCTCCAATTTCACGCTGACGAACGCGCCCTACATCACCGGTGCCTTCACCTCCGACAACTATGACCTCGGGAAGACCTGCGGCAAGGCGGCGGTCGAGTTCATCAAGACCAAGATGGGCGGAAAGGCCAAGATCGCCATCCTCCAGTTCAAGTCCCTCCTTCCCGAGCAGTCCGGCGCCCGCGTCAATGGCTTCCTCGACCAGGTCAAGACCCTCCCCGGCGTCGAAGTGATCGCCGACCAGGACGCCTGGCTCCAGGACAAGGCCATCACCGTCGGCGGGGACATCATCACCGCCAAGGGCGCGACCCTCAACCTGATCTTCTCGGCCAACGAAGGCGGAACGATCGGCGCGACCATGGCTGTCAAGAACGCCGGCAAGGCTGGAAAGATCTTCGTGTTCGGCTTCGATGGCAGCGAGCAGATGGTCCAGCTCCTCAAGGACAAGGCCGACATCCTCCAGGCCGCCATCGCCCAGGACCCCTACGGCATCGGTGTCAAGACGATGGAGGCCCTCGCGAAGGCCATCAAGGGCGAGGACTACAGCGCCACCAAGGCCAAGACCGTCATCGTCCCCGGCATCCTCCTCGAACGCAAGAACGTGAAGGGACTCGACGCCTTCCTCGCCGACCTCAAGGCGAAGTCCAAGTAAGAGACTTTCGCAAGGCTTCTCGGCCGGGTACAGGGGTTTCGCGGCGCCGGACATTTCGGCGAGCGGAGCCCCTGTTCTCGCGGGCAGCACCCCAAGAGGCAGGGAGGTTCGCATGAGTGTCCTGAGCGTCAAGAACATCACCAAGGTTTTCCCCGGGACGACGGCGCTGGACGACGTCACCCTGTCCTTCGAGAGCGGCAAGGTCAACGCCCTCATCGGCAAGAACGGCTCAGGGAAGTCCACCCTCGTCAAGATCATCAACGGGGCCTACAAGCCCGACAACGGGACCCTCGAGCTTGACGGCAAGCCCCTCGACATCCAGGGACCTGCCGACGCCTTCGCGAAGGGCATCGCGACCGTCTATCAGGAGATGAGCCTCATTCCCGGCCTCTCCGTCGCGGAGAACATCCTGATAGGCCGTTACGAGACCCGGGGCGCCTTCGTGGACTGGAAGCGCACCTACGCCAAGGCCCAGGCCCTCCTCGACGAGATGGGCATCGACCTGCCCATCCGCGAGACCGTCGTCAACCTCAACGTCTGGCAATGCCAGGTCGTCGAGATCGTCAAGGCGATGAGCTTCAGGCCCAAGGTCATCCTCCTCGACGAGCCCACCTCCGCCCTGGCACAGCACGAGACCCAGATACTTTTCAAGCTCATCCGCGAGCTCAAGAAGAAGGACGTCATCGTCATCTACATCACCCATCGCCTCCAGGAGCTCTGGGAGATCGCGGACACGAGCACCGTCCTCCTGGACGGCCGCATGACAGGCAAGGTCCCGATGGAAGGCGCGAAGACCGGGGATGTCCTCAAGCTCATGTTCGGCGACGTCGAGGTGAAATCGAGGCCGGCCGACCTGGCCATCTCCGAGGAGACCATCCTGGAGGTGAAGGGCTTCACCCGCAAGCCCTGGTTCGAGGACATCTCCTTCACGCTGAAAAAAGGCGAGATACTCGGCATAGCCGGCATGCTCGGCTCGGGCAGGACGGAGCTCCTCCGCGGCATCTTCGGCGCGGACGGGGTCGATGGGGGAAGCGTCATCCTTGACGGCGACCGGATCGCGAGGCCAAGCCCGCGCCAGATGAGCGGCAAGGGACTTGCCTTCACGCCGGAGGACAGGAAGTCCCAGGGACTCGTGCAGTCCCTGTCTATCAAGGACAACCTCTGCCACGCCTGCCTCGACAAGGTCTCGCCCGGCGGCTTCGTGGACCGCAAGCTCATGGCGGACTTCGCCGACCGCCAGGTGGATGCCCTGAGCATCAAGACCACGGGCACCGAGCTCCCGATGACCAGCCTCTCAGGGGGCAACCAGCAGAAGGTCGTCGTCGGCAAGTGGCTCAACGCCTGTCCCAAGGTCATCTTCTTCGACGAGCCGTCGCGGGGCATCGATGTAGGGGCGAAGCAGCAGATCTTCCAGATCATCTGGGAGCAGTCGCGATGCGGCATCTCCTGTGTCGTCGTATCCTCCGAGCTGGAGGAGCTCCTTGAGGTCTGCCACCGGATCATCATCATGCGACTCGGGCGCTTTGTCGGGGAAGTCAGGCCAGAGGACGTGACGATAGAAGAACTATACTCGCTGTGCATGGGAGGGGAGCTACGATGAAGAGCGCCGCAACAAGGAACCTCGACCTTTCGAGCCTGTCCAAGAAATACATGATGGAGATCATCCTCTTCTGTATCGCCTTGGCCCTCGTGCTGACGGCCCCGGGCTTCTTCACGCTGCCCAACATCCTCAACATCTTCCGGAACGTCACCCTGACGGGGGTCATCTCCTTCGGCATGACCATGGCCATCATCGGCGGGGAGATCGACCTCTCCGTCGGCTCCTCGATCGCCCTCTCCGCCGTCCTCACGGCGACCATCACCGGCGCCCTGGACAAGGCCGGAATCATGCCCATGGAGACGGGCGTCTTCGTCGCGATGGCCTGCGCCCTCGTCGTGGGCCTCCTCATCGGGCTGTGGAACGGCTTTATCAGGACCCGCTTCAACATCCCCACCTTCATCATCACCCTTGCGATGCTGAACGTGATCTATGGCACAGCTGCCTTGATCTCCCATGGCTTTCCAGTCACGACCCTCCCCGACTGGTACAGCTGGATCGGCGCGGGACGCGTCTTCGGCCTCTTCCCCGTGCCCGCGATCTGGCTCCTCATCGTCTTCGCGATCGTCTATGTGATCATGAACCTGACGCGCTTCGGCCGCGAGGTCTACGCGGTCGGCGGCAACCCCGAGTCCGCGCGGCTCTCGGGCATAAACGTCACCAGGGTCAAGATCATCATCTTGGTCGCCGTCCAGGTCCTCGCTGCCTTCTCCGGCATCATACTCTCCGCCCAGGTCATGTCGGGCTCATCGACCTTCGGGCGCGGCTACGAGATGGACGTCATCTCCGCGGTCATCATCGGCGGAACGAGCCTCGTCGGCGGCATCGGCAAGGTCTGGGGTACCTTCATGGGCATCGTCTTCCTCGGCGTCATCAACAACGGAATGACCCTCTTCGGGGTCGGCGACTTCGAGAAGTACATAGTCCGCGGCCTCCTCATCCTCTTCGCCGTCCTCTTCAACACGATCCAGCTCCAGAGCCTCCAGAAGGCCAGGCTCACGAAGTAGTCAGGTGGCCGCGCCTTGTAGCTGCGCGGCCCCCCGGCCGCGGCGCGGCCCCCCGGCCGCGAAGGAGTCCGACTTGAAGATGACAAGCAGGGAACGCGTAAAGAAGGCCCTCTCCTTCGATTATCCGGACAGGCCGCCGATCTCGCACGCCATCCTTCCTTCGGCCATCCTCAGGCATGGTGACGCGTTGCGCGCCATCCTCGCGGACGTGGAGGAGGACTTCGGCTGGGACTTCCTGCCGGACCTGCCCCTCGAGAAATTCCCGCCCTATTACCGGAAGGGCCGCAACAGGGACGGCCTCGGTGTCCTGTGGGAATGCTCACAGGACGGCGAATACGGGCTTCCCGTGGAGAAGCCCCTGGCGGACTGGTCCCGCTACGCCACCTATTCGTGGCCGAATTTCGAGGTGAACCCTCCCAGCTACCGCCTCTATTCCGGCCACATGGTCGGCAAGGACCCGCGCTGGTATTCCCGCGGCGGGTGGATCACCTTCTTCGAGACCATGCAGGAGCTGCGCGGCTTCGAGGACCTCCTCACGGACATAGCCCTCGGGGAGGACTCCGCCCTCGCCCTCCGCGACGGCCTCCTTGCCCACAACATGCGCCTCATCGAGAAGTTCCTCAAGCTCGAGTATGACGGCATCCATTTCGCCGACGACTGGGGCACACAGACCGGCCTCATGATAAGCCCCGAGCTGTGGAGGGCCTTCTTCAAGCCCTGCTACAAGGCCATGTTCGACAGGGTGCGCGCCGCGGGCATGGACGTCCACTTCCACTCGGACGGCTGCATCACCGACATCATTCCCGACCTGGTCGACCTGGGCGTCAGCGTGATCAACTGCCAATCCAATTGCATGGGCAACGAGGAGCTGGGACGGCGCTTCAAGGGCCGCGTGTGCTTCCGCACCGACCTCGACCGGCAGAGGACCATGACCTATGGCAAGCCGGCCGACGTGCGGAAGCACATCGGCGAGGTTTTCCGGGCCCTGGGCTCGGAGAAAGGCGGCATCATCGCCTGCGGGGAGATTGGCCGCGACACTCCGCTGGACAACATCAAGGCGATGTACGAAACCTTCATGGAGTTCAGCTTCAAATGAAACGCAGCGAGATCAACCAAGCCATCCGTTCAGGCGAGCGTTTTTTCGTTTCCCGCGGCTTCAGCCTGCCCGCCTGGGCCGCCTGGGTCCCCGAACGCTGGCCTGGCATGCGCGCCGACGCAGATGAGCTCGACCGGGTCCACCTAGGCTGGGACATCACCGACTTCGGCTCGGGCGACTATCCACGCCGCGGCCTCCTGCTCTTCACGATGCGCAACGGCCTCGTCGGCTCGAAGGGCAAGACCTATGCCGAGAAAGCCATGATCGTCGGTGTCGACCAGGAGACGCCCACGCATTTCCATGACGCCAAGATGGAGGACATCATCAACCGCGGCGGAGGGGAGCTCGTCCTCCAGCTCTGGAACTCGGACGCGGACGCGGGCCTCGCGAAATCGACAGTCGAGGTGAGGGTCGACGGCATCCGCCGCAACCTTCCGGCCGGAGGATCGGTGCGGCTGTCACCCGGCGAGAGCATCTGCCTGGAGCCCCGCCTCTACCATCGCTTCTGGGGCGAGCGCGAGCGCGTCCTCGTGGGTGAGGTGAGCATGGTCAACGACGATGTCGGCGACAACCATTTCCTCGAGAACGTCGGCCGTTTCCCGGCCATCGAGGAGGACGAGGCCCCATGGCGCCTCCTCGTCTCCGACTACCCCCAGTGGATCACCGACTAGCCCATGATCAAGATCGCAGGAGTCGGATGCTCCCTCCTCGACTGGATCCATGCCGACGTGGACTTCTCCTCCCCGGCCTTCACGGCCCTGCGCTCGCGTCGGGGCGGTGACGGCGGGCTCGAGCCTGGCTCCCTCGTCTTCGCGGAGGATTTCGAGCGCTTCGTCGGCTGCGCACTGCCCAAGGCGATCGCTGCCCTTGTCGGCGGAAAGCAAGCCGATGCCTGCAACATCGGCGGCCCAGGCATCGTGGCGATGATCCATGCCTCGCAGATGCTGGGCGCTTCACGGCCCGGCGACGGCCGCGGGGGCGGCCCCTTCTCCGTTTCCTTCACCGGGGCCGTTGGAAGCGACCCCGCGGCCGCACGGCTCCTGTCGATGATCCCTTCAGGGGAGGTCGACATCTCGAGCTATGCGAGCAAGCCCGGCCGCACCCCCTTCACCCTCGTCCTCTCGGATCCCCGGCACGACGGGGGGCGGGGCGAGCGCTGCTTCATAAACGAGATTGGCGCCGCAGGCCTCCTGTGGCCCTCCGACCTTCCCGCAACCTTCTTCGACTCGACGATCACGGCCTTCGGGGGCACCGCCCTGACCCCGGCCATGCATGACAGCCTGGCCGAGCTCCTCCAGGGCGCCAAGGCCCGTGGCGCCTTCACCATGGTCAACACCGTCTATGACTTCCGCAGCCAGCGCCGCGATCCGGAAGGCACCTGGCCCATGGGCTCGGGCGATTCCGCCTACGCTTCCATAGACCTCCTCGTCACCGACCTCGAGGAGGCACGCCGTCTCTCCGGCGCGGCCGACGCCGAGGGGGCAATGGCCTATTTCCGCGACCGCGGAACCGGAGCCGCCGTCATCACGGCGGGTACCCGTGGGATATCGGCAGCCTCCTGGACGGGATCACGCATCGCATTGCTGCCCCAGCGCTCCTTCCCCGTCTCTGCCTCCATCTTGGCGGAGCTTGCCGCGGATCCCGGCCGCCGCGGCGACACCACTGGCTGCGGGGACAATTTCGCTGGAGGGCTCATCGCTTCCATCGCCATGCAGCTCGATGCGGGCGCCCCGCGCGCCGACCTGGTCGAAGCCCTTGCCTGGGGCGTCGCCTCGGGAGGCTTCGCCTGCTTCCACGTGGGCGGGGTCTGGAAAGAGTCTCGGCCGGGGGAGAAACGCGCCTTGGTGGAACCCTATGCCGCTGCCTGGCGCAGACAGGCAGGACTGGAATGATGAAGGGCAGCTTCATCCAGTTCGGCGCCGGAAACATCGGCAGGTCCTTCATCGGGCGGCTATTCAGCGCCGCCGGTTTCGAGACGGTCTTCATCGATGTCGACCAGGACCTGGTGGCACGCCTCAACGCGCGGGGATCCTACCGAGTCATCGTCAAGGCCAACGACCGCGCCGATGTGACCTTGGAGGTCGGACCGATCCGCGCGGTCTACGGGAAGGACTCGACGGCGGTGACGCGCGAACTCCGGGACGCCGCCTACGCCGCGACTTCCGTCGGCCAGGGTGGCCTCCCCTCGGTCATCGGCGCCATGGTCCCCGCCCTCCTCGCCCGCCGGGAGGCGGGAGCCCCTCCCCTCGATATCGTGATCGCGGAGAACATCCGCTGTGGGGCGGCATTTTTCCGGACCGAGCTCCGCCGTCGGCTCGGCAACGACCTTGACCTGGATAGTCTCGTAGGCCTCGTGGAGACGAGCATCGGGAAGATGGTGCCCCTAATGCCCAAGGAAGCCCTCGAGTCCGATCCCCTCCAGCTGTACTCCGAGCCCTATGACACCCTCATCGCCGACGCGCGAGGCTGGAAAGGCCCGCCCCCGCCCTTGGGCGGCCTCAAGCTCGTGGACGACATCGGAGCCTGGGTGGACCGCAAGCTCTTCATCCACAACATGGGCCACGCCGCCACGGCATACCTCGGCTGGCGCGCCGACCCTGCCATCAGCTTCATCTGGGAAGCGCTCGAGAGGCCGGGGGTCGAGGGGAATGTGCGCGCCGCCATGATGGAGAGCGCCGTCGCGCTCCACGCCAGCTATCCGGAAGCGCTCGCCCTGGAGGAACTCGAGGGGCATGCGGCTGACCTTGTCTCGCGCTTTTGCAACAGGGCGTTGGGCGACACCGTCCATCGCGTGGGGCGGGACCTGCAGCGCAAGCTCGCGCGGAACGACCGCCTTGTCGGCGCTTGCCTCCTGGCCGCGCGGAAGGGGCTGCCTTTTGGGTCGATCGCCGCGGCCACGCGCGCCGCGCTTTCCTTCCGCGCGCCGGACGAGTCGGGGAGGATGCTGCCTTCCGACACCGAGTTCCACGCGCGCTGGGACGGCAGGGATATCCGCTCCTTCCTTGAGGAGGGGTCGGGCCTCGATGCCACGGATGCGCTCGACCGCCTCGTCATCGAGACGATAGCCGGCTAGGCCTTCCGGACGAAGTCCCGCGCGGCCTCGAAATCGGCGCCGATGGGGTAGGTGGCCGAATGGCGTTTCCCGACGAGGGTCATTTCGCCCTTCCCGACCTCCACCCGCGTCACGCCTTCGCGCAGCGTCTCCTCATCGAGCTCCAGGAGCGCCGCTCCGTAGCAGAGCCGCCTTTCCCCCCCTGCGGGTATCTCGACGAGGGTTGGCCTACCGAGGATCTCGGGGCACCCGCGGGAAAAGGCGAGCCCGTTCGCGAAGGCGCCGGTGACGTTCTCCGTGCCGAGGCAGAAGGAGCTGTCCCCCTGTCCCTCCGCCATCGCCCAGGGCGTGAAGTCCCTTCCCCCGTATTGCATCCACAGGTCGTTGAAGGAGAGGGCGATCTCGCCTTCGCTCAGTCCCGCCGCGCCGGGGAAAAAGCAGAGGTAGGCGAGGCGCAGCTCCGGGTTCACGACGCAGCTCCAGCCGAGCGACAGCCGGGCAGGGATGGCGCCGGTCACAAAATCGGTGAAGCCGATCATGCCGGGAACGCGCGAGATGTCCGCCATGCCGCCCGAGCGCAAGGGGACCCGCGACAGATCGCTGAACTCGCCTCCCTGCGCAAGGCGGCCGGTGGCCTCGAACTCGGTGCCCGAAGGGGCGCACAGGAAGCGGTCGGCGGCGAGGCTGATGCGGCAGCCGGCCTGGAGGAAAGGCGCGCCCAGGGTATTGTGCCTGCCCACGTTGATCGACGCAGGCAGGAGGCCATTATTCCTAATTGTCATGATCGAGAAATAGGCGTCCTGCCCGCGGTAGACAAGGTCGGTTTTCCTGAAGGAGAGGGGAAGGCCGGCTTCCGGCGACTCCATGGCGAAACGCGCCCAAGCCGGGCCCTTGCCGTCGGCAATGCCGTCGGCAAGGCCGTCGGCCAAGCCGCCCTCGACCCCCGTAGCCTCGATTTCCCATTCCCCTTCCGCGGTCCAGCCGTGCGGGGGCAGCTCCACGCCGTCCACCAGGCAGCCAGGGCCGAAGTTGGGGGCACAAGGGAAGTCCCCAGCCAGGTGGTAGAGGAGCTTCGCTTTCCAGAAGGAGGCGTGCTCGCCCTCCGCCCAGGGCTTCCCGCTGTTCGCCCGGAAGCCCGGTATCCAATGGGCGTTGGCAAGGCCCGTTCCCCGCATGAGCCCGAATTCGGGCATCATGCCCCCTTGGGCGTCGATGACCGCGCGGACGCCGCCGTTTTCGAGGCAGACGGCCTTTCGCCCCCTGTCATCGACGATCCCGGCTTTCATCCGCGCCGCCATGGCTATCGCTTCCCGTAGAGCGGCCCGAGCGCCGCGCAGGCTCGGTAGTCGGCGCCTTCCGCATCCATGCCCATCGCGTTCCAGTAGCTGGGCCTGAAAAGCCCCGACTCCTCGACGTTGTGCATGCACACAGGTATGCGGAGCATTGAGGCGAGCGCTATCAGGTCCGCGCCGATGTGGCCATAGGAAATGGCGCCGTGGTTGGCGCCCCATGCCGCCATCACCGAGTACACGTCCTTGAAGGGACCCTTCCCGGTGGTGCGGGGCACAAACCAGGTCGTGGGCCAGGTCTCGTTCGTCCGCTTGTCCAGGATGTTGTGCACCTTCTCCGGAAGGGTCGCCGTGACGCCCTCGGCGATCTGCAGCACGGGCCCCAGGCCTTTCACGAGGTTGATCCGGCACATCGTCACGGGCATGCCGCCTTCGGTGAGGAAGTCGGAGGACCAGCCGCCGCCGCGGAAATAGCCCAGGTCCGCGTAGCGCCAGCTCGTCGCGTCGAGGCAGGCTTTCGCCTCTTCGCCCGTGATCTCCCAATAGGGCTTCATCGCGGGCTTCCCGTCCTTGCGCTGCCTGCCCGTGCCGTCCATCGTGGTGGCGCCGGAATTGAGGAGGTGGATGAAGCCCTTTGCGGCGACGCCATCGGGCTTCCAGCCGGTGACGCGCTCGACCGCCTCGGGGCTCCAGTAGGTCCGCACGTCTGAGAAGATCTGCGAGGTGCCCGTGAGGAGGTGGCCGAAGAGCATGGCCACGCCGTTGAGGGAATCGTTCTCGGTGGCCACGACATAGGGCTGCCGGATCCCGTTCCAGTCGAAGCTCGAGTTGAGGACGGTCTCGAGGAAATCGCCGTTGGGCATGTGGTCTGTCCAGTGGCGCTGGCCCTGGAAGCCCGCGAGTATCGCGTTGTGGCCCAAGGCCTCCTCGTTCATGCCCTTGCGGCGCAGGTCGGGATTCCCGACCATCAGGTCCCTCACGATCATCGCCATCTTGACACAGGTCTCCCAGACCTTGTCCTTGTGGTTGCGCGGGTGCTGCACCGCAGGAGCATTCGTGTCCGGTCCCTCGGCGCAGGTGGCCTTTGTCCAGGCCAAGGCGCGGCGGAACTCCGCCTCGGAGTAGACCTTCTCCTCCAGGCGCCGGTTCACCTCGCTCATGTCGACGTATTCGGTCCGCATCCCGAGCCATGACTGGAAGAAGTCCGCGTCGACGATCGAGCCGGCTATTCCCATGGAGGTCGAGCCGACGGAGAGGTAGGACTTGCCCCGCATCCAGGCAGCAGCAAGGCCCGCGCGGGCGAAGCGGAGGATCTTGTCGGCCACGTCCTCGCTTATCTTGTCGGTGTCCTTGAGGTCCTGGACGTCATGGCCGTAGATGCCGAAGGCCGGCAGGCCTTTCTGGCTATGGGCGGCCAGGACGGCGGCAAGGTAGACGGCCCCTGGGCGGTCTGTGCCGTTGAAGCCCCAGACGGCCTTCACCGTCAGCGGATCCATGTCCATCGTCTCGGAGCCGTAGCACCAGCAGGGCGTCACGGTGAGGGTGACAGCCACGCCTTCGCGGGCGAACTTCTGGGCGCAGGCCGCGGCCTCGGCGACGCCGCCTATGGTCGAGTCGGCGATCACGCACTCGATCGCATGGCCGCTCGGATGGCGCAACCTTTCCGTGATCAGGCGCGCCGCCGCCTTGGCCATATCCATCGTCACGGTCTCAAGGGATTCGCGGACGCCTCCGAGGCGACCGTCGATCGTCGGCCTGATGCCGATCTTCGGCAGTCCCCCCGCAAGCCGCTCTTCGGGCGCGTGGACCTTCATGTCTTTGCCTTCAGCCATCTTCATCCTCCAGTATGCCGTGGGCGCGGTGGTGT
>JANYKC010000081.1 GCA_025358255.1 Spirochaetaceae bacterium
GACGACTTTGATGTGATTGAATGCTTCGAACGGCCAGGTCACGCGGCCGTGGTTGGTGAAATGACCAAGAAGCAGAAGGACCTTTTCACATCGCTGGGAGTCGTAGCCCCCGCCTAGCTATAAACGAGCGGGAATGCGGGGTATATCATTAAAAGCGCTAATCGAGCATATTGCATATCTTTTCTAAAAATACCGCCAGATGGCCTTCATCATCGGTCCGCGCCAGGCTGGCAAGACCTGGATCGCCAGTAATATCGCTGCGGATGTCCGCTACCTGTCCTGGGACAACCCTGCCGACCGCGGCCTCATCCTGGAAAACGGCCCCGCCCTCGTAGAGAGGGCAGGCCTCGACCGCCTAGGCGACCGGATCCCGGTGGTCTGCTTCGACGAACTCCACAAATTCCCCGGCTGGAAGGTTTTCCTCAATGGCTTCTTCGATGCCTGGGAGGGGCGCTGCCGGATACTTGTCACGGGAAGCGCGGCCCTCGACGACAGCACGACCCCGGAAAAAGCCGCGGAGGGCAAGGCGGCCGATGGCGAAACCTGGAAAAATATTATGAATTGGGAAGGTTTCCCGAGCCCTTCCTCCGGGGAGACCGGAGCTTCTGGAGACGATGGAAAGGCCTCCGCTGGCGGCAGCTCTTCCGCGAGGACCTCCGCGACCTGACCCGCTGCCGCGAGCTGGACCGCATCGAGGCCCTCGGGACCATCCTCCTCGCGTAGGCCACGGGCACCTGCACCTGGTCCACCCTAGCCGCGAGGCTCAAGGTCTCCGAGGAGACGGTGACGCGCTAGGCTGGCCACCTCGAGGCCCTGCACACCCTCTTCTTCCTGCGCCACTGGACGCGGAACGTCACCCGCTCAACCCTGAAGGAACCGCGGGTCTACTTCTCCGACTGGTCCTGGCTGGTGGACGAGGGCGCACGGGCGGAGAACCTCATCGCCATGCAGCTCAAGGCCGGAGTCGACCTCCGGAACGACCTCGGCCTGGGCGACTTCGGCCTTTGGTACATGCGGGACAAGGACGGCCGCGAAGCCGACTTCCTCGTGAGCCGCGACGGCAGACCATGGATCGTCGTCGAGGTCAAGAAAAGCGACACCTCGACGGCTGCGGGCTTCCGTCACATGGCAAAGGCCCTGGGCGCGCCCCACAATTTCCAGATGGTGCTCGACCAGCCGGAGGTGGGGGCAGATCCCTTCGCGGCGGGTGCCGATCCCCTGATCGTGCAGGCGCGGTCTCTCCTGCGCTGGTGGAAGCCGCCGGTGGAATGAACCGCTCCGCGCCATAGACCAAGACCGTCATAGGCGCTAGTCTTTGTCCATGGGCAAAGCCGGCAACTGGAAAGAGACCGCCGCGAGTCGCGTGGCTGACTGCAGGATCTTCAATGTCTCCTCGAGCGACCGCATCTCCGAAGATGGCAAGAGCGGCACCTTCTACCTCGTCAACTCGCCCGACTGGGCAGGCGTCATCCCCGTGGTGGACACGGCCCTGGGCCGCATGATCGTGATGATCCGCCAGTACCGCCACGGGACCGGCAGGCTCTGCCTCGAGTTCCCCGGCGGCATTGTGGAGAAGGGGGAGGACGCCTCGATCGCCGTAGGGCGCGAGCTCACCGAGGAGACGGGCTACCGGGCGGAGATGATCGTGCCCCTCGGCCTCCTCTCGCCAAACCCCGCCTTCATGACCAATACCTTCCATGCCTTCGTCGCCGAGGGCTGCGTCCTCGACCGCGTGCAGGCCCTCGACGAGCACGAGGAGATCGAGGTCCTCCTTGTACCCGAGAACGAGGCCATCGACCTCGTCGGGGCAGAGGATTATGGCCATGCCCTCATGACGGCAACCCTCTTCCTCTACATGCGCTACCGGGGGCTTTGCCTCTAGGGCTCGCGGCTACCCTTGATGCCCAATTCCCGGATCTTCCGCGAAAGATTGTTGGGGAGGATGCCAAGCTTCAGCGCGGCCCTGGCCACCGACCCATCGCACTCGTCCAAGGCGCGCCCGACGTAGGCCTTTTCGAAAGAGAGCTTCGCCTCGGCCAAGTGGACAAGGGGAAGCGCCCGGACCATCTCCTGTCGGGAAGCCCCATTGGCCGCTGGCGGCCTCTGGTCTAGCGCCTCGAGATCAGCGACCCCGATCCTCGGACCCGGGGAAAGCCAGAGCGCTCGCTCGACAAAGGCACGCAGTTCGCGGACGTTGCCCGGCCAGGCCCGTGCTTCTAGCCAGGCGATCGCGTCGTCATCCAGGCTTGCCGCGGCGGCAGAGACCTCGCCTCTTGCGCCGCCGGAAGCACTTCCGGAAACGTCGCCTTTGGCACTGCCTCTGGCACTGCCGGAGGCACTGCCGGAGGCACTGCCCCCTGCCCTTGCGAGGAAAAAGCGCGCAAGCGCGGCAATATCCGCCTTCCGCTGGGAGAGGGCCGGGACGGATATCGTGGCCTGGGCAAGGCGCCAGTAGAGGTCCTCCCGGAAGCGGCCCAAGGCGCAGTCGGCGGACAGGTCGCGGTTGGTCGCCGAGACAAGGCGGAGGGATATCCTTTCGGTCTGTGTCGAACCGAGGCGCTGGACCTCGCCGCATTCGACGGCGCGCAGGAGCTTGGCCTGGACGGATGGCGCGACGTCACCCACTTCGTCGAGGAAGAGCGTCCCCCCGTTCGCGGCCTGGAACCAGCCCTGGCGATCGGCATCGGCCCCGGTATAGGCGCCGCGCCTTGCGCCGAAGAAGGCCGCCTCGGCGAGCTCGGGAGGGACGGCAGCGCAGTTGACCGCCACGAAGGGCCCGCCCGAGCGGGCTGAGCAGTAATGGATCCACTTGGCGATGATTTCCTTGCCCGAGCCGCTCGGCCCGGTGACAAGGACGGAAAGCGGCGAGGATGCGACCTTGCCCGCTTCGGCCAGGGCGAGGGCGAAGGGGGAGCCAGGCGCGAAGGCCGCATGCTCGGCCAGCCAGTCCTGGCGCAGGGCGGACAAGCCCCGCTCTGCCTGGAGGCCACGGTCCAGGTTGCGCAGGAGTCCGAGGAGCCTGTCGGGATCGACAGGCTTTTCCAGGAAATCCCAGGCTCCGGCCTTGAGGGCCGCGACCGCCTCCCGGACGCCGCCGGCTCCCGAGATGACGACGACGGGAACCTGTGTGCAGTCCGGGAGGAGATCGGTGCCGCGATCCTTCCCGAGGAAGAGATCGGCCAGCACCAGGTCGACCGGGCCTGCTCCTCCGCCGGCTGCCAGGATCGAGGTGGCCTCGGCAAGGTCAGCGGCCAGGAGGGCCTCATGGCCGTTGAGCGTGAGGAAAGAGGACAGCTCGGAACGGAGGGCCCGGTCGTCGTCAAGCACAAGGATCCTCATGCCACGCCTCCCCTGTCCGCGATGACCTGAGCGAGGGGTAGCGTGAGCCTAGCAACGAAGCCGCCATCGGGCGCGGCATGGACTTCGAGACTTCCGCCATGGAGGACTGCCACCCTTCGGACGAAAAGAAGGCCGAGTCCCGTGCCCTCGGGCTTTGTGGAAAAGCGCCCCTGGCCTATGCGTGCAAGGATGGCCGGGTCGACAGGGCCGTTCGCGTCCAGTACCTCAAGCTCGGCGAAGCCTCCCGCCTGGCGCATCACGACGCGGACCTCGGCGGGGAGGGCCAGGCAGGCTTCCATCGCGTTCATGACCAGGTTGAGGATCGCTTCGAGGACCATGCGGCGGTCCACCAGAAGGGGAAGCTCGTCGCCCGAAAACGAGAGCCGCAGCCGCTGTGGGTCGATGCGCGAGCGGAGGGCGGCTTCAAGCTCGGCAGGGTGGACGCTCTCGGGGGGCCCGAGGGCGAGGCCCGCGAGGCTCTTGAAGCGATCGAGGAGGGCGCGGATGTTGCCGCATTCGGCACCGGCACTGTCCGCGCTCGCGACGCAGGTCTCAAATGCCTCGGTCGCAGCCATTCCGCCCTCAAGGGCGCGCCGTCCCGCGATGCCCACATTGCGAGATGCAAGCTCGATGGACGACAGCGGCGTGCGAAGCTGGTGGAAGAGGAAGGAGGACACTTCCCGCCAGCCTTCGAGCCTGGCGGCCTCCTCGAGCCGTCTTTCCTGCTCAGCAAGTCGGTCGAGCATCGCGTCGAAGGCGGTGAAGACACTCTTGAACTCGCGGTCCTCCACCTTGGGGAAGCGGAAGGAGCGGTCTTCCCCGGCACACAGGGCCCCCGCCGCAAGCTCGTCCAGGCGGCGGGTGAAACCGCGCGAGGCGAGGGCGAAGGCGAAGGCCGCGCCAGCCGCCCAGATGAGGGAGAAGGTGCCGATCCTGACCGCGGCCTCAACAGCCGCCTGGGACCTGAAGACACGGGAGGCGGCGGCCTTGGCGCGAAGCGCATCGGCCTCCTCGAGGGCGGCCGAGAGACGCTCACGATCCGGAAGGGAAGCGTCCCTTGACCGCGCCGAGGCGACAGCAGAAGGAAACTCGGCTTCGGCGCGGGCGCTTTCCGAGGCTATCGCGCCGAAGGCGAATACGACCGAGGCGAGGGCGGCGGCCAAGGCCTGGAAAGCGAAAAGCAGGATGAAGCGGTTTCTTATTTTCATGTCAGCGTGGGATCTCCACCGGTCCCGAGAAGGGAAAACGCCGGGATGGCTCAGTATAGGCCCAGAGGATGCCCGCCGAATGCCAGCCGCCCTTTTCATCCAGGATGCCCGGGCGGGCCTTCACGAGGATCGCCCCTCCCCCTTCGAAGGCAGACAGCTCCCCGACGCGGAGGGCCCAGACCCGCCCGGCCAGGACCAGGGCCGCCTCACGCCCTACGATACGTTTCACCCCATCATCCTGTCCCACGAGCCATTCGCCGCTTGCAGGCGCGTACCTGAGGCTCCGGCGCGCAACGGCCACGGCGTCCCGACCCTCGATCCGTGCTTCCACCTCAAAGGCCACCTCGCTTCCCGCCGCCGCCAGCTCGAGGGCGGCCGCGGAAAAGGCGCCTTCGATCTCAGCGTTCACATAGACATCCTCTCCCAAGCGATAGACCCGCGCCGCCAGGTCAGGCGAAGCCTGGGGCGCGACGATCCCGAGGAGGATGCCGAGCCCAAAAAGCAAACGCCTGATCACGGGAGGGAACCCGCGTCAGTAATTGGAGCCGCGCTCGCCGTAAAGGGCATCGCGTCCGGCCAGGTACTTGGCGTAAAGCCTTTCCTCCTCGGTGCTCCCGAAAAGGCCGGAGATCGCGGTCGCGACGCTCCATGCGCTCCAGGATATGGAGCTCACGACGCCGTCCGACCATTCCTTGCCCGTAGAAAGGTTGACCCCGGCGCGGATGGCCGCTGTGAGGACGGGGACGAGGAGGTTGGAGATGGCCTTCGTGACGCGGGCTTTTTGTGCCTTAACCGACATGTCCCTCAGCACGGCGACCGATAGCGCTTCCCGGACCAGGCGGTCGTCCTCCTTGAAGACTTCGCCGTATTCCAGGCGGTAATCGTGGGGCTTGGAAAAAATGATGCCGGCGCCGACACCGGAAAGGACAAGGCCACCGACCCCGAGGCCGATCGAGAGGCCTGCCTTCGTGTCCGGGTCCATGCCCGTAGCCAGTCCGGCGGACTGGGCAATCGCATCCCCGGCAAACCAGGTCGTCGCGGCGCCGGCGATGAGGAGTCCACCAAGGCCTGCGACGATGGCGCCACCCGCCCTTGAGTCGCCCCCCCGGCCGCCTTCCTTCTTTTCGATGTATGATGTAAGGATACGATAGGCGATTTCAGGTTGGTCCTGGGCAAAGAGGCTCCCGAGGCAGAGGAGGAATGCGAGAGAGGCGATGCTTGCTCGCTTAAGGTTCATGGTTCCTTCCTTTCAGTTCCTGTCGAAGCGCTTTTTCGCGCCGCCATCGCGGCCACGAAAAAGGCTTCGGGGCTTCGTACGGCTCACTAGGGAGCCCGACCTAGCCCTGCCCTCTCTATCGCAAACTACATGCCAAGCTACCGGAATTTGATGCTATTTTTAATTACTTTCTCAATAATAAATTAGCTTCGTCCTTACTCGACACTCTTCTTTGTGCTTCCATAGATAGTATAGCTGACTATCAAATAAGATAGTATCGGAACTGATATTTTCATGGCTCGGTCGGCCCAGGGCATGCACCCGATAGTGTCCCGAACCTTTGGGTTTGAATCAGGTCAAACCATTTTTCGCGTTCCTCCTTGGGGACATAAAGGTCCTCAAAGGGGGCCCCTTGCATTCCTTCCCGTTTTGCCCTAATCCCCGCTGCAACCTGCACTTACATACTCCTGACGATCGTTGGTTCGCCCGTGATGGCTTCCACACAAGCAAGGCATTCGGCCATGTGCCCCGCTTTCGCTGCCGGTCCTGCGGAAGGTCCTTCTCGACCCAGACCTTCTCGCTCGATTTTTACGCCAAGAAAAACACTAACTATCAGGACATCCTCGCCCGCCATTGCGGCTCAATGAGCCTGCGCGCCATCGGCAGGGCAATCGGCGTGGGCCGCGGGACGGTCCAGAACCGGCTCGACCGGCTTTCCCGCCAGGCGCTCGCCCTCCACGCTCGCCTGCGTCCCCTCGCGAGCGGGACTGAGGACGTGTGCATCGACGGGTTCGTGAGCTTCGATGTCTCCCAATTCTTCCCGAACGAGATCACCATCTCCATCACGGCAGGGTCACGGTTCGTCCTCGACCTAAGCCACGCGACAAGGAAGCGGTCAGGTTCCATGACCGCTGGGCATAAGGCCCGCGCCTCAGTCCTTTATCCCCGCGTCGGGTTCGAACGGCATGCGATCGAGCGGACCTTCCGCGATGTCCTGGCCTCGCTCGAAGCGGAGCGCCCCCCTCGGGCAGGGCGCCCCCTCGTGCTTGTCACCGATGAG
>JANYKC010000085.1 GCA_025358255.1 Spirochaetaceae bacterium
GTCCCGCCGCCACCCACGTAGCGCCGCGCCAGCCACGCCGCCTTGGCGCGGCGACACGCGATGCACGTCGTGGTGCGTTCACTTGGCGCCGCCTGTACCGCTTCCGCAGTGTGGACGTCGTCATGTGTTATCCTCGGTAGCACGCCGAACGCGCTCCATTGCGTCGTCGGCAAGCACGGCCACCGTGGCCACTACGATACGTCGGATCCCATCGCGCGTGTTCACGTCGACGTCGCTCCATTGGAACGTTTCACCAGGTTCCGCGCGCGGAGCAAGGCCATCAAGGATGGCCTTCGCCTTCGCGTGCATCCATGCCAGTTCGACCATGTTGTCGACGTCGACGGACGCAACACGCAGCGTGGCCTTCGCCGCCACAGCTTCCAAGTCGACGGGACGAAGCCGAAGCACGCACCGCGCGCCGAGGATGGACCCGACCGCCAGCCCGAGCGCCAGCTGTCCAAGTGCTACGACGACCCTGATCGTGTCGCTCATGCGAACAACCCCACGCGCCGAACGTCGATACGCGCCACGTGGTGGCTGTGCCGCGCGGCAACGTCGTTGGCCACAGTCACAACATCGTTGCCGTGGAATGGCGGGCGGTGGTGGCAGCCGATGTCGCGGCGCGACTGGTCCATCAGGCTGGGATGACGGGCGTGTGCGAGGCGCCTGTTCCGTTGCCGCCGCCGTCGTGGTACGTCCGGCTGTCGACCCGCCAGCACCATCGCGATGGCCTCGCGCAGCCACGACTCCGCGACCAGGTAAGCGCTCTCCGTCGCCATCTCCCGCTTGGACCCGCTGTGGTGCGCGGTCGGCTTCGGTGAGCCGATGCCCAGCCTCGATGGGCGGCTCCGTGGCTTGGCGCACATCGGATGCAGCAAGCTCGGCGTGTTCGCCCCCAAGTACGTATGCGCTTGTGAGGCGCTTTGGAATGACCCAACGTGCCCCCAAGGGGAACTCGGGGCGGACGCTGCAGTATTCCTGGTCCCGTGCCCGGACGGCCTCGCCCCGAGGGGCGACGCCGGGCTCTCGGCATCGTCCGGTTCCCCCCACCGACCCCCGCAAAACCGGACAGCCCGCGCCGCGCCAGCAAAACCGGACACGCGATGCGCACGCCGCCCAAAACCGGACAGCGGGCCGGTGACGGGTGCCTGCCGGCGCGCGGCGTGACTCACCGCTCCGCCGAAGCCTAACTCGCTGCGCCACCGGCGGCGCGCACCGACGATCGCAGTTTTCCTCGATTGACGCGTCAACATATCGGAGTCCGTCACGCACACGTCGCTCTGAACGCCGACGTGGTCAAGCGCGTTCGGCCTTGTTTACGCGATGTTTTCGGGCGGTGCCGCAGCGTTCTCGCTCGCTGGCGACCCCGCTTCCCCATACGGTCCAAGGCGCCGCCCGGCGTGCCGCTAGCGCGCACGGGCGACTTGACGCAACCCCGAACACGTCGAGGTCACGCCCATGCCTAGACTCGCCCATCCCGCGCCCCGCGGGCAAGGGACCGATCCGCCCGAACCCAGCGTGACGGCACGCCGATGCCCGTCAGTGGCACGCCCGATCGGTCGGCCGTTCCTGCGCGCCTCGTTCCGCTTCGCATCGGTGCTCAGTCCCGCTGTTGCGGCGACCGCCGGGCGTCATCTCCGGCCCGGCAGCAAGTCGCTCGATCATGGCATTCTGGGCTGACGTTCGCTTGCTCATCGTCTCCACCACTAGCGGGCAAGCGTCGGGATCGCGGCGACGCACGCCTCGTCGGCCGTTCTGAAGGCCGCCAGCAGCGCCGCGCATCGCGGGTCCGTGCGGTCCGCTTGCCACACCGCTTTCCATGCGTCGTATGCCACGGTACGCGCGTCGCGGAGAACACGGCGGCCCGCGGTTGCAGCTGCGTCGGCAGCTGCGATCCCATCACGCGTCAGCGGGTGCGTTGCGTTGGTCTTCATGGTGCTCCAGGCTAATGCAGCGTCCGTGCCAAGCTCTACTGCACGAAAACAGGCCCGCGTATCGTGGAAGTGTAACGCGTTCGACGCGCGTTCACCGTAACAGTTACGGATTGACGGATTCGTGTTTGCTGCGGCGTGCCACGACCGGACACGACGAGATCGTACATGGCGGCGTCCACCTTCACGGACTCGGTCATGGCCACCCCGCGTAGTAGAGGATCTCGATCTCCGCGAGGTAGGCCCGGATACCTCGAAATGGCCCTGGCACGATGCCGAACGCATTCGGGGCGGTGTGGGCCCATGGTCGGGTGAACACCTCCAGCCTGTACGCGTCGCGCCCCCTCACGGCCGCCCCCGATCACCAGTGACGGTCTCCACGAACATGTCCAGCGCGGTCTCCACGGTGTGCGTTTCGCTGGGCGTGCGCGGGGCCGTACCCAGCACGATGGTTCCGATGTGGTAGCGCGTCGGGCTCCATCCCGTGCGCGACACCCACGTTACACGCATCTCGGTGAACGTGAATGCCACCACGATCGCGTATGGCCGATCCGCCGCCAGGCGAACCGACGCCGCCAGGCGAACCGCCGCAGCCCCCCGCAGGCGCATAGGTCGCGTCGTGACGTACCAGTACCAGGTGATGAGCAGGGCCACGGCGACGATGGCGCGTTCCGCCACATCCACGTCGGCCTGCCACCATCCCATTGCGTCCAGCTTTGTATTCATGACGCTTTCCCCTTGACATGGTGAAGCGACGCCGCGGTATCGGCCCCACGGAGGACCCTGGCATTCGCGGGCGGATCGACCCGGACCCAATCGAAGATTGTTTTGCTCCTTGCACCCTTGATCCAGCCAGGCGCCTCGCGCTTGGCCGTTACCCGGACCCGGACCCGGCACAACTTGCCGTTGATGCGGGTGAGGTATTCGTAATCGATCATGACGTCCGCCTGCTTCA
>JANYKC010000053.1 GCA_025358255.1 Spirochaetaceae bacterium
ATCCGGTCGGACGAAAGATCAGCGATGAGGAATTCGCAACCGTGAACCTAATTCCTCACGATTTTCATGGAGAATGGAATTATAGCATCAGACCATTACGCACGAAGAAGTTGTAAAGTTTGTTTATTGACACTGCCTAACGCTGCGCGCAGGATGGGAGTTCTAGGGGAAACCGGCCTTCCCTACTGGATCGTCCATCCCCCGTCGATCATCAGGGTCTCGCCCGTGATCAGGGAGGCGGCGTCGGAGACGAGGAAGAGGACTGGAGAGGCCACCTCAGAGGGTTTCCCGACGCGGCCCAGGGGGATGCGCTCCACGACCGACGCGCGGAAGGCCGGGTCGCCGAGCCACTTGACCGTTCCAGGGGTCTCGATGAAGGTAGGCGCGACCGCGTTCACGGTGATCCCGTGGGACGCCCACTCAAGGGCGAGGCACTTCGTGAGCTGGGAGACGGCGGCCTTCGACATGCAATAGACCGACTCCCCGGCCAAAGCGACAAAGCCCGCCTGGGAGCCGATGTTGACGATCCTGCCGTAGCCCTGGGCTATCATGATCCGCCCCACTGCCTGGGCGGTGAAGAAGGTCCCCTTGAGGTTGACCGCCAGGGTCTCGTCGAAGTCCTTCTCCGTCACGAGCTCCGCGGGATTGGGGGCGCCGATGCCTGCGTTGTTGACGAGGATGTCGATGCGCCCGAAATGGTCATGGCCGCGCGCCACCGCGTCTCGCACCTGGGAGAGGACCGAGGCGTCCATCTGGAGGGGAAGGACGCGTCGGCCCATGGCCTTTATCTGGGCGGCCAATCCCTCGTCCTTGTCCGCGTCCCGCAGGCCGAGGATGAGGTCGGCTCCGGCCTCCGCGAGCGCCAAGGCGCAGGCCCGGCCTATGCCGCGCGCGCAGGCGGTGACCAGGGCCACACGGCCTTCGAGATCGAAGGCCGTGCTCATATCTTCCCGGTGTCGGCCCGCACCTTACGGGCTGCCGGAGATGAAGTTGTTCAGCTGGCCGATCTCGAGCGCCTGCTCCGAGATGATGGCCTCCTGGGCCTTGATGAGGGCCTTGACGACATCGCCGATGGAGATCAGGCCCATGAGCTTCCCGTCCCAGAGCACTGGGAGGTGCCGGATCCGCTTTTCGGTCATCAGGTTCATGCAATCCGGAATCGAGGTATCCGGCTGTATGCTGAGGATCTGGGTGGTCATGATCTCCTTGACCTTGGTGGACTCGACCACATGCCCCTTCTTTATGATCTTCCTGGCAAGGTCCCGTTCCGAGAAAATCCCCACCATCTTGCCTTTTGCGTCGATGACGAGGACGGCGCCGACATTGTGCTCGGCCATCACCTTGAGCGCTTCGTCCAAGGTCGCGTCCGGGCCCACACTGATGACATTGTTCCCCTTGGTCCCCAGGATGCTTCTTACGGTCTCCATCGGATCGCCTCCTTGTCGCACATCCACATGCTTTCCTTAAGAATAGTGCCTAGGACACCGGACTGCAATTCACTCGGGAATATGGCCTATTCGCCCAGTTTTGCCCCATGTGACGACGATTCGGGCATCTTCAAACGAGCCCGGCCATCCTCCGCGCGAGCCCTCACTCCGGGCATTCCAAGGGCGGGATCGATTCCCTTTGCCTCTTCACCCCGCAAATGGCTAACTTCAAACCATGGCCAAGATCATGGAAGCATCGGGACTGAGGAAGCGCTACGGGGCGGTCCAGGCGGTGGACAGCGTGACGCTCGACATAGAAGAGGGCATCTGCCTAGGCATACTCGGCCCGAACGGGGCGGGAAAGTCGACAACCATCGAGATAATGGAGGGCATCCTCAGCCCCGACGAAGGCAAGGTCCTCTTCAAGGGCAAGCCAATAGGCAGGGACTTCAAGCGAAAGGTGGGCATCCAGTTCCAGACAACCGCCCTGCCCGAGTTCATCACGGTCAAGGAGACCCTCCGCCTGTTCTCGTCCTTCTATCCCGATCCCAGGCCCTTGGGGCAGATCGTGGAGCTCTGTTCCCTCGCGGACATCCTGGACCGTGACAACCGCAAGCTCTCAGGCGGCCAGCGCCAACGGATGCTCCTGGCCCTGGCCATCGTGTCCAGGCCCGAGATCGTCTTCCTCGACGAGCCGACGACAGGCCTAGACCCCCAGGCTCGGCGCAACTTCTGGGACCTCGTGGCCCGCATCAAAGCCGAGCGCACGACCGTCGTCCTCACCACCCATTACATGGATGAGGCCCAAGTCCTCTGCGACGAGGTGGCCATCATGGACCACGGCAAGATCCTCGAGCGCGACCGACCGGGCAAGCTCCTCGCGCGGCACTTCACGGGAGCCCTTGTGAAGATACCCAAGGGCTGCATCGACGGCGCCCTCCCTGCCTCGGGCAGGATGGTGGCCGATTTCCTGGAGATCCAGTCCACCAACCTCGACGACACGATGCGGGAGCTCCTGGCCGGAGGGATCAACCTCGAGGGCCTCTCCATCCACAAGCCCGACCTCGAGGACCTCTTCATCGAGCTCACCGGCGCATCCCTTCGTAATTAGGAAGGCAGAGAATGAGACAGTTCTGGGCCATGGTATATGCCCGCTCGATGGAGTTCGTGCGGGACCGGGGAAGCTTCGTCTGGAGCCTCGTCTTCCCGATCATCCTCGTTTTCGGCTTCGCCTTCGCCTTCTCCGGGAACGGCAACGCCCTGTTCAAGGTGGGGGTGCTCGGGAGCCCGCCGGCCGCCGCTGCCGCCTCTTTCATGGCGATCGAGCAGGTCCAGTTCATCCCCTATGACGGCAGCGCCCCAGGAAAGGGCCTTGCCTCCTCCCTCGACAGGCTGCGCCGCCACGAGCTGGACATGGTCCTCGACTTGGGATCGCGCGATTTTTACCTGAACGCCCAGGGCAAGAACGCCTCCCTCCTGCGCCGCCTCTTCCTCGCCGATCCCGCGATGGCGGGCATCTCGGAAAAGACGGTGACGGGGGCGCCCATCCGCTACGTCGACTGGCTCGTGCCGGGCGTCATCGGGATGAACATGATGTTCTCCTGCCTCTTCGGTGTGGGCTTCGTGATCGTCCGTTACCGCAAGAACGGCGTCCTCAAGCGCCTCAAGGCGACCCCGGTCTCTGCCCTCGGTTTCGTGTCGGCCCAGGCCCTGTCCCGGTTCATCATCGTCATCATGACCAGCGCGGCGGTCTTCGCCGGGACCAATGCCTTCCTCCACTTCAGGATGGAGGGGTCATGGCTCACCCTCATGCTGGTGGCCTCCCTCGGGATCGTCAGCATGATCTCCCTGGGCCTAATCTTTGCCGCCCGCCTCAAGAACGAGGAGCTCGTCAACGGGCTCGTGAACCTCATCACCTTCCCCATGCTCGCCCTCTCGGGCGTCTTTTTCTCGCTCGAGGGCTCCCCTCCCATACTCCGCAGCGTGGCCAAGGCTTTCCCCCTGACCCAGGTCATCCAGGCGGCGCGGAGCGTGATGCTCGATGGCGCAGGCATGGCGCAGATCGCCCCGCAGCTCCTCTTCCTTGCCGTCTTCAGCGCGGCGGCCCTGGCCATCTCGGCGGCCCTGTTCAAATGGGAATGAACCTCATCGGCCCGGCTTTCATTGACAGCTGGAGAGCCGTGCCCTAGGCTGGAGCGATGCACAGCGTAGAAGGCGTGAAGCTGGACATCCTCGGCGGCCTCCTCAGGATGACGGCTGCCGCGGGTCTTGTCGCATATCTCCCGAGCGTCATCGCCAGCGCCGTTTCGGGGCTCTGGATCCTCGTCGTGGTGGATACCGTCGCCTATGGCTGGATACTTTTCTCGGCATTCCGGCCATCCGTGAACCACCGCCTCAAGCTCTATTCCCTCATAGCTGCCGGCCTCTGCCTTGGCGCCGTGGTCCTCGCGGGCGCGGACGGGGCAGGCTATGTCTGGCTCGTTTTCGCCGTCATCGTCTCGGCCCTCCTCGGGGAGAGGCTGGCCCTCTTCGCGACCGTCGCCGCGACCACCCTGGTCATGGCCGCCTATGCCACCGCCTCGGCGTATGGACTCCTGCCGCGCGGGCAGAACCCTCTTTCCATCCTCGTCATAGCCTCCAACCTCATCATCATCTTCGCTTCCCTCGCCTTCGTGATCAGGAGGCTTTTCGCGGGCCTTGAGGCCTCCCTCCATGAGCGGGAGGATTTCTCCATGAGGCTCGAGGTCGAGCTCGAGGATTCGCGCGCGGCCCGGCTGGCACTGGCTTCCGAACTGGAAAACAGCGAGGCCCTCCTCCGCGAGCTCCACCATCGGGTCAAGAACAACATGCAGCTCGCGCTCAGCCTGGTTGCCCTGGAGTCGGATGCGGCGAGCCATGATTGCGCCCGGGGCTTCCAGGGGCTCGAGCGCAAGCTCCAGGCCATCGCCGCGGTGAACGAGATCCTCCTTACCGACTCCGCGCGCGAGACCGTTGACCTTCTTGTGCTATCGCGCCTTGTCACCGGATCTGGTCTTCATGCTGCGCCGCTGGCTGTCGGGGGCGCTGGGTGCTGGGCGGTCGAGGGCCAGGAGGCAAGGCTCTCGCCGGAGGATGCCATTATCGCGGCCATCGCCATTTCAGAGGTCACGAGCGCCCTAGGCGGGGCGGGCGGCGGATTGATGCGGCTCTTGGACAGTGAAAACGGCCTCCGCCTCCACTTCATGTCCTCGATACGGGACGAATCCGGCGGAGCGGTCGCGGCGGAAGATGCCGTGGCGAACATCCTTGGCGACGCGACCCTCCGCGGCATCCTTCCTGCAGGTTCGATCCTCGCCGCTCCGCCGGATCCAGGGCTCGGGCCGGGCATCTACTACATGACCGGCAAGGGTCGCCGCGCCGCCGCGATCAGATCCTGACCCGGCCTGGTCCGCTGCCCTCGGCTCAGCCTGGATAGATCTCCACGCTCGATGGATCCAAGGCGCAGCCGAGCATCGCCGTGACCAGTCCGCCTTCGGGGGCAGCCTTGCCCTCCTTGTCCATCCAGGCTTCCTCAAGCACGAGGAGATGGGGATTCATGGCATCGGCTTCCTCCGCCGCGTATTCCGTGAGCATGACCGGAACCTGGCGGCCTTCCCGCTCGTAGCTTCCAAAGACGGTCCGCCCGAAACCCGAAATCGCGAACACCATCTTGCGCGGACCTGCCCCATCGGGGAGGGGAGGAAGGTCAGGGAAGGGCGCGAGTTCCAGGTCAGAGGAGATGAAATCCTCCGGATCGGGAGGAGGGAGGAAAAGCCAGGTCTGGCCCGCGTCGATGAGCTGGTCCCGGCTGCCCCTGATCCAGTCCGCGGGGGCATAGTAGGCGCGGAGCTCGAAATCCCCGCCTGAGGAAAGCACCAGGAAATGAAGCGAAGCGCGGCCTTCGAGCTCCAGTTCATGGAAGCGGTAGGAGGCGAGGACATGGCCCCCTACGGCATCCCTCAGGCAGATATCGCGGACCTCGCGGACCTTGCAATCCATGCCCGAGGATCCTCCATCGGCAAGGGACTGGAAATCCGACAGCGAGACGAAATCGCCTGCCTTGATCCCCGTCCAGTAGGCCAGCTCATCCTTGGACGCGCCAACCTGGGGGCGGGACGCGGGACGCGACGGGGACTTCAACGCCGTCCCCGGTAGCGGAAGGCGCGCATGATGGCGGAAAGGACCATGAAGGCGAACAGTAGGGCTATCGCCGTGCCAAGGAAGCCCGTGCCGTGGGATAGGTAGACCGGCGCACCATAGTAATAGTTATGCCGGTTCATGAGGCTGTCGGCCATGGCGGCGTCCGAGAGGACGTCGTAGAGGATCCAGGTGCCGAGTATCGGATCGATGTAGCCGTAGCCGCCGAGACCTGCGTTGTACAAGACGTTGACGCCGCGTCCGCCGACGGTGGTTGACTGGGGGATCCAGGCGGGGCGGGAGGCGGGTTCGGCGGCGAAAGTCGACCCGTACTGGCTGCCGTACTGGCTCTTGAAGGCCGTTTGCGCCTCGGTCTTGCTCGAGAAGAGGGTGCCGCTCCTGCGCGCGCTGTCGTAGACGCTGCGCTGCGAAGTGTAGGCCGATCGGCCGAGGGTCGTACCGGTGCCGGTGCCCGCGGCCGGCGCGAGGCGGGGCGTCGTGGCGCCGGTGCCCGGGCGCGTGGCGCTGCCCCAGCCGGAGAGGGGCGCGGAGCGCGGCGTTGAGAGGCGCGGGGCCGTGAGGCGGGGCACGCTGAGGCGGGGCGCGCCAAAGGAGCGCATGGACGGCGCAGACCTGAACCCGCCGCCCGAGAAGCCACCGCGCGCGAAGGCCGGGCCGGGGCAATAGACCAAAAGGAAGGCCGTAATGAAGCCGACGGCAGCCAGCCGCGGAAGGCGTCGGAGCTTGGCCATGGCCGTCACTGCAGCTGGGAGGCCACGAGGGCCCCGAACAGGAGGGCGACGGCGACATAGCTCACCGCCGACACCGCGCCTGCGGCGACATTGGCCTTTGTCGAGACCTCATCGTCCACTCGCGCCTTCGGGAGAAGGACGAGGGTGGTCAAGGCGCGGGCCAGGGCCAGGAAGAGGAGACCCACGACGCCCACCGCGAAGGTGACAAGGAGCTCCGCGCCGATGTCGCTTCCCGCGTTGGTCAGGGCCGCCTTGAGGACAATGCCCATCGCCGTGAAAAAGCCGCCCAGGCTGATGCCGACAGCCGCGTTGTTGTCCTTCCCGATGGACAGCCCCACGTCGAAGCGCGACAGGAGGCGGAAGACAAACCAGGATCCGACCATGAAGACCTGGCCGGCGGCCCAATAGACGCAGATGTCCAGAAGCATCCGGAGCCAGGAATCGCTCCTGCCCGTCATGACCCCGGCGATCACGAGGCCGCTCGCGACGAAAAGCCCGGCGAACGCGAAGCCCGCGCCCAGGTTGCGGTCCCCCACTATCTCGTTGTTCACGTCGAAACGGCTGAGGATGAGGCGGGTCCCGATGGCCATGCTCAGGCGGAGGAGGAGTATCGCCATGACGCCCGACGTGGCCAGGTCCACCATGTTTCCCATGAGCGAGGGGCCGAGGCGGAGGAGGCTTCCCGAAATGGCGAGGGCAAGGCCGAGCATGTAGCCGGACCAGAACACGGCGAAGGCCGGGTTGCGCCGGTCGACGAGCTCGGCGTCGTCCTTGATCTTCGGCGTCGTCAGGTCGAAGACCAGCTTGCCGACATAGAAAAGCGCCAGGGCGGCGAGGAGATAGGGGAAGAGGGCGAGGGTCGCGAACAGGGGATCGAGGATTGAACCCATTAAAGCCTCCAGCGACACAAAATAGTCCCGCTGGCGCCGAGGGTCAAGAAAAGCGGGATAATTGTTGCATCGGGCTTACTCCGGCCCTTCCATATTGCCGCGGATTGGATTCGGTAGCATACTGGCCATCTATGGTCACGCTCACGATCGACAATGACAGCAGCACTGTCCCGGAAGGCAGCACGGTCCTCCAGGCGGCGAAGGCCCTCGGCATCGCCATCCCGACCCTCTGTTGGCTCGAGGGCCTCGGTCCCTACGGCGGCTGCAGGCTTTGCCTCGTCGAGGTGGAGGGAGCCTCGCGCAGCGGCTTCCTCGCCGCCTGCTCCACCCCCGTCGCCGAGGGCATGGTCGTCAGGACCTCGAGTCCGGCGGTCCGGCAGCTGCGGGCCGAAGTCCTGGAGATGATCCTTTCGACCCACCATGCGGACTGCTTCAACTGCCGGAAGAACGGCGCCTGCGACCTCCTCGACTACTGCCGCGAATACGGCGTCACCAAGATCGAGACCGGACGGGAAACCAGGCACCACCGTCCCGACACGAGCCACCCCTTCTACAACGTCGACCGCAACAAATGCATACTCTGCGGCCGCTGCGTGCGGGTATGCAACGACCTCCAGGCCTCCCATGTCCTCGACATCGCGGGGAGGGGCCAGACCGCCCATGTCATGGCCGACCATGACGACAGGATGGGCGACTCGACCTGCGTGTCCTGCGGCAATTGCGTCTCCTACTGCCCCGTGGGCGCCCTCCTGCCCAAACCCAAGGTCTTCCCCGGCGAGCACCTGGTCCAGGGGCGCACGAGGACAGTCTGCGGATATTGCGGCGTCGGCTGCGAGCTGGACCTCCTCACGAGGGGCAATGCGGTCGTCGGCGTCCAGCCCGCCCACGGTCCCGCGAACGAGGGCATCCTCTGCGTGAAAGGCAAGTTCGCCTTCCAGTTCATCGGCCACCCCGACCGCCTCACCGCGCCCCTCCTCCGCAAGGACGGCCAGCTCGTGCCGGTCACCTGGGACGAGGCCCTCGATGAGTTTGAAAAGCGGCTCCGTGCGGCCATCGCCAAGGGCGGTCCCGACTCGGTCGCCGGCCTCTCCTCTGCCCGCTGCACCAACGAGGAGAACTACCTCTTCCAGAAATTCCTCCGCGCCGCCGTGGGCACCAACAACATCGACCACTGCGCCCGACTCTGCCATTCCTCCTCCGTGACCGGCCTCTCCAAGACCCTGGGCTCCGCGGCCATGTCCGGCGCGATAGCCGACCTCGACCTGGCCGACCTCATCTTCGTGACGGGCTCCAACACCACGGAGACCCATCCCGTGATCGGTTCCAGGATCAAGCGCGCCGTGGAGAGGGGCGCCAGGCTCATCGTCGCCGACCCGAGGAAGATCGAGCTGGCAGGGATCGCCGACCTCCATCTCCGCATCAACCCGGGCAGCAACATCGCCCTTTTCAACGCGATGGCCTTCACGATCATCGAGGAAGGCCTTGTCCCGCAGGCCTTCATCGAGGCGCGCACCGAGGGCTATGCCGCCTTCGCGGCCTTCCTCGCCGGCTCGGGCGACCCCGCCCACGCATGGAGCCCCGAGCGCGCGGCGCCGATCTGCGGGGTGGAGGCGGCGGACATCAGGAAGGCCGCGAGGCTGTATGCCACCTCCAAGGCGGCGAGCGTCTGCTATGCGATGGGAGTGACCCAATACCACAACGGGACCAACGGCGTCGTCGCCCTGTCCAACCTCGCCCTCCTCGCAGGGCAGCTGGGAAGGCCTGGCGCCAGCCTCAATCCCCTCCGCGGCCAGAACAATGTCCAGGGCGCCTGCGACATGGGAGCCCTTCCCGATGTCCTCCCCGGCTACCGCAAGGTGGCCGATCCCGCCGCCAGGGCGGCCGTGGGGAAGGTCTGGGGCGTCGAGCCGCCGGAAAAGCCCGGCATGACCGCGACCGAGATCGTCGAAGAGGCCCTCGAGGGCCAGATCGGCTTCCTGTACGTGATGGGGGAGAACGGCGCCATCTCCGACCCCGACATCACGAAGTCGATGAAGGCCTTCGAGAAGGTGGGCTTCCTCGTAGTCCAGGACCTCTTCCTCACGGAGACCGCCGCCCTCGCCGACCTGGTCCTGCCCGCCGCCTGTTTCGCGGAAAAGGAAGGAAGCTTCGCCAACACCGAGCGACGGGTCCAACGTGTCCGCAAGGCGGTCGAGGCGCCGGGCAAGGCAAGGACAGACCTGTCCATCCTCGCAGACCTCCTTGGACGCTTCGGCCTCCCCTTGGCCGACGCCTCGGCCGAGGCGGTGTTCAGGGAAATCGCCGCGGTGACGCCCATCTATTCCGGCATGAGCTGGCCCCGTTTGGAAAAGCAGGGGCTCCAGTGGCCCTGCCCTGCCCATCCCGGGGATCCTGCCCATCCCGGGACCACCAGGCTCTACACGGAGAGCTTCTCCCGGGGCAGGGGGCTCTTCATCCCTGTGGAATGGGAGGCCGTAGCCGAGCCCGCGGACCGCGAGTATCCCTTCCTCCTCACCACCGGCCGCCTCCTGTACCAGTACCACACCCGCACCATGACGGGCAAATCGCCCGGCATCGAGCGCCTTGCAGGGAAGGCCCGCGTGGAGATATCCCTGCGCTCGGCGCAGGACGCGGGCATCGAGGAAGGCGACCCAGTTCGCATAACGTCCCGCCGCGGATCCATCGTGGCGGAGGCGAAGGTCTCGGACCGCACGGGAGACGGCGTCGTCTTCCTGCCCTTCCATTTCGCCGAGGCGGCCGCCAACCTCCTCACGAGCTCGGACGCGACGGATCCGGAGTCGCGGATCCCCGAGTTCAAGGCGACCGCGGTCAGGATTGAAAAAGCCGGCCCCGGAACGGCCGCGGTGGGGGCCGGAAAGGCCGGGAAGGGAAGATGACGACCGGCACCGCCGCCATACTGGCCGGCGGCGGGGGGAAGCGCCTTGGAGGACTCGCCAAGGAAAGCCTCGCCATCGCGGGGGAAAGCGCCGGCCCCCGGCTGGTCCGCCTCCTCCAGGGACGCTTCGACCCTGTCCTCGTCGTGACCAGGAACGCCGGGCTCTACCGCGGCACGGGAGCGGTCGCGTTGTGCGACCTCGTTCCAGGTTTCGGTCCCCTCTCGGGCCTCCACGCGGCCCTGTGCGCGTCGGGGACGCAATGGCTCTGGCTGGCCGCCTGCGACATGCCCGCCTTCGATCCCCGCCTCGTGGACCTCCTCCTGGCGAGGCTGGAGGCTGCCATCACGGGCGAAGGCGCCACCGGAAGTCCTCCCCTGGCCTGCCTCGCCAGGCACGGGAACCACTTCGAACCCTTCCAGGCCCTCTATTCCCGCGCCCTCATCCCCCACCTCGAAGCGCTTTTCTCCAAGGCAGCCGCCGTTGCCTCCGCAGGCGCCGCCGCGGGTGGCGTCACGCCCCCGCCGCGTTCCATCCTCCAGCCTTCGTTCAAGGAGCTCTTCGGGCCCTTGCCAGTGGAGTTCGTCCCGGAGGCCGACGTGCGCGAACTCAGTCCCGGATGGGAGGCGTTCTTCAACCTCAACACCTTCGAGGACCTCAATAGATACCAATTGGCAGGGAAAAGGACCATCACATGAACATCAAGAGGGTGGCGCGCGCCGTTTTCTGGGCCTAGGCCATCGTGATCAAGGCCGGGGGCGGACTCTACTGCTCCGTCTCGCCCGCAGGCTTCCTGGCCCAGTTCGCCAAGGACGCGGGACCGGCAGCCGCCGTCGAGACGATTCGCTGGTACGGGGTCCTCCTCTGGGTCCCGGCCTTGAGCTTCCCCTTCGTCTCCATGATCGGGATGGGCGTCTTCCTCTCCGTCGTCCGCGCAGCCTGGCTTGCCGCCGACGCGAAGACGAAAACCAGAGACAAGGCGAAAACGGCCAAGGCCGGCATGAGTAAATTAAAATATTGATATCCGCGTTTACACGGGTATATATTGTATATCTTCAGGGCGGACAGTCAGGCATTATATTCGGCAATGGCGCCCATCCTTTTCCCCATATCAATAAGGGGGCGGAAATGGCCAAGCATATCCTGGTCGTCGCGGTAATGTTTTTTTCCCTGATGTGCGGCTTCGCGCAAACCACCCTTCCTGAATCGAACCGGCGCGGCCTCCAGCTGGGCGTGGCGGGCGGCATGTCCGCGCCGCTGGGCGAATACGCGACCTATTTTGCCGCCGGCTGGTTCGCGGAACTGAGCGGCGCCTGGCCCCTGCCGGGCCTTTTCCGGCCGACCTTAGCGGCTGGCTACGCCGGCATTCCGCTTCTTGCAGGTCCCCGCGTAGACCTGGGATCGCTGGAGGCAGGGGGGACCCTGTCCATCCCGTTTGGCAAGGTGTTCGCGGCCCGCGGGACGCTCCGTGCCGGTGGATACGTCGCGGCCCTCTTCGATACAACCACCTTAACATATGACACGGAACCTTCCTTTGGAGCCAGCGCCTCCGCCGACCTTGCCTTCACCTTCAGCGGCATCAAGAACCTGGAGGTCGAGCTGGCAGCCGGCTACAGGAACTATTTCGCGGTATGGGACGGGATCGAAGGCCGGCTTTCCGCGACCCTTTCCCTTCCACCACCGAAGGCCAAACCCTCGGGACTCCAGCGCTTCGAGCCGCTGAGCACAGGCGGCCTTTCCGTCGAGCAGGCCGAGTTCGGCAACATCTTCCCCGTATTCTTCAAATACTACAACAGCCATTCCATCGGCAAGGCTTTCCTGGTCAACACCGAAAAAGTCCCCGTGACCGACGTCGCCGTGACCTTCTACATGAAGCAGTACATGGACGCCCCGAAGGTCTGCGCCAACATCCCCAAACTCGAAGCGGGCGAAAAGGTCCCGATCGAACTCCAGGCCCTCTTCACGGACAAGATGCTCGAAATCACCGAGGGCACCATGGTCGCCGCCGACATAGGCCTCGGCTACAAGGTCGGCGACCAAGCCGTGCTTTCCACGACGAGCCAGGCCGTGCGCATCCTGGACCGCAACGCGATGAGCTGGTTCGACGACCGCTGCGTCGCAGCCTATGTGACCGCCAAGGATCCCGCCATCCTCACCTTCGCCAAGAACGTGGCCGCCACCATCAAGGGCGAGGCGAACGCCACCGTGAACGCCAGCTTCCAGACAGCACTCGCGATCCACCAGGCCTTGGACCTTTTCGGCCTGAAGTACGTCGTCGATCCCAAGTCCTCCTATTCGTCGACCTCGACAAACAAGGAAGCCGTGGACTTCCTCCAGTTCCCGCGCCAGACCCTGGAATACCGAGCCGGGGATTGCGACGACCTGACCATCCTGTATTCGGCCCTCCTTGAATCCGTGGGCATCGAGACCGCCTTCCTGACCATCCCCGGCCACATCTTCACGGCCTTCTCCCTGGACATCACCCCCGACGAGGCGCGCAAGGCCTTCTCGCGCGCGGACGAGCTCATCATGCGCGGCGACCGCGCATGGGTTCCCGTGGAGATCACCGACCGCTCCGGCGGTTTCCTTGCGGCCTGGCAGGCCGGAGCCAAGGAGTGGCGCGAGAACGCCGCGCGGGACCAGGCGCGCATCTACCCCACCCACGAGGCATGGACTGTATTCGAACCCGTTGGGCTTCCGGGAGCCGCGGCCGCCATAGGCCCGCCCTCCGGGGAAGCCATCCTCGCGCGCTGGCGGAGCGAGCTGGGCAAATACGTGGACCGCGAGATCTCCCCCCAGGTCGCCGCCCTCCAGGCCGAGGTCCAGAAAACCCAGGGAGGGTCCAAGCAGGTAAACGCACTCGGGGTCCTCTACGCCCGCTTTGGGCAATACGACAAGGCCGAGACCGAATTCCAGAAAAACCTCAAGATAGGCGAGTACGTCCCCTCCCTCCTCAACCTTGGCAACATCTATTATGTCAGGAAAAAGGTCGATTCCGCCCTGGCGTATTTCGAGCGCGCCTACAAAATCGAACCCAAGAACAGCCTCGCCATCCTGGCACTCGCCCGCTGCAACCACGACACGGAGAACTACGGCCTCGTGAAAAAACTCTATGCCGAGCTCAGCGCGCTCAATCCGGACCTAGCGAAGAAATTCGCCTACCTCGACCTCAAGGGGGAGGAGGCCGCGCGCGCCGTGGATACGTCCAAGGCCAAGGAACTTGTGGAATGGGCGGAATGAGGCAGATGGCCAGCGTTTTGGACAAGAGGGGTATTCGGAAGGTCGAACGCTAAGAGGACAGCCACATCCAAGGCCTATTTCCTCCTTTCTGTGCTTGCCGTCATCCTCGTCATCTCCCAATGCAAGAAGACCCTGCTGGAAGCCGCCAAGACCGTGGCCTTGGAATACAAGGCCACGCTGACCACCCCCGCGGCACCTGCCATTCCCGTGCTGACCGTGGGTGTAGGTGAACACCACGGACGACAGCAGCGCGCCAATCGGTCCCCAGGCCGCTTCGGGCACTTCCTCGGTGATCGCCTCCCTCACGGGCGGGACCACCTACTGCGTCTGGATCAAGGCAAAAAACTGCGCCGGCACGAGCGGCTTCAGCCCCTCAGCCAGCGGCGCGCCGACCATCGCCGTCACCGATAACCCGGCCATGACCCTCAAGGCCATCGCGTACAAGCAAGGCTATTCGACATCCTCGGTGCCGAGCGCCGTCTATACCCTGCGCGTCGGGGCCCCGTCTTTGACAATCCAAGCGGCAGCTATGCCATCGCCCCCGGGGTGAAACCCAGCACCTCACCCCCTCCTTCGCTACCATCCGCTACACATCCGCCGTCGCGGTCTCTCCCCTCGACCACAAGATCGTGGTCGGAGGCACGTTCAAGCCAGTTGGCGACGACAGGGCGGGGATCTTCCGCTACTTGGTGGACAGCTATTGAGCAGATACCCGGCTTTGCGCCATGGGCAAGGCCGGGAACTGTCCAAGGCCGGGAACTGTCCAAGGCCCGTCTAGCGACGGCCCTGGCGCCTCTCCTCTGGCCAGGGCGGATCCCGGAGGCTATTGTTGTCCCTGGGTCCGGGAGGTGGAAGGATGGGCACAGTCAGCATTAGAGGCTCGAACGGCAAGGCGAACATCGACTGCTTCCTCACACCGGTGCGCTGGTAGGACGACCTGGACAAGGCGATCGCTTAGTCGGGGGCAAGCGGACGGAAGATGATGGTGATGTTCTACCTGAACCAGCGCGAGGCCGTGATCGAACTGGTCCAGGACATCTTCATGGATGCCGATATGCGGCGGCCCTCAACAAGAGCTTCGTCAACGTGAAGATCGACCTCATGTCGATCGAGGCGGGGGGGCATTGTCCAGAAGGTCTTCGGCGACATGGGCATCGACGCGGCGCCCACCCTCGTATTCCTCGAATCACGGCCGCGGAGGCTCGTAGTGAAGGTCGGCGCGATGGATCCCCGGGACTTCCGGAAGCTGGCATCGAAGGTCGTGTCGATCAGGCAGTAAGCTTGTCCTATTCCGACCATTCCCGTTTAAATCGAGGATCAGTCGCGACCAATCCTCGATTTACTACCCAGTCTTAAATATAGGCTACACTAGCCGCCCTGAAGAATTACTTGATTAGCTTGGGATTACACTTGATATCCGAGAGGTCGGTTTCAACTCTTTCGCGAAGGGCTTCGTTCTTGCGCAAAGGCTTCTTGGTCACACCTTTGTTCTTCATATAGTGCCACACGAACTCATCGGGATTGAGATCCGGCGAATAGCCAGGGAGAAAGTAGAGCTCGAGCCTACCTTCGAGTTCCTGGATATACTTGGAGATGAGCTTTGCTTTGTGCGATGGATGGCCATCGACTATGAGCATCACGGGCCTCCTCCGATACTTGAGGAAATCCTGAAGGAACTCCTTGAACAACGAGGCGTTGAGCCTTCCGGTATAAATCTTGTACCGGAAGGCCCCCAAAGGATTCACTGCGGAGATAGCATTCACTGACTGACGCTGGCCGCTCGTCTTGACCACGGGAGTCTTCCCTCGGGGAGCCCATGTCTTTCCGAGAGGATCGTCTGATCTGATGCCCGCCTCATCGAGAAAGAAGATGTCGGCACCCCTGCGTTTAGCTCGTCGTGCAAGCTTCGGGTATGTCTCTTCTTGCCAGACTCGCACTGCCTCGGGATCTCTTTCATACGCCCGCCGCAGCGGCTTCTGGGGAGTGATGTTCAGTTCAGCCAGAAGGCGGCCGACGGCCGTCAATCCCAT
>JANYKC010000097.1 GCA_025358255.1 Spirochaetaceae bacterium
ACGATAAGGTTTTTCGACAGGAGAGCGGGAGGTAGTCACACCTTTGTTCCCGCTCTCCTTATCTTTTCCCCCTGCTTCTTGCTACTCAAGAAATCGGGAGAAAAACCTCATCCCTGAGAAAAAATCGCGCTACCCGACAACGGCGAGCCTATGGACTCAAGGATGAGGAATATCTTCGTCTGAAGATTCTCACGTCTATGCTTCCTGACCCATAAAGTTATGCGAATTCGCCCACACGACTACGCGAAGAGCCAACAAGGAAAAACCCACGCCTTTTGGCGTGGGTCTTTCCTTGTTGCCCGGAGGGGGACTTGGCCTCCAGTCGCGATCGTCCTGATCGCTCCTTCCGGCCCCGGCTCCGGCGCTGAGTCGGACATCCTGTCCGACTCCCGGTAATCGCGCTCATCGAATCGCGCGATTTCCGTCGCGCGCTCCGCGTTCAAGTCCCCCTCCGGGCCTAAAAGAAAAACCCACGCCTTTTGGCGTGGGTCTTTCCTTGTTGCCCGGAGGGGGACTTGAACCCCCACACCAGTTACGGCACTAGAACCTGAATCTAGCGTGTCTGCCAATTTCACCATCCGGGCGAGCGGGGACAAAACTACACCGGGACATGGGGGCTAGTCAATGGATGGGAAACCAACAAGCTTCGAGGAACTAGAAGTGGGAATCCCGGCTTGAGCCGTCCAAGGCCTTGGCCAAGGGGACAAGGGCGTCCAGGACGGGGACGAGGACCGCGGGATCGGCGATCCGGCCAACACGTTCCCAGCCGGTCCAAGCTGATTCGATACGCAGGTCAGGGACGCTTTCGAGGGCTGCGATGATGGCTGCCTTGACCTCCTTCCGTGAAAACAGGAGGCGCACGGCCTCGCCCTCCTTCGCCTTGATCCTTATTAAGGGATCAAGCTCGGCGTCCCCGATCTCGATGTCCTGAAGGCCAAAAAAAGCCTTGCCCAGCTTGGTCAGCTGGCTTTCCCTCGCCACGTGGAGGTCGAAGGCCAGGGGTTTGCGGTAGCCCACCCTGACCACGATGTAGGTTGTCGAGGATCGGCCTGAGCTGCGCGTTTCCGAGTATATTGCCACGGGGAGGCCGTCGCGCTTCCCTTCGATGCGCCATGGGGCGTTGGTCCTGAGAAAATTCAAGATGGGGGCCGGAAGCTTTTCGAACCTCTCAAGGAGGCCAAGCTGCCCGGACTCCTCATAGGAGCGGCGCATGGCTTCCTCGGGCTCGAGGAGGCTCAGCCCGAGACTCGCGGCCACGACGCTTGCCGCCTCGGTTTCCTTTTTCCGCCCCTTGGCCATGATGCGGAAGGCGAAATAGACGCTAATAAGGCCTATTGCGATCATGGTGACGAAGATGATCGTGCTCGTGTCATCCATTGCCGACTCCTTGTAAGCCTCGCTAGACCGAGTATCGATGGACCCGTCTGTGAAGGCAAGTGCGGACTTGAAATGCGTCGCACCGTTTCATATTATGAAACGGTCGTTTCGTATCTTGCGCTTTGGTCGATCCGAGGCTACTATTCATTCGTTGATCCGCGCCGTTTTCCAGCGCCTTGGACAAGGAGACGCACATGAACCTTTCAGGCTATTCCGGTGATCTTTCGACCATCGATTACCTATCCCTCCTCGTCGTGGACGTGGTGGGAGCCCTCCATTCCGTGGCCCTGCCCAAGAGCTACGCGACCGAAAAAGTCCTCAGGAACGGCATAGGCTTCGACGCCTCCAACTTCGGCTTCGCCCAGGTCCAGAAGTCCGACATGGTCGCCGTGCCCGACCTTTGCGCTTCCTTTGTCGAGGACAAGGACGGCTACCGCACCCTCCACGCCTTCTGCAACGTCATGACCACGGACGGCGTGGCCTTCGCCCAGTATCCCCGCACCATCGCCGCCCGCGCGGTCGACCACCTCAAGGCCTCGGGCGTGGGCGACAGCGCGAAGATGCTCGTCGAGCTCGAGTTCTATGTCTTCGACGACGTGTCCTACTCGACCACCATCGACCACTCCTACTACTCGGTCCAGAGCGCCGAGGGCATCGGCGACGACTATGACGACGCCCCCCGCTTCGGCCTCTCCAAGGGCTACCACCGAATGGCCCCCGAGGACAAGTACGGACTCCTGCGCAACCGCGCCGTGGAGGCCATGGAGGCCGCGGGCATCCTCGTGAAGTACCACCACCACGAGGTCGGCGCAGCCCAGCTCGAGATCGAGCTCAACTTCATGGACCTCTGCCGCGCCGCCGATGCCGTGGTCCTCGGCAAGTGGATCATCAAGAACTGCGCGGACGAACTGGGCCTATTTGTGACCTTCATGCCCAAGCCCATGTACAAGATCGCCGGGAGCGGCATGCACGTCCACCAGTTCATCGAGAAGGGCGGCGCCTCCATTTTCCCGGGTGAGGGCCTCTACGGCCTGTCCGAGACGGGACTCGCCTACACCGCCGGCGTCCTCGAACACGCCCTTTCGGGTTCCCTCCTCGCCTGGTCCAACCCCAGCACCAACTCCTACCGCCGCCTTGTCCCCGGCTACGAGGCGCCCGTCTCCGCCACCTTCGCGCAAGGCTCCCGCGCCGCCGCCGTCCGCATCCCCGGCTACCTCAAGAAGGGCGAGGCCCGCATCGAGTTCCGCACGGGGGACGCCACCGCCAACACCTACTACTTCCTCGCCGCCATGCTCCTCGCGGGCCTTGACGGCATCACGCGCAAGCTCGACCCGGTCAAGAAAGGCTACTCGGGCGACAAGGAAACCCCGAGGAACACCTTCCCCACGGGCCTCTACCACGTCCTCTCCGGCCTCGCCAAGGACAGGGCCTACCTCCTCCCCGTCTTCCCCGAGGAGCTCATCACCGCCTGGATCGGCATGAAGAAAAAGGAGGCCGAGTACGTCTACAACGCCCCCGTCCCCCAGGAATACGAGCTCTACTTCTAGAAGAAGAGAGAAGAATTTTCACACAGAGGACACAGAGGACACAGAGGAAAAGGGAAGAGAATAATTATAAGGATGGGAAAGAGGGTTAATGGGGGGAAGTCTCCCCCCTCGGGTGAGCCTCCTCGCCGCGCTCCGCGCGCCTGCGGTGTCTCACCCTACCCCCCTCTGTCGCGTGATGCACGGTCACAGCGAGGCATCACCTGCAATCCCGCGAACGCGCACAGCGCGGAGGGTCAGCCCATGACGGCCCACCAGAGCCGCCCATAGTTACCGAAACGCCCCAGATGGCGTCCGCCTTCATCCAACGCCCACTGGGTTGGGCGATCCACCGCTTAGTGACATCACCGTAGCGGGGGCGGGGCGCCGGGCACGGATCGGATATCGCGCGCGATATCCGTCCGCGCCCGAGCGGGAGCCCCCGCCACTATGAAGTAAAGAAGTGTATCGCCAAAGCCAGCGAACGATTGGAGGCAGCATGCCATTCGAGACATTGATGGGAGATGAGGCACTGGCCCTGGGCGCGATCCATTCCGGCCTCTCCGCCGCCTTCGCCTACCCCGGAACGCCGTCCACCGAGATCATGGAGTACTGCCAGGACTACCTCGGACGGCAACCTGGCGCCTTCGTGGCGCAGTGGTGCACGAACGAGAAGACGGCCTACGAGTCGGCCCTCGGCGCCTCCTTCGCGGGGCGCCGGACCTGCGTATCGATGAAGCACGTCGGCCTCAACGTGGCCATGGACCCCTTCGTGAACTCCGGCCTGCTGCGCATCAAGGGCGGTCTCGTCGTCATCGTCGCCGATGACCCGGGCATGCATTCCTCCCAGGACGAGCAGGACTCGCGCTGCCTCGCGGAATTCGCGCGCGTCCCCTGCCTTGAGCCATCGGACCAGCAGGAAGCATATGACATGGTGCGCTCCGCCTTCGAGCTCTCCGAGCGCGTCCATTGCCCGGTCATGGTGCGCATCACCACAAGGCTCGCGCACAGCCGGGCCGGCGTCGAGACGCGCGCCGCGCATCCCCAGAACGCGGTCGCCAAGAGCGAGGACCGCTGGGGATGGACCCTCATGCCCCACGCGGCCCGCGGCCTGTGGAAAGAGACCCTCGCCAAGTACGAGGGCCTCCGCGCGGAGGCCGAGGCTGCCTGCGCGATCGAGCAGGGCGCATCGGACACCGGCGTCATCACCACGGGATTGGCCCTCCAGTACTACCTGGAGAACGCACAGGAGCTGGCCACGGCGAAGGCGGGCAAACCCTGGCACCTCCATATCGGCCAGTATCCATTGCCCTTCGCGGCGATCCGCGCCCTTGCCTCCAAGGTCAAGCGCATCATCGTGCTGGAGGACGGCTACCCCTTCGTGGAGCGCCATCTCCGCGGCATCCTATCCTCCGGCCCTGTCGTCCTCGGGAAGGAGTCGGGCGAGGTGCCGCCCACGGGCGAGCTCACGCCGGACAACATCAGGTCCGTGCTCGGCCTTGCGCCCCGCAGCGGGCAGCGCGCCACCGGGCAAGCCGGCGGCCGCGACCTGGTGCCTCCCAAGCGCCCCCCCCAGCTCTGCCAAGGCTGCCCCCACGCCGATTCCTACGGTTTCATGAAGGAAGCCCTCCAGGCATATCCCGTCCACTCGGTGAACAGCGACATCGGCTGCTACACCCTTGGCGCCATGGCTCCCTTCGACGCAATAGAGTCCTGCGTGGACATGGGCGCCTCCATCGGCATGGCGCGGGGCGCCTCGGAAGCGGGCCTCGGGCCCGCCGTCGCCGTCATAGGCGACTCGACCTTCTGGCACTCGGGCCTTCCCAACCTCATAGACGCGGTCTCGCACAAGAGCGCCATCACCGTCCTCATCCTGGACAACGACACAACGGGGATGACCGGCGCCCAGCCGACCATCCTCTCCCAGGACAAGCTCAAGGCGGTCGCCCTGGCGGTGGGCGTGGAGGCTGGCCATGTCCACATCGTGGACGCGCTCAGGAAGGACCACGACAAAAACGTGGCGGTCATGAAGGCCGAGCTGGCCTATGCGGGGCCCTCGGTCATCATCTCGGTTCGCGGCTGCCTAGAGGCCATCAAGAAAGCGAGGAAGGCATGAAGTACGACATAGTGCTCTGCGGGGTCGGGGGCCAGGGCGGCATCTCGGTCTCGGTCATCATCGCCCAGGCGGCCATGGCGGAGGGCCTGCAGGTCAAGCAGTCCGAGGTCCACGGCATGGCCCAGCGCGGCGGCGAGGTCCTTGCCCACCTCCGCCTCTCGGACGGGAGGATCGCGAGCCCCCTCATCCCCGAAGGCACCGCCAGGCTCCTCCTGGCCTTCGAGCCGATGGAGGCCCTGCGCTACCTGCCCTGGCTCGCCGCGGACGCGACCATCGTCGCGGCCTCCGAGCCGGTGAGGAACATACCCAACTACCCCGATCTCGCCGCCGTCCTTGCCGGACTGAGATCCCTCCCCAACTGCCTCGTCCTGGACGCGGACAGCATGGCCAAGGAAGCGGGCAACGCGCGGGCGGCGAACATGGTCCTCGTTGGCGCCGCGGCGAAACACCTACCCTTTCCCGCCTCCCGTCTCGAACAGGCCATAGAGGCAAGCTTCGCCCGCAAGGGCGAGGCCGTCGTGGCCGCGAACATCAAGGCATTCAGGCATGGACAAGAAGCGAATCGATAGCATCGTCGAAGTTGCCTTCAGGGAAGGCAGGGATTCCCTCACCGAGATAGAGGGTCTTGGGCTCCTCGCGGCCATGGGTGTCGAGGCGCCGCGCCACGTCTTCGTGAAGGGCTCGGAGGACGCGGCCAAGAGGCTCGGCGCCCTTCCAAGCTTCTTCCCCGGGGAGAAGGCCGTCGTCAAGGTCATCAGCCCGGCCATCCTCCACAAGACGGAGGTGGGCGGCGTGTCCATCGTCCGGAACGACGGCGAGGCCATCCTGGCAGCGATAGCCGACATGGAGCGCAGGTTCGCCCCCGCGCCGGGCGTCGACGCCCCCGCGCCGGGCGTCGACGCCCCGGGACCTGTGGGCCCACGCATAGACGGCTTCACGGTCAACGAGTTCGTGGCCTACGAACCCCGGATCGGCCACGAGATGATCGTGGGCTACCGCTTCGCCAAGGATTTCGGCCCCGTGGTCTCCTTCGGCCCTGGCGGCATCTACGCCGAATACCTCGCCGCGTCCTTCAAGGAGGGATCGGCCAACCTCTTCCTCTCGCCCGAGACGGTCGACCGCGACGCTGTCCGCGGCCTTCTCGCAAGGAACGTCGTGCGCACCCTTGTCTCGGGCGGCCTTCGCAACACCAAGCCCATCCTCGACGAGGAGACCATCGTGGACGCGGTGATGTCCTTCCTGGACGCGGCCCGCTCCCTGGCCGCGGCCGGCGTCTCGGAGTTCGAGGTCAACCCCTTCGTGATCGCCAAGGACTCCGGCGGCAAGCCAGGCGGCCGCCTCGTGGCGCTGGATGTCCTGGTCAAGCTGGACCGCCCGCAAGGACTCGTCCTTGACGCGGAGGGGCGCCTCGTGAATGCCCTCCAGTCCGCCCGGCCCGTGGACAAGATCGGCCGACTCCTCTGCCCCGCGAGCGCCGCGGTGGCCGGCGTCTCGGAGAAGACCATGAACAACGGGCACATCATCCTCAGGAACCTCATAGAGAACGGCTTCGAGAAAAGCCGGCTCTACGTGGTCAAGCCCGGCAGCGCGGAGATCGAGGGCTGCCGCTGCTTCCCGGACTTCGCCTCCCTTCCCGAGCGGGTGGACCTCGCCGTCCTGTCGGTGCCGGCCGTCACGGCGGCCGAGACGATAGCCGACATCGCCGACTCCGGCATGGCACGCACGATCATCGTCACGACAGGAGGCCTCGAGGAGAAGGCGGGCACCGAGGGCATCGTGGGGCGCATGAACGCCTCGCTCGCCCGCTCGCGAGGACGGGAAGACCACGGCCCCCTCATCAACGGCGGCAACTGCCTTGGCGTCCGGTCCGTCCCCGGCCATTACAACACCCTCTTCATCCCCGAATACAAGCTCCCCATGCCCAAGGGCAATGTGGAACCAATTGCCATCATATCGCAATCGGGGGCTTTCGCGGTGAGCAGGATCTCCAAGCACCAGAACGTCAACCCGAAGTACATGATCACCTGCGGCAACCAGATGGACCTCACGGTCGGCGACTACCTCGAGTGGCTCTCCCGCGACAAGGAGATCGAGGTCTTCGCCGCCTATGTCGAAGGCTTCAAGCCCCTGGACGGCCAGAAGGCCCTGCGCGCCGCGCGGGAGATCGTGGCCTCGGGCAGGAAGCTCATCCTCTACCGCGCCGGACGCACCGCTGCCGGCGCCCAGGCCAGCGCGAGCCATACGGCGAGCATCGCGGGCGACTATCCCGTCACCAAGGCCCTCTTCGCCCAGGCAGGCGCCGTGGTCGTGGAGAGCCTCGAGGAGTTCGATGACGCGCTCACCACCTTCGCCCTCCTCCGCGGCAAGCGCGCCCAGGGCAACCGCCTGGGCGCGGTCTCCAACGCCGGCTTCGAGTGCGTGGCCATAGCGGACAACCTCGGCGTCCTCGAACTGGCCTCCTTCTCCCCCGGATCCGGCCCCCGCCTCGAGGCGATCTTCGAGCGCGCGAGGATCGAGGAGATCGTGGACATCCACAATCCCATCGACCTCACCCCCGGAGCCGGGGATGCCGCCTACGACGAAAGCTTCCGTGTCATCCTCGAGGATCCCAATGTGGACTGCGGCATCGTGGGAATCGTCCCCCTCACGCCCACGATGAACACCCTGGCCGCCGCGCCTGGCCTCCATGGCGAGGACGTGCGAAGGGATGATTCCCTGGCGGTGCGCTATGGCAAGCTCATGCTGGAGGGCGACAAGCCCTGGGTCGCCGCCGTGGACGCCGGCGTGAGCTACGACCCCCTGGCCTCCGAACTCGAACGCCGCGGCGTCCCCACGTTCAGGACGGCGGACCGCGCGCTCAAGATGCTCAACATATGGATCAAGGCGAACGAAAAAAATAGCGTTCCGCCAGCCTGAACGTGGGCTGGCTCGCCACCGGCCCGCTGGCGCGGGCCGGGACGGCATGCCGGCAGGAATCGCCGCCTCGCACGATGCGGATCGACGACAACCATTGCTTGACCGTCGAAGAGGGATCGACCTATAGTTGATCCACGGTAAAGCCATGGCCGAAGACCCACCTCCCGCATCGACCCTCCTCCTCCTCCGCGGCATCGAGCTGTTCTCCAACCTCCTCGACGACGACCTTGCCTACGTCGCCACACGGATAGACCGGGTCAAGCTCGATGCCGGGGCGGAATTCTTCAGCCAAGGGGAGAGCGCGGGGCGTTTCTGGATCCTCGAGAGCGGGGGCGCGGCCATCTACCGCAGGGACTCGGCGCCTGGCGGCGGGGGCAAGGAAAGCGAAGTGGCCCGCTATGTCGAAGGTGACGCGTTGGGCGATTTCGAATTCGCCGTGAACGCGAAATACTCTGGAAGCGCGCGCGCCCTCACGAGGGTTTCGCTCATCGCCTTTCCGGCAAGGGGGCTCGGCATCGCGGACCTCGCGAGGGAAAAGCCGGGATCCACCGCGAGGATACTCCTCCGCGCGGCATCCATGGTCTCCTCCCGCCTGCGGTCCACCCAGGCCATCATCTCCAGAAACGCGACCTGGGTGCGCGAGTTGCGCCGCCAGATCTACACGGACCCCGGCACAGGGCTCTGGTCCAAGGCCTTCCTGGACGAGGAGCTCCCGCGCCTCCTCGAGAAGCCCACGGCCCTCATCCTCATCAAGCCCGACAGGTTCAAGGAGCTGAACGACGCGAATGGCCACAGCGCGGGGGACGCGGCGATGGAGCGCTTCGCCGCGATGCTGGGAGACCAGGTCGAGCGCCTCGGCCGCGGCTATGCCCTCAGGCTGCGCAGCAACGAGATGGCCCTGGTCATTCCCCGCTGCAAGCAAGGCGAGGCGACGCAGATCGCGCGTTTCATCGCGGCCCTCACGGCCGCCATCGACCTGTCCCACGCCCTGCCCGGCTGCAAGTTCACCTTCACGGCCAGCATGGCCATAGCGGTCTGGCCCGAGGACGGGGCGGATTGGCGCCGCCTTGTGGACGAGGCCTACTCGATCCTGACCAAGGCGTGGAAGGACGGAGGCGAGCGCCTCTATCGCCTGAAGCCGCGCAAGGAAGGATCATGAGCGCAGCCCACGATCCCTTGGCCTCCTCCCGCCTGTTCAGCGCGATGACTCCCCTCGAGCTCGGCGCGATCGAGGCATTCCTCGAGCGCCGCACCCTCGCGCCGCAGGAGGTCCTGTTCAGGGAAGGAGAGGTCGGATCCGACCTCTACATCGTCCGCACCGGCATCATGGGTTCCTTTGTCACCCAGGCCGATGGCTCCCGGCGCGAGCTCTACGAATTCCTTGCCGGAGACCAGTTCGGCGAGATGGCCGTCATCGAGACCGCGCCCAGGTCAGCCACCACCTACGCGAAGGGGAATACGGAGCTCGCCGTCCTCGCCGCCATCGATTTCTACCGGCTTGTCTGGGAACACCCGGTGATCGGCGTCAAGCTCATGACCTCCCTCATCGGCGTGATGACCCAATGGCTCGAGGAGGCCTCGGGCTTCCTCGGAGGCATGGTGCGCTGGGGTGAAGCCGCCCGCAGGCGATCGATAACGGACGACCTGTCCGGCCTCTTCAACCGCCGCTTCCTCGACGATGCCCTCCGCTTGCGGTTTTCCCGCGGCTCGCCGGAAACCCGCAGGTCCAGCCTCATCATGATCGACATCGACCGCTTCCGCGAGATCAATGCCGAGTTCGGCAGCGCAGCCGGTGACGCGGTCATCGCCAACATCGGCGCGGCTTTCGGCCGCGCCGTCGGGGAACCGGGCATAGCTGCCCGCCTTTCGGGCGATGAGTTCGCGGTCTTCCTTCCCGGCGTCGGGATGCATGAGGCAGCCCTCCTCGGGGGAAGCCTTCGCCTTGTCGCCGAAGGCCTTTACCTGGAATTCCGGTCGGGGGAAGGCAAGGAGCCCATCAGGCTGGCCGTGACGATCTCCCTCGGGGTGGCGAGCTCCGACAATGGCGCCGACGAGCTCGTGGCGAACGCCGACAAGGCCCTCTACGCCGCCAAGGAAAACGGAAGGAATTGCGTGGAATGCTTCACGCCGACCCAAGACAAAGGAGAACCATGATGAGACGCGCATTCACCATCGTCGCCATCGCCCTCGCCTGCCTCTCCCTGGCCGCGGCCCAGAACCTCGTCGGCAACGGCGTGATACGGACACAGGCGCGGAGCCTTCGCGGTTTTTCCGGCCTCGACATGGACGGAGCGGGAATCCTCCGGCTTGCCAGGGGCCCAAGCTATTCCGTGACGATCACCCTCGACGCGAATCTCCTGTCGTCCTACCGCAGCGAGGTCAAGGATGGCGTCCTCCATCTCGGCTTCGACGGCGTGGCCTCGGTCAGCACCGTGACGAAGCTCGTCGTGGAGGTGACCTTGCCCGAACTCTCGTCGGTGCTTCTCTCGGGAGCCTGCGAAGCGACCACGACGAAGGGCTTCTCCGGCGAGCGCCTGTCGCTCAAGCTCTCAGGATCCTCCTCCATCATCGCGGACGTCGACTTTGCCTCGCTCGACCTTGAGGCCACCGGCAGCTCAAAAACCCGCTTGTCCGGCGGCGCGAAAACGGTCACCGCGATCCTGACTGGAGCCAGCGAGCTCGACGGCTCACGGCTGCAGTCCACGAAAGCGCAGTTCCAGCTGACGGGGGCCTCCAACTCGAGCCTCCGTGTGCAGTCCGAGCTGGAGGTCAACGCCTCAGGGGCCTCGTCCTTCACCTACTGGGGCAGCCCCTCGCTTACTGTGCGCACGAGCGGAGCCGCGACGGTCAACAAGGGCTAGCTTCGTGCCTCACTCGAAAAGCCAGGTGGAAAGATATCGCTCGCCCCCATCGGGAGCGATGACGACAATCACCTTGCCTTCGTTCTCGGCTCTCCGCGCGAGCTCGAGGGCGGCCCAGATCGCCGCGCCCGCGGAGATGCCCACGAGGATACCCTCTTCCTTGGCGAGCTTGCGGGCGACCGACCCGGCGTCCTCATGGCGCACCTTGACGATCTCATCGATGAGGTCCCGCTTGAGCACCGCGGGCACAAAGCCGGCTCCGATGCCCTGGAGCTTGTGCGGCCCGGGGGCAGCTCCGGACAGGACAGGCGAGTCCTCAGGCTCGACGGCCACCGCGCGGAAACCGGGCTTCCGCCCTTTCAATAGGTCGGCGACGCCGGTGATGGTGCCTCCCGTGCCGACCCCGGCGACGAGGATGTCCACCTTGCCCTCGGTGTCGCGCCAGATTTCCTCTGCGGTGGCCGCTCGATGGATGGCCGGATTGGCGGGATTGTTGAACTGCATCGGGATGAAGGAATTCGGCATCGAGGCGGCGAGCTCCTCGGCCTTTGCTATCGCGCCCTTCATGCCCTTGGCCCCTTCGGTGAGCACGACCTCGGCCCCGAAAGCGGCCAGGAGCTTGCGCCTTTCCACGCTCATCGTCTCAGGCATGGTCAGGACGATGCGGTAGCCCTTGGCGGCCGCGACAGCCGCAAGGGCTATCCCCGTGTTGCCGCTCGTCGGCTCGACGATGACGGAACCTGGCTTGAGGAATCCTTTCCTCTCGGCGTCGTCGATCATCGCGAAGCCGATGCGGTCCTTCACGCTCGACCAGGGATTGAAAAACTCCAGTTTGGCGAGGACTGTCGCCTTGGAATCCTTGCCGCCAAGGTGGATCTGGAGAAGGGGGGTATTTCCGATGAGGTCTGTGATGCTTTTCGCGTAGTTCATGGTCGCTCCTTGCCAGGCTTAGAGGAAGTATTCAGGCTGGGTGGAAACAGCGGCGACACCGGCGAGGGTTTTCCCTTTAAGGTAGTCGCGGATGGCCCCCTCAAGGCCGGCCCAGACGCCGCGGGCGCCGCAGGAAGGGGAGCGGCAGCAGACGTGGGGGTCGCCCGTACATTCCACGAGGGCAGAACTGCCCTCCAGCACCTCGACAACCGTGAACAGGTCGATGTCCTCTGGCCGCTTCGCCAGCACATAGCCACCCTTAGCCCCTCGGATCGACCGGATGACACCTGCGGCCAGGAGGGCCTGGACAAGCTTGGAGAGATAGGACTCAGGTATTTCCTGACGCAGCGCCACCGAATGGAGATCTGCCGGTTCGCTGCCCTGATGAAGGGCAAGATCGACGAGAAACCGCAGGCCGTAGCGGGATCTTGTGGAAATGACCGACATTAATACCCCTTATTAGACCTTTTTAGTCTAATTAAAGGACAGAAACTTGTCAACCCGTCAGGAGTGCCACCAAGATTGTTGGCAGCTTGGCAGTTGGAAGCCCCATCCCAAGGCGCTATCCTCTGCAATCATGTCCAGGGAATCCCCTTGCGCCTCGCATCCAGCCGATATGAAGAAGCATTCCTTCGCCCTGACCCTCGGCGCCCTGCTCTACAGCGACGGCATCATCACGCCTGCCATCTCCGTCCTTTCCGCGGTCGCGGGCCTCGAGATCATCACTCCGGCTTTCAAGCCGTATATCGTGCCGTTTTCGATTGCCGTCCTTGCCATCATCTTCCCCTTCCGATCGAAAGGCACGACCAAGGTGGGGAGGCTTTTCGGGCATCTTCGCCGCCCTCTACCCCTGGCGGGCTATCTCCTTCCTAGCGAAGGAGGGCAAGGCAAGCTTCGGGATCCTCCGTTCGGTTTTCCTCGCCATGAAAGGCGCGGAAGTGCTCTACGCCGACTTGGGCTATATGCCGCGGACCCAGGTCAGGCACAGTCAACCGAGACGATAGGCCAGGGCTACGTTCCCTTCGTGAACACCCTCCTCATGGCTGTCACCATCGGCCCCGTCCTGGGTTTCCGGGAATCGGGGAAGCTGGCCAAAGCCTACGGCACGCCGTCTGGGCGACCATGCTCCCAACGACCGGCCTCATGGTCTTCGTGTCGCTCCGCATCGAACCCGCGGTGTTCGCGCAGAGCATCGCCATCAGCCCGCCGGTGCGAATGCCGGGTTGCGCGGTCTTCCTCACGAGAGACCCGAACGGCATCCCAAGGTCCCCTCTCCACAACCTCAAGCACAACCGCAACCTGCACGAACTCACGATCATCGCCTCGGCACAGAACCGGGACCTGCCCTTCATCGACGATGCGGCAAGGGCGGCATGGCCTTTGGGCGGAAGCGGCTCTGCGCCTATATGTACGGAAGCACCCTCAACGCCACCGACTTTTCCGCCTTCCGCCGAGCAGCGTCGTGGAGATAGGCTCGCAGACACAGATGTGGGGCGTTGGTGCGGCGGGGTGGAATTTGCCATTTGTCAGCCGGCACGGGACGGGCTATCATGGATCCATGAAACGCTCGGCGGCCATCGTGATCCTCTCCTTCCTCTTCGTTCCCACCTTAGGGGTCATTGACCAGCTCAGCGGCTCGGTGCTTTCGCTGACCGTTTTCTACCTCATCCCGATAGCTTTGGTCGTCTGGTACGGCGGGCTAGGCCTGGGCATCGTGGCCGCTGCGCTGGCCTTGGGGGCCTGGGGTGCCGCCAACCTCGCCTTTCCCGTCCACATAGAGGTCGATCCTTCCGTCGAGCTGGCCTGGGACATGGTCGAAAAGCTTCTTTTCTTCGCCATCTGCATTGTCGCAACCTCGAAAATGAGCGGCCTTTTCCAGCAGGAGCGACTGCGTGCGCATACCGACTTCATCACCGGCCTGCCTAACCGGCGGGCCTTCGCCGCGGCCCTCGCCAAGGCCCGGGGCGCGGGCCGGCCGTTCAGCCTCAGCTTCCTGGAATTCGAAGGCCTGGACGAGGTGGCGATGGAAAGGGGCGAGCTGTACGCGGAGAAGCTGTTCCGGGAATTAGCCCTGCAATGCGGCAAGCGGGTCACGAGCTATCGGTATTCCGACAATCGCCTGGCCATCCTCCTGCCGGAGGACACGGGCTCCACGGCGGTCGGCCGTATCTCCCTCCTCATCGCCGCGGTCGACAGCGAAGGCCTTTCGCGCCGCGGATTCGACCTGCAGTTCAAGGTAGGCATCGCCTACTGCGAAAACGCGGCGAAGGCCTCACCTCCCCACCTCGTGCGCTTCCTGTCGGAACACATGGTGCGCATCCGGACCAGGGCGGGCGACCAGCTCGAGTTCTTCCAGTTCTGCTGATCGCAAGCCAGGGCGAGACGAAAACCGGACCGGGGTCCCCGAGCGCCCCGGCCCTTTGGGTCATCGCCACAAGTCAGCCTCCCTTCCGGCCTGCCTCCGATCATTTCCGCATCCTGCCTCTCAATGGCCTCATTTGCAAAAAAAGGCCCCGCGCCTTTTTTTGCGCGGGGCCTTCTCCCCTAAAGGTTCCCGAATCCAAGGGCGCATGCAGCGCCCTTGGTCGCGCCTTCAGGAAGATGGGGTATGGCATTAGCTCGGGTTGGATCCGATGATCGTGATGCGGTTCATGACCGCGGGGGCGACCGGCTGGGGGAGCTGCTTCAGGTACTCCACGAAGACGTCGCGCATCCACAGGGAGGAGTCATAGGTCTTGGTGGCTTTCTTGAAGACCACATAGCCGTCTCCGCCCGTGGCGTGGTAGGAGTCGGTCACGATGACATAGTCCTTGGCCGGGTCGATGGGCTTTCCGCCGATGAGGATGTTCTCGCATTTCTTCGCGTCATAGTTGATGGTGAAGGTCACGCCGTCGGAGACCTGGGGGAAGGCGCCGTTGCCCTGCTTGATGGTGACGATGTAGTCGAACATGGCCTGGACTTCGGTGCCCTTGAGCGTCACAACGAACATTGTGTTGTCGAAGGGGAGGACCGCGTAGACGTCCTTGAGGATGAGAGCCTTGGCGGGAAGGTCGGTCCGGACGGTGCCGCCGCACACGAAGCCGAAGTCCGGGTTCATGCTGCGCATCGACCACTTGAAGCCATCGGCCACGAGGTCGCCGAGGGCGGTCTCCGCCTTGCGGGCCGCGTTGCCCGTGTTGAGGGAGGCCACGGAGGTGGTCACGCCGATCTTGGAGCCCATGATCCGGTCGACATTGTACTGGTACTCGATGAGGGTCGTGTAGACGACGGTGTTCTGCTCGAACTGGGGGCCCACGGGGGCGATGGTGGTCACGCCGTCCGCGCCCTTGGTGGCGACCTTGTCGTTGATGGAGATGGACTGCCAGTCGCCGAAGGTGACGGTCTTCTTGTCCTTGCTGACGGTGAGGATGCCCTCGCCGACGTTCATGCCCCAGTTCCAGGCCTGGACGATGGGAACCATCTTGCCGTTGGGCGCCTTCTCCATCTGGGGAGCGGCGAGCTTGGTGTGGGTGTGGCCGTCGACGATGAGGTCGATGCCGGAGACCTGGGCGGCGAGCATGCGGGAACCGCTCTTGTTGTCGCCGTAGATGCCCATGTGGACGAGGGCGATGACGACGTCGCATTTCTGCTTGTCGCGGAGCTCGGTGACCATAGCCTTGGCGGCGGGCACTTCGTCCTCGATCACCACGTTCTTCATGTTGTCAGGCGTGCCAATGGTGCGGGTCTCGATGGTCGTGAGGCCGAAGATGCCGACCTTGACGCCATTGAAGGTCTTGATGACATAGGGGGCATCGGCGAACCACTTGCCATCCTTTGTCTTCACGTTGGCGGAGACGAAGGGGAAATCGGCGAGCTTCTTCTGCTGCTCGAAGACCGAGTTGGGGTTGTCGAACTCATGGTTGCCGACTCCGGCCACGTCAAGCTCCATGAGGTTGTAGCCGACGATCATGGGCTCTGCCTTGAAGAAATCGGACTCGGGTCGGCCGGTGTCGATGTCGCCGGCGTCCAGGACGAGGACGTTCTCGTACTTGGCGCGGGTCTGTCCGACGAGGGTTGTGATGGCGGGAAGGCCAGCGACCTCCGTCACGTTGTGGTCGGCGAAAGGCAGCACATGGCCGTGCATGTCGTTCCAGTGAAGGACGGCGATCTGTGTGTCGCCTGGCGCCGCAAAGCCCATTACCGCCACTATGGCGATAAGGGCGAACACGATGGAAAGTCTTTTCACGTATTCCTCCTTAAAATCCTTGCGAATCAGCGATGATTCTAACCCCACCTTTCCGTTTTAGGCAAGCGTTGCCACGTTTCATATAATGACAAACGAATATTCGAAGCGTGGGCCGCCCTGTCCGGAAACGCCCTTTTTTTGCCCGGTGATAGTTGCTAAACCGGTTTATGGGTCTATACTTCACCTATGCGCATGACCCGCTCGTCAGGGATCCTCTTTCATCCAAGTTCGCTTCCTGGCCCCTTCGGCATCGGCGATCTTGGACCCTCGGCTTCGCGCTTCGTCGCCAGGCTCGCCGAGGCGGGACAAAGGATCTGGCAGGTCCTCCCCCTCGGCCCGACCGGCTACGGGGACTCGCCCTATGCGCCGTTTTCCACCTTCGCCGGCAACGAACTCCTCGTGAGTCCCGAGATCCTCCGCGACCAAGGGCTCCTTGGCAAGGCCGAGCTCGAGCCACCCGCCCCCTTCCCTGCGGACAGGGTGGAGTACGGCAGGGTCATGGCGTGGAAGCGTCCCCTCCTCGACATGGCAGCGCGCCGCTTCCTCCGGGACGCGCCTCCGGAAAGGCGTGACGCCTTCGAGGCCTTTCGCCGCCGGGAAAAGTCCTGGCTCGAGGACTATGCCCTCTTCATCGCCATCAAGACCGACTATGACGAAAGGGCGAGGACCGAAGGCAGGGACGGCGCGCGGTGGAACAACTACTGGCCGTCTGCCCTTGCCCTCCGCGAGGAAGCCTCTTTGGCCCAGGAGGCCGAGCGCAGGGCCGAAGCCGCTTCGCGGATCGAGGTCCTCCAGTTTTTCTTCGAGGAGCAGTGGCATGCCCTCAAGGCAAGCGCAAACGCCCGGGGCATCCGCGTCATGGGAGACCTGCCCATCTTCGTCGCGGAGGACTCCGCCGACGTCTGGACCAACCGCGGCCTTTTCCTTCTCGATGATGGGGGCAGGCCGACCAAGGTGGCCGGAGTCCCTCCGGATTACTTCAGCGCCGATGGACAGCTCTGGGGCAATCCCCTCTACGACTGGGAAGCCCACCGGAGGGAAGGCTTCGCCTGGTGGCGGAAGCGGATGGCCGCCGCCCTGACCCGCTACGACATCCTCCGGGTGGACCACTTCCGCGGCTTCGAGGCCTGCTGGGCCGTGCCCGCGGGCGAAAATACCGCGCGCCATGGAACCTGGGAGAAGGCGCCGGGCAAGGCGCTCTTCGCCGCCATTGGTGCCGCCAATGGCGCCGCCATGGGTGCCGCCAATGGCACTGCAGCAGGCGCTGCATCTGGCCAGGGCATCACGGCCGACCAGGGCGGGGAGGTCACCATCGTCGCGGAGGACCTCGGCTTCATCACGGAGGAAGTGCGTGCCTTGCGCGACGACCTGGGCTTGCCCGGCATGAGGGTCCTCCAGTTCGCCTTCGACGCCCAGGAGAGCGGCGTGCCCTTCGATCCCGCCAACGGATTCCTTCCTCACAATTATGTCGAACGTTGCGTGGTCTACACGGGAACCCATGACAATGACACGCTCGCCGGATGGCTGGCCCAGGCGGACCCCGAGGAGATCGCCTACCTGGACGGCTACCTGGGACAGGTCCCGCAGGACCGCGGCTGGGCCCTCATCCGCGAAGCCTGGAAGTCCGTGGCCGCGTGGGCCATCGCGCCCATGCAGGACTTCCTGGGCCTGGGCTCGCAGGCGCGCATGAACACGCCCTCCACCCTCGGCGGCAACTGGACCTGGCGCATGGAGGAGCGCGGCTTTTCTCCCGCGCTCGCGAAGCGGATACTCGACCTGTCGCGGCTCTACGGCCGGGCGTCGTCGGGGTCCTGACCGCTAGTTCACGTCGCCGCGATAGACCTCGTCGCCCTTGCGCCAATCCCTGATGGCCGTCCTGATCGCCTTCGGATAGAGCCGCGATTCCCCCAGCGCGGCTATCGGGAGCCAAGCCGGCCTCTCCTGGCCCTTGTCGGGAACCTTGCCGTTCCTGATCCCCTCCGGATTCCTCAGCCTGCAGTCGAACATGTACTCGACCTGGTGGACGCGTCCGTCGCTCGCCGCGAACTCGTGGTGGGCCCCGATGTACTCACGGACGAAAAGAAGCGTGCCCACCTCGACCTCGGCGTTCACCTCCTCCATGCACTCCCGGGCAAGGGTCTCGGGGAAGGTCTCGCCGAATTCCTGGCCGCCGCCGGGAAGGGTGAAATACGGTCCCAGCTCGTCGCGCTGCTGGATGACGAGGAGATGGCCGTCCTGTCGGATCACGGCCTTCACCGAATTGCGGATCTTGGGCATATCCATCCTTTTGGCCTGAGGCCTAGGGCTGCCGCGCCCAGCGCAGTATCTCGCCGAGCTTCCTGCGTTTTCCGGTCATGAGGATGCCAACCCGGAAGACCTTGCCGGCCAGGACCGCGGCGCCCCAGACGGTCAGGGCCATGAGGCCGAGGGACAGCGCGAGCTGCCACGCAGGCGGGGGCGAGACAAGGACCCGGATCAGCATGACTATCGGGCTCGTGAGGGGAAAGAAGGAGAGGAAGACCGACACCGTGGCGTTCGGATTCGTCACGAGGAAGCTGACGAGGACCATCGGGAGGATGAGGAAGAGGAGGAGGGGCCAGGCCAGCTGGGCGAGGTGCTGCTCGTCCTCGGCGCCCGCGCCCAGGGCCGCGTAGATCGACGCATAGAGGGAATACGCGGGCAGGAAGAAGACCACGAGCCAGATGAGGTTCGCGGAATTCAGGACCGAGGGCAGGGACAGGTGGAGGGCCGGCCCGAGGGCCTTGACGCCGACGAGGGCCAGGCCGAGCCATACGCCGTACTGGATGAGGCCCGCGAGGCCCGGCCCCAGGATCTTGCCCACCATGAGCTGGCGCGAGGACACCGAGGAAAGCATGATCTCGACGGTCTTGGCGGTCTTCTCCTGGAGGACCGAGCGCCCGATGAGCTGGCCGTAGAGGAGGACGGTCATGTAAAGGAGCATGACAAAGGCCATGACTGTCATCAGCACGCCGATGTACTCCTCCACCGCGCCTTTCTCGTTCGCCTCCTTCCCGAGCTTCATGACGGTCATGGCCGGAGCCTCAAGCATGCGTTGCACGACCGCGGGATCGATGCCCGAGGCCAGGGCGTGGGAACGGCGGGCGGCGTCCCCGAGGACAGCCTCGATCGCGCCGTTGAGGGCGACGTCGGTCCCGGTCTTGGTCAGGAGGCGGACGCTTTTCCTCGAGGCCCAATCGGGGGCGAGGATGAGGGCGCCATCGTACTCCCCGGAGAGCAGGCCGGCCCGGGCGGCAGCCTCCGCGGCCTCGGGTTCGGCCGGCAGGATGGCCACGCGCGAGCCGCGGGCCGAGAGGACGGCCTCGAGGGCCGGCCTCACGTCCGCTCCGCCCGAGAGCGCCAGGGTGACGCTCGGCAAGGTCGCGTTGCTCCTGGCCAGGATGGTGGGGAGGACAGCCACGCCGAAGATGAGGAAGGGGCCGAGGATGGTGATGATGACAAAGGCCTTGTTGGCTGCCGTCGTCCTGAACTCATGGCGCGCGACGCGCAGGGTCTTGTTCATTCCGCCCTCCCTTCATTGTCCTCGCCCACGAGGTGGATGAATATCTTGTGGAGCGAAGGGGCGACGGTCTCGAAGCGCCTCACCTTCAGCCGTCCGGCCAAGGCGCGGAAGAGCTCGTCGGGATCGGCACCGTCGCGCAACTCGACTTCGAACCAGCGCGGATAGCTTGTGAGGCTCGTGACAAAGGGCAGTCCTTCGATGAAGGAAGCGTCGCCGTCGAACTCGACCTGCACGGCGTTGCGGCCATGGCTCGCCTTCACCTCCGCGAGGCCGCCCTGGACCACCGCGCGGCCGCGGTTCACGAGGAGGATGCGGTCGCATATCCTCTCGGCGTGCTCCATCACATGGGTGGAGAAGAGCACGGTGGCTCCACCCTCCTTGAGCTCGACCATCGCGGAGAGGAGGAGGTCCTGCGAAATGGGATCGAGGCCGGCGAAAGGCTCGTCGAAGAGGTAGAGCTCGGGCTCGTGGAGTACCGTCCCGATGAACTGCACCTTCTGCGCCATGCCCTTGGAGAGCTCCTCGATCTTCCGGCCCCTCCAGTCCTGGAGGTCGAAGCGATTGAGCCAGGCCTGGATGCGCCGTCTGGCCTCGGCTTCCTTCATGCCCTTGAGGGCCGCGAGGTAGAGGAGGATCTCCTCGACCCTGGCCTTTCGGTAGAGCCCGCGCTCCTCGGGAAGGTAGCCGATGCGCGCCTTGTCGTCCTCGTTGAAGGGCTTGCCGCCTATCGTCATCGCGCCCGAATCGGGGGCGATGATGTTCATCGCCATGCGGATCGTCGTGGACTTGCCGGCGCCGTTCGGACCGATGAGGCCGAAGATCTCCCCTGGTTTCGCCACGAAGGAGAGGCCGTCGACGGCCTTGACCCCGCCATAGGACTTCCTGACATCTCGGGCTTCGAGCACGGCTGCCTCCTCGCCTAATATCGGTGCAAAAAGCATCATATCAAAAGCCCGAGGCCCTTGTGAAGCGATGGCCATCGGGGCCTTCCTCGCCTGGCCCCGGCGGGGCTATAATGCCTGCACCGCCATGCTGTACCTCCTTGCCGCCCTCGCCCTTTCGGCCCTCCCGGCCTTCATCCTCCTCCGCTACATCTACCGCATGGACAAGAGCCGCCCTGAGCCCCTTGGCCTCATCCGCAGGAGCGTCCTCTACGGCTTCCTCGCCGTGGCCCCCGCCGCCGCGATCGAGATCCTCCTCGGCCTTTTCTTCCCGACCGGCGAGCGGCTCGGCGGCGCTTTCTTCCGTGCCTTCGTCATCGCGGCCACGGTGGAGGAATCGGTCAAGCTCTTTTTCGTCAAGCGCTACCTCTGGAACCGCCCCGAATTCGACGAGAGGGCAGACGGCATCGTCTACGCCATCTGCGTAAGCCTGGGCTTCGCCTTCGTGGAGAACTTCATCTATGGCTACGCGGACTTCCGCATCCTCCTCCTTCGCGCCTTCACCGCCGTGCCCCTCCACGCGATAGCCACGGGAGTCATGGGCTACTGGCTCGGAAGGGCCAAGATAGAGGGCTTCAGGGACCATCGCCCCGCCATGGCCAAGGTCTGGGCGAAAGGCCTGGGATGGGCCATCGCCATCCATGGCGGCTACGATTTCTTCCTCATGACGGGCGGCCTCGCGGCCTTCCTCGTCATTCCCCTCCTTGTCGGAGGATGGCTCGTGCTCCAGCGCCTGTATCGCCATGCCCTTGCCCTGGACGAGGCCGACCCGCGCCTCGGCGCTTCTCAAAACCCGCCACCTTCGCTACTATAACGCCGATAATGACTGGAGCGGGGCGACAGCTCCCGTCGACCCCGACGCATCCCATGCTGGAGCTTTTCCATGAACACCAGAAGAATCGCCGCCTTGGCCTTCGGCGGCATCGTGATAGCGGCCGCCGTCCTTCTCGTCCCGATACGCGCCGCCGCAAGCGGCAGCATCGCGCCCGGCGAAGTGGTCGCGGGGGATTTCCTCGCCGGCTATGACACGGGCCTCTACCGGGTGGCCGCGGACGGCTCCCGCGCCGATCCCCTCTGGCTCGACGGCGAGGTCCGCAAGATCATCAGCTCGAAGTCGGGTTGGTATTTCCTCACCTCGAAAGGCGTCCTTTTCAGCGCCGACCTCGTGGCCTTCCAGGATCGCTCGGCCGGCCTTCCGATCAAGACCTACAAACTGGTCTCGGGAGGCGCGAAAGCCTTCACGAGGGAAACCCAGGACCTCAAGGATCTCGAGGTCGATCCCCTTCTGGCAGACCGCGTCCTCACCTGCACCAAGGACGAGGTGTTCCTGAGCGAAGACGGCGGCAAGTCCTGGAAAAACCTTGGCATGCCCGTCGTGACGACGGGCCTCAAGGCTGTCTCCTTCGGTCCCTATCCCGGGGGGGCGGAACAGGGCATCTGGGCATCGCACCCGGTCAAGGGGCTTTTCGTGCGCAAGCTCGCCGGGAACACGGCATGGATCCCTGCCAGCGGAGGTCTTGACCTCATCCAGGGCAGCACGAGCGTCGAGGAAGTCGCGGACCTTCTCTGTGCCCCTCCCCTGCCGCCAGAGGCATCGCCAGCGGCACCGCCAGCGGCACCGCCGCTGGCGAAGGCCACTCCGGCAGCCTCCCCTGCGGCAGCCCTTCCCTTCTGGGCTTCCGGTTCCTTCCTTCCCCGCCTCTATCGCTGGGAGGCTCTTTCCAGGAACTTCAAGCAAGTCTATGACGCAGGGGGAGACTTCGGCACGATCGAGTCGCTCGCCAGCTTGCCCGACGGAAGCCTTCGCTTCGTGAGCCAAGGCGGGGTCAAGCGTTTCGATCCCAAGACAGGAAAGGTCGGCGAGGACCTGGCCGGAGGAAGGGCGGTGAGGATCGCCGTGGGCGCAAAACCCGACCGGCAACTGCTTTCGCTCTCCTTTCCCGAAAAGCTCGAAGGCAACGCGACGGTCGAATCAGGGCTATCCGAACTCTGGCTGGTGACCTTCGTGGACAGGAAGCCGTGGCGCGCGCGCGCGGAGAACCACCAGACCCTTTACCTCCAGACCGGTTTCGTGGTCCATCCCGATTCCCGTTCCAAGTACTTCGGTTTCATGGAGGCCAAGAGGCTGGACGGCCTCGTGATCGACATGAAGGACGACAACGGCCGCCTCCGCTTCGATCCGCGCAATCCCCTCCTCCAGAAAATCGGCAGGGTCACGAGTCCCCTCGATATCGAGACCTTCGTGAAGGAAGCCAAGGTGAGGGGCTTCTATCTCATCGCCCGCATTCCCGTCTTCAAGGACCAGGTCCTTTTCTCCTCCGGGGGCGGCAAGTATGCCGTCTGGGACAGTGCGAGCAAGGCTCCATGGCAGGGCTACCGCATGGTCAAAAGCGCGCCTGCGGCGGCGGCCGCCACAGGCGCCGCCACAGGCGCCGCTCCCCTGGCGACGCCCCAGGTCGTCCAGCCCATTCCCCTCCGTTTCAAGGACCTCGGAGTCCAGGGACCGGGGTCTGTCACCGCCACGCCATCGGCGCGGCCTATGGCGCCGCCTCTGGCGCCGCCTATGGCGCAGGCCCCTCCTCCGCTTGCGATGCCGGTGCCCGTAGCTCCCACCCTCGAAAAGGAGCTTATCCAGGAATACTGGGTGGATCCCTATTCGGAAGACGTGTGGGCCTACAACGTGGCCATCGCGAACGAGATCATCGGGCGGGGCTTTGACGAAGTCCAGTTCGACTACATCCGCTTCCCCACCGACGGCGACAACATCGACCTCGCAAGCTACAGGTGGCGTGATCCAGGGATGGACAAGGAGAGCGCCCTCGCCTCCTTCCTCCGCTACGCCAGGGAAAGCATCGCCGCCCCGATCAGCGTGGACATCTACGGCGCCAACGGCTGGTTCCGCTCCGGTGTCCGCACTGGACAGGACGTCGAGATGATCGCCCGGTACGCCGACGTCATCTGCCCCATGTACTACCCCTCGCACTTCGAGCAGACCTTCCTGGCCCAGCCCCCCGCGGCGGAACGGCCCTACCGCATCTACCGGATCGGCGGCCTCCACACGGAGCTCATCGCGCGCAAGCGCATTGCCGTGCGTCCCTACGTTCAGGCCTTTTACTTGAACGTGAGCTATGACCGCGCCTACTACAATGTCGACTACGTATCGAGGGAGGTCGCAGGCGTGCGGGACGCGGTGAACCTGGGCATGACCTTCTGGAACAACGGTGGCCGCTACGACGACGTGCCGGTCCTCGACAAGGACGACAAGGGCAGGCTTTCCCGTCCTGCGGACTCAGGCCTCCTCGACTAGAGGACGGCGCATGATTGACCCCCCGAGCGGCGGAGGCTAGACTCCACGCACCGGGGGGATCCATGAAATCACGGACCAAGATAGTGGGCATTGTCATATCGGCCATCGCCGCCATCTCCGTAGCCGCGCTTATGGCCTGGCTCTTTTCCCTCGAGGGCACGAAGGGCCTTGCGCAGTGGGGCTGGAGCAAGGTGTTCATCGCGATAGGCGCCCTGGGGATCCTCCCACTCGCGCTTTGCCTCGCTGGCTTGTCCCGCCCCAGGATGGAAGCGTCGAAAGCGTCCGCGCTCCTTCTCGTCTCCGCGACCGCCATCGCGTCCCTGTCCATCATCGTGTCGCTCGGCCTTTTCGGTTTCATATGGACCAAGGCCCATTCGGCAGCCCCGTCCATACCGGCCATGGGACTTGTCGACCCTGGCAAGGCCATCGCGATCGCCGACAGCTCCGGCGGCGCGGGCGGCACCCTCCATATCGCCCTTTCCTCCGACCCCCACTGGTCGGCCGACACCTCCAATGGCCCCGCCCGCCTCGCCATCCTCAAGGGCGTGGCCGCGGACAAGCCCGCCCGCGACGCCTTTTTCATCCTGGGCGACAATGTGCAGACCGGCATGAACCTTGCCGGCTGGGAAGCCGAGGCCAATGACATCGCCTCGAACCTGCCCTCCACGCCGGTCCGGGCACTCCTCGGCAACCATGACGCCATCATCGACGGGCAAGTCCACTACGCGCGCTATTTCTTCCCCAAGGGCTTCACGAGCGACTCGGGCAGCCCCTACTGGTACTCCATTGACGCCGGTCCCGCGCGCATCATCGTCCTGGACCTCCTCTGGGGCGCCGACTCATTCGGAAGCGCACAACGCGCCTGGCTCGAGAGGACCCTCTCCGCGGTGCCGGCCGACAGGCGCGTCATTGTCCTATCGCATTGCTTTTTCGCGAGCTCAGGCTACATGGACGGGACCCAACCCTGGTTCGACCACTATGGCACCCTCGCGGAGGTCGCCCCCATCCTCGAGAGGCACCGGGTCGACCTCGTCGTGTCGGGCCACAACCACTACATGGAATTCCTGGACCGCAACGGCGTGAACTACGCCACGATCGGCACAATGGGCGGCATTCCCGACCCCGTGCCTACCCATGTGTCGCCCTTCTCCAAATGGTTCGCGCGCGGGCTATACGGCTGGCTCGACCTGGATGTGACCGCGAAGGGCACGGCCCTTAGCTTCAAGGACCACACGGGGAAGACCGTCCACACCGAATACGTCGCGGCAAAGCGTTAGGCGAAACAGGAACCGGCCGGATTGGGCAATCCTTGAGCCTATTCATGGACGGCATATGGCGGCTCCCGGCTAAGCCACCTGCGGGTGGCTAAGCCACCTTCGGGTGGCTAAGCCACCCGCAGTCGCATCATGCATTGGAAAGCCGGCACGGGGTTTGGCCCACGACAACGGTCTGCCGAACGCGGCCATGCGCTGCATGAATGCGCCCCGATCCATGATTCGCGGCCTAGGCGCATGAATCGGCTCCACCGCTTCCGACATGCGATGGCGGCCTTGCGGGGGCCACCCCCTTTGTTACTGACCCGGCAACATCACATCGGGTGCTCTCCCATGATTCTGGCCCGTCGCTACGGGTCAGGATCATGGGCTTAATGCCAATGTTCGGTTGCCGGGTCAGCAAAGGCGGCATGCGCCTTCGGCGTAGTCACTCGACGGTCCGGGTCGGCATTTGAATCCCTGCCATTCAGGATCGTCGAAAGCCCGCGCTTGGCCGCTTTCGTTGGTCAAACCCGGCTGACTCTTGATTGGAAGCCCGCGGCGCTCCGATAAAAAGGTCCGAGCGAGTCGAACGATCAGGGCCGCCTTGCCACGATTTTCGGCAAGGCCCTCAATAGCCGAGATTCTCGCCCACCACCAGGACCGTGAAATCGGAAAGCATGGGCCTTCGCTTAAGCACCGAGTATACCCGGCAGATCCTGGTCTCTCCCTGGCAGTCCATGCAGACCCCGGACTTGACGCAGGGATTGGGACGCTCCAGCCGCCTGTTGTTCATCGGCGAGGCTCGGGTCTCGATCCGGTTGAAAGCCTCGTCGAGATCTCGCACGATCTTGTTGACGCCGACGACAACGACAGTTTTCTTCGGACCGAAGGTCAGGGCCGCCACGCGGTTGCCGTTGCCGTCGACATTGACGATCTCGCCGGCCAAGGTGAGGGCGTTGGATCCGGAAAGGAAGAGGTCGCAGGTGAGCTGGGCCCGGAGAAGCTCGAGCTTGCGCGCGGGATCGAGGCCGGGAGCGTTGTGGTCGAGGATCTCGGCGCCGAGTTCGCGCAGGCGGTCCTGCGCGCCGACGCCGCGCAAGGTCATCGATCCGCCAAACCCGACCTTCATGCCGGGCTTCACCAGGCTTTCGACATGGGCGAGGGCAAGCGCGGCGTCATCCAGGTAATGCGCGTCGAATCCGTTCCTCCGGAGGGCGGCGCATGCCGCCTCTCCCAAGGCTTTAGCATGCCAGTCTTCGACAATATTCGTCATACATAGTCCTTTTTTACGCGGCAGCGGCGCGGTCGCGGAGCTTCCGCTTGAGGTCATCGATGTCCTTGGGTATGAAACGCCCTGCAAAGGCGAAGAAGGCGAAGCACATGGCCCAGGCGCCGATGCAGATGATGAGGATCGAGGATTCAAGGCCCAGGCTGTCGGCCAGGATGCCGGCCAGGAGGGGGGCGGCCGCCGAACCGACCGTCTCGATGAAGTTCTGCACGGCGTTCGTGGTCGCGCGGATCTCAGGCTCGGTGACGTCATAGAACGACGAGAGGACGTTCGGCGAAGCGAAGGGCATGAAGAAGGCACAGAGCGCCAGGAGGACTCCAAAAAGAAGCTGGTCGCCCACCGGAGCCTTGATCGCGGCATAGAGGAAGATCGCGCCGAGGGCGACGCCGCCCGCGCCGACGATGACTCGGCCCTTGGGAGTCTTCTTGAAAAGGCGGTCTCCGATGATGCCGCCCACCGGGTAGCCCGCGGCCATGAGAAGGACGGCCGGGACCATGGTCAGGAGCTGCTGGGTTCCGGAATAGCCACGGCTTTTTTCCAGGTAGGCGAAGATGTAGTAGGTGATGACCTGCCAAGGGAAGACGCCAATGAAGCCCTGGAGGAAGAGGATGATGAGGCTTTTCTTCTTGAAGAGCCCGCCGACTGTCTTCCAGCTGAACTTGAATTTCTTGTCGAGGTTCTCGACATCGGCGAGCTCCGGCTCAGAGGCCCCTCTCGGCTGGTCCTTGACGCCAAGGAAGAGGATCACCGCCACCACGACGCCGAGGCCGCCCGTGAGGTAGAAGATCTTCCTCCATCCCCAGATGCTGCCGAGGATGGTCGCGAGGACCATTCCCACGAGGTAGCCTATCGGCTGGGCCAGCTGGAGGAAACCGAAGACCTTGCCGCGCATCTTCGCGGGGAAGTAGTCCGCTATGAGGCTGTTGATCCCGGGGTAGCTGGAATCGTCGATGCCGGTGGAGGCCCGCGTCAGGAGGAAAAGCGGGTAGGTCGGCGCGATGGCGTTCAGCCAGGTGGTGCAGCCCCAGATCAGGGACGCCAGGGCGAGGAGCTTGGGGCGGGCATAGTGGTCGTACAGCCAACCCCAGAGCGGATAGCAGATCGCGCCGACAACGAGGGCCACCGTGTTGATGAGGCCCCATTGCGTGTAATTGATCCTGAAGGTATCCATGATCTGGCTCTGGAGGGGACCGATGAGGAGCTTGTCGGTCTGGTGGAGGAGGGTGAAAAGGAAAAATGAGCCGAAGGCGAAATAGGCGCCTTTCTTTGCCTGGACCGCGGTTTCTTCTCTCATGGAGACTTTCCTTTTTGACGCGGCTTTGATCAAGCGCCGGCGGATGGCGTTGGCGCGGATCGGACGTCAGTGCCTCTTGGTGCGGAAGTCTCACTCTATGCTTGTCCCTTGCGGTGCGCAAGCAAAAAAGGCCGGGATAGGAAGGAAAAAAAGGGCCGCCGGGGAGTCGGCGGCCTAGCATTGGCATTTTAGTCCAGGAGGAAAGCCGGACTCCCCCGTCTCAGCAGCAGGCCAAGCATGATTCCCGACCCCAGCCTGCTGTCCCGTTTCATGCGCCAACGGCGCCTTCATCGACTGGCTGGGTCCACTATGCGCCTGGCCCCATGATTGCGCCCTCCCCTATTTCGGGGAATCGGCCACCCGGATTTCCTGCCAGCGCCGGCAAGCGACCCGGTGCCTCGGTCCCTCGCCGCCGGCCGCGGAGCTGCCGCCGGCCGCGGAGCCGCCGCCGGCCTCGAGCTCAGGCTCGGGAAAAAGCGCGCAAGTCCCGATCGCGTAGGGACAGCGGGGATGGAAGCGGCAGCCCTTGGGGACATCGGCCGCCGAGGGTATCTCGCCCTTGATGCGGAGAAAGCGCTTGACGCCGACGCGACCCGGTTCGGGTTCGCACACCGCGTCTATGAGGGCTTGCGTGTAGGGATGGCGGGGATGGTCTATCACGTCGTCCTGGCTCCCGATCTCCACGATGCGCCCGAGGTACATGACCGCGATGCGGTCGGTGAAATACCGCGCCGTCGAGATGTCATGGGTGATGTAGATGAAGGAGATGCCGAGGTCCTTCTGTATGCCGCGGAGCAGATGGAGGATCTCCGCCCTCGTCGAGAGGTCGATCATGGACACGGGCTCGTCGGCGACGATGACCTTGGGGTTGAGGACAAGGGTCCGCGCGGTGGACACCCTTTGCCGTTGGCCGCCCGAGAGCATGTGGGGGTGGCGGTCCAGGTATTCCTCCGCCGGCGTGAGCTTCACGTGCTCGAGGACCTCGGCGCAGATCTCCTGGCGTTCCTTCCTCGTCCGGCCGACGTGATGGACAAGGAGGGGTTCCTCGAGGACATCGCGGATCCGGTAATGGGGATTCATCGAGGCATAGGGATCCTGGAAGATCATCTGGACGCGGCGGCGCCAGAGACGCAGGCCTTCGGGGTCGAGGGTCGTGCAATCCTCGTTCTCGAAGAGAATCCTGCCGGAGCTGGGTTTCGCGAGCTTCATGACGAGCTTCCCCGTGGTCGTCTTGCCGCACCCGGACTCGCCCACAAGGCCAAGGATCTCCCCTGGCATGAGGCTGAAACTGATGCCGTCCACCGCGTGGACCACGGCCTTACCGCGATGCACGCGGAATTCCTTCCGGAGGTCCTTGACCTCCAGGATGGGTGCCGCCCCGGCTTTCGTCCTGTCAGCCTCGTTCATATTCAGGGTCCTCCATGGCCTTCCAGCAGGCGGCGAAATGGCCCGTGCCGATCTGGGCGAGCGGCGGCTCCGCGCAGCCGCAACGGGTCCTGGCCGCGTCGCAGCGGGGCGCGAAGCGGCATCCGGGAGGCGGCTCCAGGAGGTCCGGCGGGCTGCCCGGGATGAAGGCAAGCTCGTCCACGCGACGGTGAAGGCGCGGTGTCGAGGCCAGGAGTTTCCTCGTGTAGGGATGGGCGGCCTGTCCGCCGAAGATCACGTCATTGGTGGCGAGCTCGGCGGTCTTCCCCGCGTACATGACCATCACGCGGTCTGCCACTTCGGCCTCGGTGGCCAGGTCATGGGTGATGAACACGTACGATATCCCGTGCTCCGTCTTCAGGTCTTTGATGAGGTTGAGGATCTGGGCCTGGACGATGACATCGAGGGCCGTCGTCGGCTCGTCCATCACGATGACCTTAGGTTCCAGGAAAAGGGCCATAGCGATCACGACGCGCTGCTTCATGCCGCCGGAGAGCTCGTGGGGATAGCGCCCCAGGACATGGTCGGGCAGGCCTACGAGGGTGGAAATGGCAAGTAGTTTTCCCCACTATTCGGTAAATAAGAATCCCCACCCTGCGACGGGTTATTCCTCCTTCTTTGACGTGATGCGATACGACTCCCCCGAGAGGGAAAATATCTTCGAATGATGCATGAGACGGTC
>JANYKC010000025.1 GCA_025358255.1 Spirochaetaceae bacterium
GGTTTCGGTCATAGTAACGTTCAATCCCCGAAGGATCAAGTGGAGATAATGAATATACGAGTCTTTGACTCGGAAATAAAGAAAATTCGTCATGAAGCGCAGGGACAGTCCTGAAGGCTCCCTGACCTTTGCCCCGCCATAAGCTATAATCATGACATGAGCATGCTACAAGCCATTATCCTAGGTCTCGTCCAGGGCATCGCCGAATTCCTTCCCATTTCGTCAAGCGGCCACCTCGTCCTTTTCAAGGATGTCCTCGGGCTTGCCGACGTGCCCCTCCTTTTCGATATCATCCTCCACCTGGCGACCCTCCTTGCGGTCTTCATCGTTTTCCGCAAGCGCATCGGCGGCATCCTCGTGGCTTTCGGCCGCTGGGCCACCCGCAAACCGACCCGCCCCCAGGACGAGGACAACCTCGCCATAATCATTCCTCTCCTTGTGGCGACCGCGGTGACCGGCGTCATGGGCTATGCGATCCAGAAGGTCCTGCCGGTTGAAGGCCCCAAGCTCGTCTCCATCGAACTCCTCATCACCGCGGCCGTCCTCGTGGCCGCCGGCTTTCTCAAGCCTGGGACCAAGGGCTATGCCAAGATCGGGATCAAGGAATCCCTCCTTGTCGGCATTGGCCAGGGACTGGGCGTGTTTTCCGGCATAAGCCGTTCCGGCCTTACCATCACCGCGGGGATGGCCGGCGGGATGAAACGTGAGGAAGCGGGGGAGTTTGCCTTCCTCCTCGCAATCCCCGCCATCCTCGGGGCCTTTGTCTTCGAGCTGAAGGATGCGGGCAAGCTCGAAAACACCGTACCATACCTCTCCTTGGCACTGGCCACCCTCATCGCCTTCGTGAGCGGCATCCTGGCCCTCAAGTTCCTCATGAACATCGTGAAGCGGGGCAAGTTCGCCTGGTTCGCCCTCTACCTTGTGCCGGTTGGAATCGCGGGGCTTTTCCTCCTTTGAAAACTGGCCGATAGGCAATAGAGGCCTTTTTGCGCCCCGGTCCGGAGGGTCCGGGGACGCGACAGCCAGGGAGTCCTTTCAAATGGCGAATCAATCCCGATCCTCGACCGCCAGCCGGGTCGTCAGCCTGGCCTTTTCCCTTGCGGCCGTCCTTGTCACCATACTCCTCGCAGGTGCCGGCAAAGCCGAGACCATGGTTTTCTCCTTTGGCGGTTTCCTTGTCGGCTCCTTTTCCTGGGCCGCATTCTTCATCCCCCTTTGGCTTGCAGCGGCCGCCGTCGTCTGCTTCCTCCCCGGTTTCCGGCCTGCCGCGATTTTCATGCTGATCGGGTCGGTCCTCCCCTTCCTGGTCCTTGCGCTGTTCGCGCGCCTCACTGCCGATCCCGCCCTCCTCCAAGCCTCCCCCGTGCTCGAAGCCCTCGGTCTTCCCTCCCTCGGTTTCATGGCTGTCCTTTTCGCGCTTTTCCTTGGACTGGTCCTGGTCCGCCTGGCTTTCCGCTTTTTCCCGCTGGCGGAAATCGATGACGAGGACGGTTTCTTGGGGGACAGGCCTGCATCACCAAGCGAATCCCGCCCCTTCGCCGGCGACTTCTCCAGGGGGGAAGCCCCCCGTCGGCTCCTTTCAGCGGCCCTGACCCGGGAATTCGCGGAAAGGAGGGCAGGAAGCGCTGTCCCCGAGGAATCCCCTCGTCCTGAACGCGAGCCAGGGGCAGACGACATCGACGGAGGGCAAAACCCTTTTGAGTTTTCGGTGCCCGAGCTTCCTCCCGCTCCAAAGCTACGGAGCCTTGACGGATTGGAAGCGACCTTATCCTCGGGCGGCAAGCCGGGCATGGGCGCTCCCCTTCCGCCTGCCTCCTCCGATTACATCGACGAGGACCTCATCCTCGCCCAGGCTCGCGATGCCGCCATCGATCTGGTCGCGAAGATCTCTTCGGAGATTGACGCCGAAATGGCCGCCGGCAACGCCGCAGGCAGCGCCGCAGGCAGCGCCGCAGGCAACGCCGCAGGCAGCGCCACAGGCAGCGCGGACGGTAGCACTGTCCCCGGACCTGCCGCGGCAGGGTCGCCCATCCCCTCGTCGGAGGCCCCGATGTCCGAGGAAGCGCCGCCTGTCGTGGAGCTGCCCATCCCGCTTTTTTTCGGGACCCGAGGCGCCCGCCATACGATCGAGTTCACCTCCGTGCCTCCTGGCCAGGGCGGTTCGCTTGCGGTGGGGACGGTGGCCGGAGCGGCGGTCGCGGCTTCATTGGCCTCGGTGGACGACGAGGCCGCAGGCATAGCCGCGGGCGAAGCCCTGCGAGCCGAGAACGCGAAGGCGGAGGCCGTCAGGCGCGTTCTGGCGCGCAAGGCGCCCAAGGCTTACTCCGTGCCCGTGGAAGGCCTCCTCAATGTCTATCCCGATGGCCAGTACTGGATCATCGACGACAAGACGAGGAAATCCGCGGAGGTACTCCAGGAGACCCTGGCCGAGTTCAACATCAAGGCCGAGGTCACCGGCATCAGGAAGGGGCCGGTGATCACGATGTTCGAGATACTCCCCGCGCCTGGCGTGAGGCTCTCCAAGATCGCCAACCTTTCCGACAACATCGCCCTCCGCCTGGCCGCCTCCAGTGTCCGCATCGTGGCTCCCATACCCGGCAAGCACGCCGTGGGCATCGAGGTGCCCAACGAGCGCCGCTCCATCGTGAGCCTCAAGGAGATCGTGGAGAACGAGGCATTCAGGGCGACCAGGATGGAGATCCCCGTGGTCCTGGGGAAGGACATCGCGGGCGAGGCCCAGTTCATCGACCTGGTGCAGACGCCCCACCTCCTCATCGCCGGCGCCACGGGCTCGGGCAAGTCGGTCTGCGTCAACTCCATCATCCTCTCGATCCTTTTCCGCCGCTCGCCGGAGGAAGTCCGGATGATCCTCATAGATCCCAAGATCGTCGAGCTCAAGCTCTACAACGACGTTCCCCACCTCCTCACGCCCGTCATCACCGAGCCCAAACGCGCCTTCCAGGCCCTCCAGTACTGCATCTGCGAGATGGAGCGCCGATACTCGATGCTCGACCGCCTTGGCGTGCGCGACATCAAGAGCTACAACCGGAAGATCAAGGACAAGGCCCTCGTCCAGGAGAAGCTGCCCTACATAGTCGTGGTAATCGACGAGTTCGCCGACCTCATGGCCACGACGGGCAAGGAGCTCGAGTCGACCCTGGCCCGCCTCGCGGCCATGTCACGCGCCGTGGGCATCCACCTCGTCCTCGCCACCCAGCGGCCATCGATCGACGTCATCACCGGCCTCATCAAGGCCAACATCCCGAGCCGCATCGCCTTCATGGTCGCGTCCAAGTTCGACAGCCGCATCATCATCGACATGGTGGGCGCCGAGAAGCTCCTGGGACGGGGCGACATGCTCTTCGCGAGCGCCTGGGACCCCTTCCCGATCCGCATGCAGGGCGCCTTCGTCTCCGAGGAGGAGGTTGAGAAATCGGTCGAATTCGTGAAGACCCTGGGTGCGCCCAATTACATCGACGAGGAGATCTTCATCGACGAGGACGAGGAGGACGAAGGGCCGACCCTCTTCGACGACGCCGACGGCGATCCGCTGTTCGAGCAGGCCCTGGAAATAGTCCTCCAGCAAGGCAAGGCGAGCGCCTCCTACATCCAGCGCAAGCTCAAGGTCGGTTACAACCGAGCTGCCCGCCTCGTGGAGCTCATGGAGGAACGAGGCATCGTCGGGCCTTCCCAGGGCTCGAAGCCACGGGACCTTGTACGGAACCCGGACATGCACAACAAGATCAACACGCCGCCGGCGAACCGCCTGGCGACCGACCGGCTTCAGGCCACCGAGGGGCCGCAGGCAACCCTTAGGTTGCCCAGTCTGCTCGCCGACCTCGAGACCGTCCCCGGCCAGCGCGTGACCGGACAGGACGAGGAAGACTGAACCGCGGAAGGCAAGCGAAGGCGACCATCCCCCGACCGGAGGAAGCATGAGGAAGATCGGCATCATCGGCGGTGGCCAGCTTGGACGCATGGCCATCGAGGAGGCGGGGAAGTACGGTGCCCACGTGTCGATCCTCGCCCCCGAATGGCCTTGCCCGGCCGGAGGCCTTGCCGACGAGGCAGTCCTCGGCCCCCTCGAGGACAGGGATTCGATCTTCAAGCTGGCAGCCATGTCCGACGTCGTCTCCTGCGAGATTGAGCACGTGAATGCCGATGCCCTCGCCGAACTGGAGGCGGGCGGCAAGCTCGTCATCCCCGCTTCGGCCATCCTGCGGACGATACAGGACAGGGCCGCCCAAAAGCGGCTCTGGGACAAGGCGGGCATTCCCTCGGCGCCCTGGGCAGTCGTCGAGGGCGACGCGCCAACACGCGAGGCCCTCGATGGAGCCGTCGCCGCCCTGGGCGGCTACCCGGCCGTGCAGAAGGCGCGTCGTGGAGGCTATGACGGAAAGGGCGTCAAGGTCATCACTGACGGCCACGGCGCTTGCCTCCCCGTGCCCAGCATCGTCGAGGGGAAGGTCGAATTCCTGAAGGAGCTCGCCGTGGTGGTGGCGCGCGGCCCAGATGGCCGTTCAGTCGCCTATCCCTGCGTCGAGATGGTCTTCGATCCGGCCGCCAACCTCTGCGACTCCGTCCTGGTCCCCGCCCGCGCGGACGCCGCGATCCAGTCGAGGGCGAGGAAAATCGCGCTTGCCTGCGTCGACGCGTTATGCGGCACCGTAGCCACCGGCGGTGCGGGCGCGGCAGGAGTCTTTGGCGTCGAGCTTTTCCTCCTGGCCGATGGCTCCCTCCTCGTGAACGAGGTGGCGCCCCGACCTCACAATTCGGGCCATTTTTCCATCGAGGCCTGCGTCTCGAGCCAGTTTGACCAGTATCTCCGCATCCTCCTCGGCCTGCCCCTGGGCTCGCCCGGGCTTCTCGCGCCCGCAATGATGGTCAACCTCTTCGGCGGGGCGGGGCAGTGCGGCCGGGCGGCCTGCCATGGCCTCGAGGAGGCCTTGGCCATCCCCGGAGTGACCGTCCACCTGTATGGAAAAGTCGAGGTGAGGCCCTTCCGCAAGATGGGCCACCTCACCGCGATAGCGAAGACCCGCGAGGAGGCCATCGAGAAGGCCGAGCGCGCGAGGTCGCTGATCCGGCTGGAGGCGACATGAGCGATCCGCAACCTGTCCTGACCCTCGATCCGTCCCTGGATCCCAAACCCCTGCGTGCCGGCCTCGTCTGGGCAGACGGGCTCGCCCCTGTGTCCAGCCGCGACCGCCCCTCGCCATGGCTCGCCGAGCTGCTCGGGCGGGTTAGGGAAGCCGGCGAGGCCTGGCTGCCGCCAGAGCGGAAGTCCGCGGTCCGGGCCATGCTTCGCCACGGCAACTACAAGCCGGCGGGCAGGTCGAAACCCTCGAGCGAGTATCTCCTCGGCGCCGCATTGCCAGGCGAAACGCCAGGCGGCGGCCTTCCACCAGGCGATCCCTTCGGGGCCTATCCCCTGGTCAATGGCCCCGTGGACGCGAACAACGCCGTCAGCCTGTGCTGGGGCTACCCGGCCAGCATCTTCGACGCGGCCAAATCGGGGACCGACCTCCTCCTCCGCCGAGGCCTCCCCGGGGAGGCCTATGTCTTCAACCAAGGCGGCCAGGCGATCGACCTCGAGGACCTCCTCCTCGTCTGCCGCCGCACCGCGGAGGGCGGCTGGGAGCCTTGCGGAAACCCCGTGAAGGACGCGATGGCGACGAAGGTCTTCGAGGGCTGCAGAGCCATCGTGGCCGTGGTCTACGCTCCCGCGAAGGACCCGCGCCACGACCTCGAAGCCTGCTGCGGGCGTTTCGCCGCCCTCCTATCGGAGGATTGCGGAGCGAGTGGGGTTGGGTGGAAGATAATCGAGTAGCACCAGGGAAGAAACCTCAGGAGGAGCGAGCATGAAGGTATTGTTCATCGGCGGAACCGGCAACCTGTCCCTCGACTGCAGCCTGCGTGCCCTCGCCAAGGGCATGGAGGTCTGGCATCTCAACCGCGGCAACCACCCCGGTCGCGTGCCGGCCACAGTGGTGTCGCTCAACGCGGATGTTCGGGACGAGGTGTCGGTCGCCAAGGTCCTGGCCGGCCAGGCCTTCGACGCCGTGGTCGATTTCATCTCATACCTGCCGTCCCAGGTCGAGGCTTCCTTGCGCCTGTTCCGGCACGTCACGCCGCAGTACGTCTTCATCAGCTCGGCCTCCGCCTACAGGAAGCCCCCGGTGAGCCATGTCATCACGGAATCCACGCCGCTGGACAACCCCTATTGGCAATACTCGCGCGACAAGATCGCCTGCGAGCGCCTCCTTTCCGGCGAGGCGGAAAAGGGAGGCATGGCGGTGACGATCGTGCGGCCCTCCCATACCTACGGGGTCGGATGGGTGCCCACGGGCTTCACCTCCTCGGACTTCACGGTCGCGAGGCGGATGCTCGATGGCCGCGAGGTCATCGTCCAGGGCGACGGGCAAGCCCTGTGGACCCTCACCCATGCCCGCGACTTCGCGGTGGGCCTTGTCGGCCTCCTCGGGAACCGCGCGGCCTACGGCGAGGTCGTGCAGATCACCGGAGACGAGGCCCTCACCTGGGATGCGATACACGAGGCTCTCGGCGCAGCCCTGGGGGTCGCCCCGAGGATCGTCCACATCCCCTCCAGTTTCATCGCCCTGGTCGATCCCGAGATGGGAGCGCACTTCCTCGGCGACAAGTGCTGGAGCGCCCTGTTCGACTGCTCCAAGCTCAAGCGCCTCGTGCCGGAATTCCGCACCACGGTGAGCTTCCATGAAGGCATCCGCGAGTCGGTGGATTTCTACCGGGCCGATCCCTCGAGGGAACGCGTGAACGGCGTGGTGGACGCCGGAATCGACAGGATCCTCGCCGCCTGGGCCAAGGCCTTGAGGGCGGCCACGGCGCCCTGAGGGCCGGCGCCCTGAGGGCCGGCGGCCGGCGGCCGGCGGCCGCCGGCCGGCTCCATCCCCTAGCGCCGGCCCAGGCCTCGGGGTTAGGATTCGGCCATGGACAGGAAAGCGGCTCCCCTCGTCGGCGTCATCATGGGCTCGGATTCCGACCTTGCCGTCATGGCCGAGGCTTCGGCAGCGCTCGCGGAATTCGGCGTGGCCTGCGAGACGACCATCGTCTCCGCCCACAGGACCCCTCTCCGGCTCGTGGAGTACGCGCAAGGGGCAGCGGGGCGCGGCCTCGAGCTCATCATCGCGGGGGCAGGCGGCAGCGCCCATCTCCCCGGCATGGTCGCGAGCCTGACGCGCCTCCCGGTCATCGGGGTGCCGATCCGTGGCAAGGGCCTGGATGGCCTGGACAGCCTCCTCTCCATCGTCCAGATGCCGCCGGGGGTGCCGGTGGCCACGATGGCCGTGGACGGCGCGCGGAATGCCGGGCTTTTCGCGCTGCGCGTCCTAGCCCTTTCGCGCCCCGAGCTGCTCCGTGGCCTGGAGGCCTACGCTGCCAGGATGGAGTCAGAGGTCAAGGCCAAGGCGGATCGCCTCGAGCATGAGGGTCCTGGGGCCTACCTGGCCTCGAGATAGGCAAGGCGCCGCAGGTCCGCTGGCAAAGGCTCCCTTGAAGCACCGCGCCCTTGGGGCGTATCATCGCGGGACATGGAAATCCTGGCTCCCACACCCGAGAACCTGCGCCGCGCCGGCCAAGCCCTTGCCCACGGCGGCCTCGTGGCCATACCCACCGAGACCGTCTACGGACTCGGCGCGAACGCCTTCGATGAAGTCGCGGTGGCCCGCGTCTTCGAGGCCAAGGCCAGGCCCAGTTTTGATCCCCTCATCGTCCATATCGCCGACCTGGCGCAGGTCGAGCGCGTGGCCCGTGACCTTCCCGCCTCGGCAGGCAGGCTCATGGAAAGGCTTTGGCCCGGTCCGCTTACCCTCATCCTGCCCAAGCGGGAGGAGGTGCCCGACCTGGTGACGAGCGGCCTGCCGAGCGTGGCCCTCCGCTTCCCGGCCAACGGGATAGCCCAGGAGGTGATCCGCGCCGCCGGCACCCCCGTGGCGGCCCCGAGCGCCAATCCCTTCGGTTACCTTTCGCCCACGACAGCCGCCCACGTGGCCGCCATGCTTGGCGAAAAGGTGGACTTCATCGTCGATGGCGGCCCTTGCCGAATAGGCGTGGAATCAACGGTGCTGGACCTGACCGGAGAGCGTCCCCTGGTCTTGAGGCCGGGCGGGATGCCGGTCGAGGAAATCGAGGAGGTCGTCGGCAAGGTCGACCTTTGGGACCGCATCGTGAGCGCGCCAAAAAGCCCTGGCCAGCTGCCAAGCCATTATGCCCCGCGCACCCCCCTCTTCCTCGTGGACTCAGGCGGGCTTGGAAAGGCGGAGCCGGAGGGGAGGGCGGTCGCCCTCTTTTTCGACGGGGCCTCGAGCGCGGCCTTCGACGCCACTCCCGGGAAGGCGCGGTTCGCCGTGCGCAGGTTCCTCTCGGTGCAAGGGGACCTCGTGGAGGCCGCGGCGCGGCTGTTCTCGACCCTGCACGAACTGGATCGCCTTGGATTTGACCAGATCTGGGCCGAGCGCCTTCCGGAGCGCGGTCTTGGGCGCGCGGTCAATGACCGGCTTTTCAAGGCCTCGACAAAGTAGTGTTGCCTTTGATCGCCGCTTCGATGCTGTTCACGAAGTTTTCCATGCCGTAGGGCTTCCTGAGGCTCGAGGCGAAGCCCGCGGACTTCCAGTCCCAAAGGCTCAGGCTGTCTTCGTAGCCGGTGGAGAGTATGACCGGGAGGCTGGGCGATTTTTCCCTGAGCCGCGAAAGCAGCTCGCGTCCGCCTTGGTCCCCCCTCAGTGTCAGGTCGACGATGGCAAGCTGGAAGCTCCTGGTCTCGACCTCCTCGCTTTCCCACAGGGCCAAGGCCTCCTCCACGCCAGAGGCTGAGCGCAGGCGGTACCCGGCCCTGGTGGCCATCTCGCCGGCGAGGCGCCTGATCGCCTCCTCGTCGTCCACGAAAAGGATGCGCAATCCCCGGGTGGGTTTGGCGGCCTCGACGCATTCGTCCTCGTCACATATTGCCTTGCCCGGGTTCGCGGGAAGGAAGAGGCTGAATCGCGCCCCGCCCCCGGGAGCGTCCCCTACCACGATGTCGCCGCCATGGTTCCTCGCGACGGCCAGGCAGACGGCTAGGCCGATGCCCGTGCCGCGCGACTTGGTCGTGAAATAGGGGTCGAAAATCCTGCCCCTGATCGCCTCCGGCACTCCAGGGCCTTCGTCGTCGATGTCGAGGCGGAACCACTCGCCCGCCGGGAGGTTCGCCTCCCGGGGACCGATCTCCCGTGAGAGCCGGGCCTGGACAGTCCCCCCCTTGGGCATGGCCTGGACCGCGTTGATGACGATGTTCTGGACGATCTGCGAGACCTGGCTCCGGTCGGCCTCGATGTCCGGAAGGTCCTCCTCCACCACGAGCTCGAAGCGCACCGCCGAGCCCGCCGTGTTGAAGTTGCCGATTTCCCGTACGAGCTCCCCGATATCGAGGGGTTCGCGTTCGGGTTGCCCGCCATAGGAGACCGTGATGAGGCGCCGCGTCAGGTCCCGGGCCCGCAGGATGGCCTGCTCGGCCTCACCGAGGAGGCGCTTCGGGCCCTCGAGCCCTTCCATGGGGAGTTCCCCGAGGCCCAGATTGGCGAGGCTCAGGTTGCCCATCACCGCCGCGAGGATGTTGTTGAAATCGTGGGCGATGCCTCCCGCCAGGAGGCTGACTGCCTCGAGCTTGCTGGTCTTGAGGGTCTCCTCCTCGCTGCGCTTCTTGGCGCTCGCGTCTATGGCCACGCCCCTGAAGCCGACGGGGAGGCCGTCCTCCTCGATGACGCCGGCATGGAGCTCCACGGGGAAGCGCGTGCCGTCCCGCCGCACCGCGGTGTAGGTGTCGCCGAAGCTGCGCTCGCCCGCGAGCCTCTTCGACATGGCCGGGCGGACCCTTCCCTGGTCGTCCAGCAGGATGTTGCGCATGATGTCCAGCTCCGACGGATCGGCACCCGGGGGAAGGCCAGCCATGGCATTGAACACGGGATTCGTCAGGCTGAGCCGACCGTCCAAGGAGCATTCGAAAATACCAATAGGGAGCATTTCAACGAGGTCGCGGCATTTCTTCTCGCTTTCCGCGAAGGCGTTTTTCCATCGCCGCCGCTCGTCCGCGTTCCGCGTGACCCCGTGGATGCCTCGCGGCCGCCCTTCGTCGTCCCAAAGCACCTCGATGCTCACCTCGCCCCAGATGAGGCGGCCGTCCTTGTGGCGGTAGAGCATCTCGAAGCTGCGCGCCTTCATGGTCATGGGATCCCCGCCGGTCTCCAGCTCCGCGAGCAGTTCCCCGAACATGCGCCCCGCCATCTCCCTTGACTCCGGCGGCAGGCGCTGGTCGAAGGGAAGGGCGATGTATTCCTCGCTCGTGTAGCCGAGTTCCCTTTCGACAGCCGGACTCATATAGGTCGTCCGCAGGGAGAGGTCCATGATCCAGATGACGTCGCGGCTCCATTCCACGAGGAGGCGGTAGAGGGTCCCGTCGTCCGGACGGGGCAGGGGGGCGGGAAGTTCCATGGCAACAGCATGGAGGAGAATCGGGCGTCCATCAAGCGGGAAAAGATGGCTAAAGAGGCTCCCGTTTTCGTTCGATATTGGAAATGGAGGCCAGCCATGATGACAGATGCAGCGTCCGGTTTCATTCCGCTTGCCTACAGCTATTCATCGAGCGGCGGCTCGGGCCGGCTCAATTTCCCCGTCGCGGCATCCCAGCTCCTCTACGCGAATTTCCAGCATGTCGCGGGTGTGGCGGCCCCCTCGGGCTCCGGCACCATGAGCATAGACAGCCTCAAGATCCTCGACACCCTCATCGGCCGTCTTGAGAGCATCAAGGCCCAGCCGCTGCAGGCGGCGGAAGCCCCGCGCGACCTGACGCCCGGACGGGTGGACGCCCTCATCCAGCAGTACGGTTCAGAACTCCATGCCAAGGCCCAGGCGCCGGCGCGGCCCTACGTGCCCGCGGTTCCCGTGGAGACCGGCATGCTTTTTTCCTTCGCCGCCTAGTTGGCTCCTGGCGCCGCCGGGCCCATCACCCCATCCACCGTCGCTTTCCAATCCATCCCATAGTACAAAGCCCCGTAGAAAAAGGCCGCCTGGAGGATGTTCCTTCCGTACTGGCGGGTTTCTTCGAAGGATAGGGCCTCCAGGAACAAGTCGTCGGACAAGCCTGCGTTCTCGGCCTGCCAGCGCTTGAGCCTGGCGCCGCCCGCGTTGTAGGCGAACATGGCCAGGAGGGGATGGTTGCCGGTCCGGTCCAGAAGCTGGGCAAAATGGATCGCGCCTAGCCTGAGATTGTCCGCAGGCAGGGTCAGGTCGTAGTTTTTCAAGCCGATGGCCTTGGCGATCTCGGCGGCGGTCGCGGGCATGAGCTGTGCGAGTCCCACCGCGCCGGCGCCGCTCACGATCTGGGGGCGGAAAAAACTCTCTGAGCGGACAAGCCCGTAAAGGATGTATTCCGGCAGTTCGGGCCTGGGCTTGAGCCCTTGGACTTCCGCAAGGAAAGGCCGCGGATAGATGCGCTCAAGATCCCGGTAATCGGCCTTCCATTCCTTTTTTTCCCCGAGGGCCAGGGCCATGCGCATCGAGGAGGCATAGTCGCCATGCGCGGCAAGGGCATCGGCGAGGCGGCGAAGGGCAGGCACGTCGAGTTCGCTGAAACGGGCTTTCGCCTCGGGGAAAACCTGGTCCTGGAGGCTGAAGTCCAGGAATCCGAGAAGGAATTCCTCCGTCTCGGAAGGGCTCTCCTTTTCCGGATCGGCCTTTCCTCCGGAGCCATCGGCGGCCATGGCGCCGGGAGGCGCTTCCGCCTTCGCGGGGATGAGCTCGGGATCGATGCCCAGACGGCGATGCGCAAGGATGCGGTAATAGGTAGGCGCCCCGCTCCGTGAGGAGGATGCAAGGAAGAAGGCAGCCGCCTCGCGCGGGAGGGTCGGGCCATCGATTTCGGACGATCCGTCGGCAGGAACCGGGTTCGGGACAGCCGTGGCTGGCGCTCCTTTCATCGTCGGGGTCTTGCCAGCCACGGCCACCTTGCCGCCAAGCTTCAGCTCCGCCGCCCTTCCGGCGATATAGGTCGAGCGCGCGTCGAGGAGGGGGCTTAAGCGGGGGCCAAGCTTCGCGGCGAAGTCGGTCACCAGGTTCCAGTCCTTGGCAGCTATCGCGTCACGAAGGAGGCTGTCGGCAAGGTCATTGAAGACGGCAGCCTGGCTCCAGTCCCAGGAGATCTTCTCGAGGGTCTTGAGCTGGAACTGGCGATAGGCCGCGTTCCTGCCCTTGAGGACCTCGGGCGAAGGCGCCTTGCCTTTGACCGGCTTGCCTATCGCCAGCTTGGCCGACTTCATGGAGGCATCTGCGCCGTACCAGAGGGCCGCGTCCGCGTCCTCCGTGCTCGGCGCAAGGGGAGGGAGGAGGAAGAACAGGCTTGCGGCCTCGTCCCAGCGCTCCAAGGCGCGCAGGAAGCGGGCGCGGTAGAAGGCCGATGTCCATGCGGTTTCGCGCTCCTCGCCCTTGTGCGGTTTGACCTTGCCCTCGGCCGGCCAGGCTCCGAAGTTGGCGGCGAAAAGCTCGAGGCCTTCCTTGGAGGATCCCGAGTACAGGCATGCCTTGCCCGCATCCGCGACCAAGGCCTCCGGACAGGTCGGAGAAAATACCAGGCTTCTCGCCTTGAGGGCCAGGTGCCATGCCTTGCCGTAGTCGCGGTCAGCGACGGCGATGCGCATGGCAGCCGCGTCGAGCTCGGTCTGGGTGATCTCTCCGGAACCGTCCTGGGGGAGCGACGAAGACAGGAAACCAAGCGTCCTCCTGGTCCAGGGACTGACAGGACGATCGAAGAGGATGGCCCGGAGCGAAGGAGCCCATTCCTTCATGCCGAGGCGCTTGGCCGCGCTTCCCACGTAATACAATAGCCCGTCGTCCCCGGAGGTCCGCTCGGCGAAAAGCGAGCGGAACTGGGCGCATTCACGGACAAGTTCGGCATCCCTGCCCAAGGCGTCAAGGGCATCGAGCCGGGCGCGACGGACCTGGGCGATAGGCCCCAGCCTGTCCCCGATATTCTGGGTATGCTCGAGGAGGAGAAGCCAGAGGCCAGCGGCTTCTTCGTTCCTGGCGCCGAGGGAGGCGCGGCGGGCATCCTCGGCCGTGGCTGCCACGAGGGAGAGTCCCGCTTCCCGCTGGAGGTAGCCTGTGCAGGTCTCAAAGGCCTTCGAGTAAAGCTCCCGTATCCTTGCCCGAGGGCCCGACACGTCCACGGACGGCTTGGTTCCGCTCCCCATCCCGGATAAAGCCTGGGGTATCTCCACCGGCGGCCCATCCTGCTCCGCGCCGTCCGCCGCGGCCTTCCCGGGTGCCGCGAGGCCGGATTCACGGCCCGGGCTTTCCGGACTCTGGCTGTCCTCGGATGGCAGGGCCTTGGTGGAGCCGCTTCGGGCATCGGCCGCCGAGACCAGGATTTCGAGCCAGCGTGCCGTATAGAAATACGTGGCCGGGCCGCCGGAACCTGGGCGATCCAGGCGCGAGGCTGGGAGGGCAAGGATGGTGGCGCTGTCCTTTTCCGCGAGGGCACGGGCAAAGGCCGCCTCGGTCATGCCGAAGGGACCAGCATCCTGGCAGGATGCGACCAGGAGCTCGGTTGTCGCGAAAAGCACGAGGAGGGTCGTGGACCGGCGACGGGGGGAAAAATTTGAGGTTAGCATGGGCCAGTCGAGAGTAGCATTCACGCATGGCCGTCATCCAGCCCCCGCCTGCCTTCCCGCCCGGGGAGAGCATGGGCGGGAAGCGCCTCGCTATCAGCGCCTCGCTATCAGCGCCTGGCTATCAGCGAGGAGGGATCCAGACGGTCTTGCCGGCGAGGATGAAGTCAGGATTCTTGATCTTGTTGGCCTTGGCGATTTTTCCGAAAAGCCAGGGGTTTCGATAGAAGGTGTAGGCGAGGTCCCAGAGGGTGTCACCCCAGCGCAGCTTGTAGTAGACACCTGGCTTTTTCGCGGGATTGGCAGGGGGGCTCACCGTCGGCGTGGCGGGCTTGGTGGCCACCGGGGGAGTCGCATTCGCCGGTGGGGTCGCCACCGCCGCGGGGGTTGTTTGCGCCGCAGCCGGTGCCGGAGCGGGAGTGGCGGCCGCGGCCGGCGTGGCCGCGGGCTGCACCGCCACCTGGGCGGGCGCGGGCTGGGCGGGAGCGGGGGTCGTGGCAGCGAGCTCGATGCTGCCCGTCTGGGGCGTGAGGATGAAGCGGTAGACAAGCCAGGCGCCGCCGAGGACGACGGCCAATACGAGGAGGACAAAGAGGATGACAGGCAGGGGCTTCCTTCTCGGCTTAACCTCGGCGACCGGTTCCCCGACGATTTCCTCGCCGGTATAGGTTGTCGCATAGGGGGAGGGCGTGCGGCCGGAGGGAGGGCCGCCCAAATCCGGCGTCTCCATGTCAAAGCCGGCTTCATCCGAATCGCCGTCTGGGGACTTGGAGTCGAAGGTGAAGGGCTCGTCGTCCTCGATGCTGAAGGATTCCGCATCGAGGATGGCGGAGGCAGCCGTAAGGAGTGATCCCTCGTTCCCCGGTGTAAGGCTTTCGGCCTCGGGCGGGAGGCTGTCGGTCTCTTCCTCGAAGGCGAAATCGGGGATCTCGTAGCTGTTTTCCTCGGTAAGCGCCTCAAGGGAGACCTCAAGGCTCTGGTGCTCGCCCGAAGACAGCTCCTCCGCGTAGGCGGTGAGTTTTCCGTCCTCGTCCAGTCCCAGGTCGACGCGGATGTCGGGCTCGCCTTTCGGGGCGAAGGGGATATTGTCGATGACGAGGCTGCCAGCGTACTCGGCCCCCGCGACCGTGGCGGAAGCTCCCCGATAGATGTCTATCTGGACACTCCGCTGGCCATCCTGGACGGTGGTGACCACGAGACGCTTTCGTGCCGCGCTTCCCTCATCGAGGACCGGATAGAACTCGCCATTGGCGAGCTTGAGGCCGATCTTGCTGGTTGTCATGGCGCCTTCCGACGTGGACATATTTGGGGCGCGGCTGACACGATGCGCGCCTCTGCCTTCAATTGTAGCCTGAGATCGGGGAAAATCAACCTCCTAGTGTCCTGTCAGATACAGGACGCCTGAGCCCTATCCCGCCACCGGTCCTGCGGGACAGGGCTCTGCGGCTTTCGCAGTTGAGCGAAGCGAATCTGACAGGACTTTAGGTCCCTACCCCGGGTGTATCCGATTCCGCCTAACGCGATCAGGCAGGGACCCTGGCCACCGCCACGAGGCTCGTGGCCTTCTCGTCATAGCGCCCGCCGTCGGTGTCGCCATGGATCTCCACCCGGTCAAAACCCACGTCCAGGAGGAGTTTCCTCATTTCCGAGGCCGAATAGAGCCGCATGACAAAGCTGCGTTCGAACCTTTCCCCGTCCTTCATGAGGATCCAGCGGTGCCGCAGGCCCTCCCAGTCCCCCTCGATGCCGTATTCGGTGAGGACGGTCCAGCCGTCGCGTTCGAACCATTCGCCTCCGGAGAATTCCCGCACCGCGACTTCCTTTCCCAGGGCGTCAAGGACAAAGACCCCGCCAGGCGCCAGGGATGCCCTGATGTTGGCCAGGGCCTGGCGGTCCTCCTCGGGTGAGTCGAAGTAGCCGAAGCTCCTGAAAAGGTTGATGGCCAGGTCGAAGGCCCCTGGTCGGGTGAAATCGCGCAGGTCTGCCCGGAGGAACTCCGGGGAGCAACCGAAGGCCTCGGCGCTCTCCCTGGCGGCCTCGAGGTAGGGGAGGGTGATGTCGATGCCGGTGACGGCATAGCCCCTGAGGGACAGTTCCAGGCTGTGCCTGCCAACCCCGCAACAGCTGTCCAGGATGGCCGGAGGCTTTTGCCCGCAGCGCGGAATGCCGATGTCGGCCATGCGGAGGATGCCATCCACGACGGCAGGCACTTCAGCCCAATGGTTTTCGTCGAACATGAGGGGCGCGAACCTGGTCCAGAAAGCCTCTTCCTCGAACCAGGAGGCCACCTTTAGAGGGCTCCGTTTTCGAGGACGAGACCCATCACATAGGACAGGAGCTCCAGGTCAATCTCATCCGAGGCGACGACGATCGATTCCCTGATGTCAGCCCACTCTTCGATGGTGAAAGGCGTCCTGTCGTATTCCATGAGGAGGAGGCTGGAGACTCCTCCGAGCCAGGCCAAGGCGGGCCCTTCGCCCATGCGCCATTTCTCGAGGAAGGTGGTGAAGAGGGCCGCCAAGGACTCTTCCGGCACATTGCGGAAATGCTCGAAGAAAAAACGCCTGAGGGCCTCGAGCTTGAGGGGTTCGGGTGCGCCTCCGGTCCGTTTGATCGCGGCATCGAGATCCTTGTGGAATTTATCTATTGCCTGCATGGGAACCAGTATAGGGCAGGGAAGCCCGGTATGCACAGCGGCGGGCGGAATTGTCCCCTATTTCACGGCGTACAGGGTGATGAGTATGACGGCGGCGTCGTAGAGGCCGTGGCCCCATGCCAGCTCGTGGAGGCCCGAGCCCTGGAGGCGCCGCCAGACAAACCAGGAGCCGAGGATGGCGCCCATCATCAGCCCGAGCTCGCCCTGGAGGCCATGCGAGGCCGCGAATAGGAGGATGGCGGCCAAGGCTGCCCAGGCGGTGGACAGGCCTGCCTGGGTGAGGCGATGGAGGAGGAAGACGCGGAAAAACAGCTCCTCCGCATATCCCACCGCCGCGCAGGAGAGGATGATGGCGGGAACGAGAAGGTAGGCGCTCGCCGTGGGGTGGACGGCGGCTTCGAGGAGGGGATTCTTGAGCGAGGGGATGAGGAGGCTGGCGATTTGCCCAGGGACGAGGGCGGCGGTCAAGGCCCCTCCTGCCACGACGAGGGCGGCGAGCAGGTCGCGCCGCTTGGGCTTCCCGATGCCGCCGAAGGCCGCAAAGCCGTCCTCCACCCACATGAGGTAGAGGAGGAGGAGTGCCTTGGGGATGAGCTCGAGGGCCATATATAGATGCCAGATGGGACGGGCAAGCGCTGCCCCGGTCAGGGAGGCGTCTCCGGGCAGCCAGGCGGTCAGCCAGAACGCCGCGAACACCAGGGCGATCTCAAGCAGGGGCCTGGCCGGGCTGTGCCCGGCTCGCGGGCCATCCCCGGCAGGCGATGGCTCCTCGGGGAGAGCCAGGCCCATGACGGATCCGGCGGCGCTCCCAGGCTCATTCCCTTCGACCTTGTCCATGCTTCCTCCGAAAACGGTCATGCAACGAAGGGACATTGTAGTGTATACTTGGAAAAATAAACTCGGGAGATAGACCCCCATGATCGCATTCTTGGTCGGCCTCGTCGTCGTGCTCGCCCTCGTTTCCCTGGCGTTTTCCCTTCGGGGACGGAAGCGCTTTTCCTGGCTGGAGTTTTTCCTGAAGGGGAAGGATTCGGGCTTCAGCTTCGCCGAAACCCGGGTCCTCTCCCGGGCGGCCGTCGAGTCGGGGGTCCAGGATTCCACCAATATCTTCTGGTCACCCCGTGATCTCGACAAGACCATCTCCCAGCTAGTCGGCAGCCAGTCGCCTTCCGTCAGGGGCCGAGAGGGATCCCTCTTCCTCGAGCGGGTCTACGACCTGCGCAAGAAGCTCGAGTTCGACCAGCCCCGCTACAAGGCAGGGATCAAGTCCTCCAGGCAGATAGCCCAGGGCCAGCGGATCCGCCTCCTTGTCCAGGGCGTCGGTGTCTTCGGCTGCACGGTCCTGGACAACAACAGCCAGTTCCTCGTGGTCACCTATCCTTCAGGAAGCCGCCTTCCCCAGGGCTTCGTCTGGAAGGGCAAGAAATCCTCCGCCTATTTCTGGCGGCGCGAGGATGCCTGCTATGTCTTCGATACCTATATCCTCGACGACATGCGCATCCGCAACATCCCCGTCATCCACCTGGCCCATTCGGAATCGCTCCTCCGCACCCAGAAACGGAAGTCGGTGCGCACCCGCGCCAAGACGCCGGCCTCCCTCTATATACTCAAACGGGTGGAGGGGGCCTTCGAGAAGATCGAGCGTGAAAGCGGCCTCCGCTGCATCGTCCAGGACCTTTCCGAGGACGGCTTTTCCGTGCTCATCGGCGGAAAGGCGAAGATCGGCATGATGGTCAAGGTCCAGTTCTTCATCGCCGATCTCCAGGTCGTGATGAGCGGTGTCGTGCGTAGCATCGATTACGACGGCGAGGCGAGGCGATCCGTCCTCCATGTCGAGGCGGCGGTGCCCAGCCCCCGCACCAAGAACGCCATCCGCTCCTTTGTGTACAACATCCAGGCGAAATCCGGAACCGAGGAAGCAGCGGAGCCTCAAGCGTAGACCGCAGGCACAGGCGTAGGGGATCGACGCCCCTCGCCTGGACGCGCGGGGGATGGGAGGTCCGCCCTTGCGCCTCATGTCGGTCGAGCCCAGCCTCGCTACGCCTCCCTGGTGCCTTGCCCTTGGCCTCGCGGCCTCGTTCTATGCCCTTCCCCTTTCGCCGGCCATCATCCTCGCCTCCGCATGCGGCACCTGCGGTCTCGGCCTGGCGCTCTTTCCCCTCTGTGGCAGGGCCTTTCGCCCACGCGCGCGGCTTGTCCTGGCCTTCGGTCTGGGGCTGGTGGCCGGGCTCTGCCTCCGGATCGACGAGGGCGGCCTGCCTGTACCCTGGCCGGATGCCGCGCGATCCCCTGCGGCGGCCTCGGAACCCAGGGAAGACCGAGGTACGCCAACCCTGGCTTTCGAGCCCTGCGGCGTCTCGGGGAGGCTTGCCGCCGATTCCAGCCCGCTGCGGAAAGGCAACCGCTTCTATGACCTGGAGGTCGAGGAGATGGTCCTGGCCGCGCCGGGGATGTCGGCGCGGGTGGAGGCTCGGGGCGGCATGAGGGTCATGGCGAGGGAGGGACCTGCCCTCGTGGCCGGCTCCCTTCTCATCATCGATTCGGGCGTCCTCCTCCCTTCAGGAAAGGGCGGCACCGGCCTCTTCGTCGCGGAGAGGCGCGGGCTCTCCACCATGCCGCCTCCCGGTTTTTTGGCGCGCCTGCGCAGCCGCCTTCGCGCCTCCTTCATCGCGGCCCTTGATCTCGCCGGCGGCGGTGGCGCGTCCTCAGGCCTCCTGGAAGCCCTCCTTTCCGGCAGCCGGGACGAACTAGACGCCGGCGAAGCGGCCGCCTTCAAGCAGGCGGGCTGCGCCCACATCCTCTCCCTCTCCGGCCAGCATCTTTCCATCCTCGCGGCGGCGGCGGCCCTTGTCCTGAAGCCCCTCGGCGGCCCCCTGCGGGCGAAGGCGATCTCGCTCGCCCTCATCGTGGTCTTCGTCTTCGTCGCCGGGACAGAGCCCGCCCTCCTCCGCTCGGTCATCATGTACGCGCTGGCTTCCCTCGCGATATTCGTGGACCGGCCGCAAGGGGGGAGGACGATCCTGGGACTCGCCTTCACCATCCAGACCTTCGCCGACCCCGGATCGGCGCGTGGGCTTTCCTTCATCCTCTCCTATCTGGCCCTCGCCGGCCTCGTCGTGCTCTCGCCACGTTTTGAGCGCCTCTTCCTCCCCATCCTGCCTCCAAAGGCCTCGGCTGCCCTCGCCGCTTCCTGTGCCGCCCAGGCCGCCACCGCCCCGTATTGCGCCTTTGTCTTTTGCGCCCTTTATCCGGCTGGTATCCCGGCCTCAATCGCGACGGGTCCGCTGGTGGTCGCCTTCATCTGGTGGGGGATGGCCGCCGCCTTGGTCTGCGGCATCTTTCCAGCGGCGGCGCTGGCCTTGGCGCCCGTTTCCCTCCTCCTCCATGACGCCTTGGCACTTACGATGGGCTTCTTTGCCTCCTGGCCTTCCTTGCCCCTCTCCGGAGGGGCGACGATGATGACGGCGGCCTCCGTTGTCCTCGGAGCCGCCTTCGTGTATGCTCTCCCCCATGCCGAACATGCCCTTGGACTACGACGCGCCCGCCTCGCTCCGCGCCTTCATGGAAGCCGAGGGCCTGGCAATGTCCAAGCGCTTGGGCCAGAATTTCCTGGTGAACCGCAAGGCCCGCGAGCGGATCCTTGAGGCGGCCCTCGGCATCGCCGGCGGCCCCGAGGCGGCCGGTCCCGGATCGGCAACCGCAGGGTCAGGGCCAAGGCGGGCATGGGAAATCGGCCCGGGCATCGGCTCCATGACCGAGCTGGCCCTCGATGCCGGACTTGACCTGACAGTCTTCGAGATCGACCACGGCTTTGCCCGTCTCCTGACCCGTATCTTCGGCGAAAGGTCCAATTTCCACCTGGTCGAGGGCGATTTCATCAAGACCTGGAAGGCCGAGATCGCGAAGTCGGGTCCGCCCGAGCTGATCTTCGGCAACCTTCCCTATAATGTGGCGAACGCGATCGTCGGGGACATCCTCGAGGATTGCGACGAGCTGGGTTTCGCGCCGCCCCCCATGGCTTTCACGGTGCAGAAGGAGGCCGCGGTCCGCATGGCTTCCAAGCCAGGCACAAAGGACTATTCCTCCTATTCGGTCCTCTGCACCTCGACCTGCAAGGTGACCCTTGCCTTCGACCTTTCGGCATCCTCATTCTGGCCTGCGCCTCGCGTGACGAGCACCCTCGTCCTCCTCAAGCCGCGGCCCCAACCCGTGGGAGGCTCGAACCGGAAGAAGTTCTCGGCCTTTTGCCGTGCCCTGTTCTCCTCGCGCCGCAAGACGCTCAAGAACAACCTCAAGGCCGCGGGCTACGCCGAGGCGGATATTGTTGCGGCCGCGGAGGGCCTTGGCCTCTCGCCGAACCTTCGCGCCGAGGTGCTTGAGCCGGCAAGGCTTGAGAGGCTCTGGATTGCCCTTGGTGCCGGCGGTCCGGCCGAGAGCGTCGCGCCGGACCTGGCCGCCTGTGGCGACCTAGCCGCCTGTGGCGGCCTTGCCAATGCCGCCCCACCGACCCTATGATGGCAAGGCCATGACAGAAGTGCAGATCAACGCCGTAGACGAAGAGCTCCTCGATACCGTCCTTGCTGGCGACGTCGAGTTTTCGGGCTCGATGACCTTCAAGAAACCCCTCATGATAAAGGGCAGGGTGAGCGGAAAAATCCGTTCCACGAGCGAGCTCCATGTGGATGAAAAGGCGGTGGTCGAGGCCGATATCCAGGCCGCCGTCGTCTCCGTGAAAGGCGTCGTGAAAGGCAACATCGCCGCGCGCGACCGGGTGGAGTTGTTTTCCACCGGTTCCGTGGATGGGGATGTCACCGCCCCCATCGTGACCATGGAGACAGGTTGCCGCTTCAACGGCATCTGCAGGATGGTCGCCCCCGAGCTCGATGCGATTTACTGAAAGCTCCCCAGTCCCCGCCTTCGCCGTCCTCGTATTTTCCGTGCTGGCCCCCTTGGCCTGGGGCCAGGATGCCGCCGTCGAGGCGCAGCGCCTCCATGACCTGGGCCGCTACGAGGATTCGCGACGCATGGCCCTGGAAGCTGTCAGCTCGGACGGCAACGACCTTGACTCCTATGTCATCCTCTGCAACGACCTCCTGGCCCTCGGCCGCTTCGCCGATGCCCAGAATTACGCCCTCAAGGCCTATCTCCTCAAGCGCGACCCTCGGATCACCGAGATCCTCGGCGAGGCTGCCTACAACCTCGGGAACAACGAGGCAGCGCTCAAGCACCTGCAGAATTACGTGGCCGCCTCTCCCGAAGGCGAGAGCGTCGGCCGGGCCTTTTTTTTCATGGGAGAGATCTTCCTTCGGCTTGCGCGCTATTCCCATGCCGACATAGCCTTCACCTCGGCCCTCCAGTTCGTGCCCGGAAACGCCCGCTGGTGGGCGCGCCTTGGTTGGGCTAGGGAAAAGGCCAACGACCGCGGAGGCGCGCTTGAGGCCTACAGCCGGGCCCTTGTCCTCGAGCCTTCCCTGGAAGACGCCACGTTGGGCCAGGCCCGGGTCCAGTCAGCCATCAGGGGTTAGGGACCTGTCCTACCGCGTTTCCTTCCAGACCTTCGGTTGCAAGCTCAACCAGCTGGAAACCGAATCCCTGGCCAGTGCTTTCAGCCGCGCTGGCGCCACGGTCCTGGGAGCCGGGAAAGAAGCGGAGCTTTTCGTCCTCAACACCTGCACCGTGACCGGGAAAGCCGAGCAAAAAGCCAGACGGGCGATCAGGCTGGCCTTGGGCCTCAATCCCCATGGCGTCGTCATCGTCACTGGCTGCTATGCCCAGGTCGAGGCCGACCTCCTTGCCGATCTCGACGAGCGCGTCGTGGTGGTGACAGGGGAGCACAAGGCTTCGATACACGGACTTGCGGACTTCCTCGGGGAAGAATGGCAGGGCCATGGGGAGCTCCTCGACCTGGTGCGAGAATGGCGGATGTCCGGCACCGTCGGCACCGTCGGCACCGTCGGCACCGCAGGTGCCGCAGGTGCCGCAGGTGCCGCAGGTGCCGCAGGTGCCGCAGGTGCCGCAGGTGCCGACCGAGGGCGTTTCGCCTTCAGCCCCGAGTCCTTTGCCTTTCATTCGCGGCCTTCCATAAAAATCCAGGACGGATGCGACAACCGCTGCAGCTATTGTCGGGTATGCCTTGCCCGCGGTCCTTCGGACAGTCTCGCCCCTGGGCTTGCCCTCCAGCGGGTCCTTGCCCTCGAGTCCGCAGGCGCTGCCGAAGTCGTCCTCACGGGCGTCAATCTTTCCCAGTATCGCTCGGGAAATATCTACTTCCCTGGCCTGCTCGAGCTCCTCGTGGCCGGAAGTTCGCGTATAGCCCTGCGCCTTTCCTCCTACGAACCTGACCGCGTGGATGATGCCTTTCTCGAGGCTTTCTCCTTGCCCAGGGTCAGGCCCCATATCCATCTCGCGGTCCAGTCGGGTTCGGATGCCGTCCTCGCGCGGATGGGGCGCCGCTACGGCGGCCGAAGCGTCATCGAAGCCTGCTCCAGGCTGCGATGCGCGAAGGGCGACCCCTTTATCGGCGCCGACATGATCGCGGGCTTTCCCGGCGAGTCCGAGGCCGATTTTGCCGAGACCATGGAGCTGTCCGCCGAGGCCGGTTTTGCCTGGATCCATGCCTTTCCTTTTTCCGCGCGGCCCGGCACCGCGGCCTGGGAGCTTCGCCCCCAGGTGCCCGAACGCGTGGCCGGGGAAAGGGTCGCCCGGCTGGGAGCCCTTGCGGCACAGGGGCGCGCCGCATATGTCGGGCGCTGGATCGGACGGGAGGTGGAGGCGGTCGCCGAAGGGGAGGGCGAGCGCGCAACGAGCGAAAACTACCTGAGCCTCGGCTTGGCCGGCGAAGGGCGGCGGCCTCCCGGGCAAGCGATTCGTTGCGCCATCACTGCGGCCGCCGGACCGGGCGAGCCCTTCGATGCCTGGGGACAGGGCCTGGGCTGACGCACGGCGGAGTGCAAGCTGCGGAATAGTTCAATTCGCCCTGTGCTTCCAGCCCAAATTGCGCTATTATTGCCAATAACCGTAAAAGTGAAATCGATACCGAGGAGGTTCGTGAATGAAGTCGCGATCCAAAGGTCTTTTCGCCATCGCGCTTTTGGCTGGTCTCGCATTTACGTCTTGCGACGCACTTTTCGAGAACCAATTCGTCAAATACAAGCTGGTCACCCCGCCGGTGGCGGTCACCGCCGACGAGCTCCTGACCTCATCCACCGCGGATCTCCTGGCAAGCGCCTACACCTCGACAGGGCTGGCTTCCGCGGATTTCTATGCGGCCTTGGCGGATGACAGCACGGGCGCGACAACCACGGCCGTCCTTGCCACCCTGTCCGACAGCTACACGACCAGCACCGTCGCGGCGACTGTCCAGCAGGCGGCCATACTCTACACCGCAGTCAGCCTCGAGACCTCCGGGGCCGGGGCGATCGTCAGCAATGTCGCCAGCGTCTTCACCAGCCTGGATTCGACCACGCCGCCCACCACCCAGTCGGTGATCTCGGCGATCATCCCCGCCTCCCTGCTCATGGACAAGGCCAAGTTCGACACGGCCGTGGCCGCATTCGCGGGCCTCGGAACCGGCGCCCTCGACGTGCTTGGAGCGAGCCTGACCTCGGATCCCACGGCAGTCGATTCCTCCTTGGTCGCGAGCGCCGGGGAGGCTGCCCTCCTTGCGACCGTGATCAACAGCCTGGACTTTGCCCAGGTCATCGATCCTGTCACCAGCGCGCCCTATACCTCGACTGCCGACCTCATCTGGGCCCTGGTATCTCCCGATGTGGCGGCCGCGGACCAGCCCGTCCTCACCTCGGCGGCGATCACCCTCCCGGCGACCAGCAGCGCGGGACTCCAGACGGCCGACCCGAATCTCTACAGTCTCCTCAATGCCGCCCAGCTCGGCGGCGTTGTCGACCTGATCTTCGCAAACCTCAAGCCCGCGGCCCTTTGAGAAGGAGCAGAGCATGAAACGCCTGATATCCCTTTCGCTCTTCGTTTTTGTCACCTTGTCGCTGACCATGGCCCAGGCTTCCCTCCTTCCCCTTGAGGCGAAAAGCGCGAGGACCATGGGCATGGGCGGCTCGTTCACCACCCTGGCCACGGGCTTTGACAGCCTTTTCGGCAATCCTGCCGGATTCTCCTCAGCCAAGGGCCAGCTCACGATCGCCGACCTCTCCACCTGGGCCTACATTAAGCCAACCCAGGCCAATATCACGGCCATCCAGGATGTCCTCAAGGACAGCAAGAACGTCGGCCTCATAGCCGGCACCGCCCAGGACCTCATATCCGAGAACGGCTTCGGGGGCGGTTTCTCCCTGGGTCTTGGCTATACCGGCCACTCCATCGGCGTCGGCGCCTATGCCATAGCCGACGTGGTCGCCTCAGGTTCCGATGCCCTCACCGCGAAGATGAAGGGGACCGCGACCTTCAACGCCGTCGTCGGCCTTGGCATACCGATCAAGCTTGGTCCCCTCACCCTGGCCGTGGGCGCGGATATCCGCCCCTTTGTCCGCGTCGAGGACGACGGCACCTGGCTCGTGAGCGGTCTCTTGGGCGCCGTCGTGAACAATTCGCCCATTGGCCCGGAGCTCCTCGGGAAGACGGTAAATTCCGGCTTCGGCCTTGCCACCGACGTCGGCGTCCAGCTCCGCCTTGGCGGGCTCTCAGCAGGCCTCTCCATCCGCGACCTCACCCGGGGCTACAAGGTCGAGTCCGGGACCCTCGAAGACCTGACGAAGAGCACCTCCTCGCTTTTCGATGCCGTAGGGGTCGACACCACCATCGATCCGACCCTCGCCGCAGGCCTCGCCTGGCAGCCCCGCTTCCTCAAGGGCTTCCTCGAGCCGGGATTCTACGCGGAGTTCAAGGCCCCCGTTTCCATGATGAGCTCCATCGGGAGCGCAGTCGGGGACACTTCGCCCTGGAACTACATGCACCTCGGCGCCAACATCAAGTTCCTGACGATCTTCGACTTCAGGGCCGGCCTCAACCAGGGCTATGTCAGCGTAGGCGCCGGCCTCAATCTCTATCTTATCGAGATCGACGCGGCCCTCTTCACCCAGGAACTTGGCCTTGTCCCCGGCGAGCAGGGACGGAGCGGATTCAGCGTCCAGGCCGCCCTCCATCTCTAGGAAGCGGCACGACCACCGACGCGCCTAGAGATATACGGCGCTTTGGCCGATAGTGTAGAATGAGGGCCGCAGTGGCTTCACTGCGGCCCTTTGTTCACCTGAAGGAGGTTGTCCATGCGACGCTCACCGCTCGCCCTCGGCATCCTGGCCGCACTGCTCGTCCTATCGTCCTGCCAGGCGCTCTTCACGACCTCCCTCGGCACCCTCGTTCCCGCCCTGGTCAGGACGACCGTCACCATACCCACCGACATCAGCAATGCCGATGCGGCCGCCCTCCTCTCGACCACCGACGATCCGACTGTCCTCGCGGGACTTCTCACCACCCTCAATACCCAGGCGAGCCTGGCCGGAGCGACGGCCGCCACCAAGGCACTCGCGGCCGAGGCGGCACTCGGCGCGAGCGGCGTCGCCGGAACGGTGACTGCCCCCTTGATGACCACGATCACCGATGCCCTTGCTGGCACGGCTCCCACCCCCGCGACCATCACCCTGATAATAAATGCCCTTCGCACGAGCGCCGCCACTCCCGGCGTGGCAAGCGGCTTGGGACAGCTGGCGGATGCGACCGTCCTGACCGCCGCCGGCCTCTCGGCGACGGACAAGGTGATGTCCGCCCTGGTCATGGCGGCGAGCGCTCCCCAGATGGCGACTGTCACCGACATCGCCACCCTCTCCGATCCGGCCAATGCCGCGACGCTTGCGGCCTTCCAGGCGAGCCCCGAGGTACAGCTTGCGGCTACCCTCCTCACTTCCGCGGCCGCGGACATGGCGGCTTCCGGCGGCGACGCTTCCCTCATCACCCAGCTCCAAAGCTTCCTTCCCATGGGGTTTTAGAACGTGAAAAAAACAGCGCTGAGCATCGTCGCCCTTGCCGCTTTGGGATCGGTCGCCTTTGCCCTGGACGTGGCCCCTTTCACAGGCTATGTCGACGCAAGGACGGAAGCCATGGGTGGGCCCCATGTCGCCCTCGTCGATGATTTTTCCGCGATGTTCGCAAACCCCGCGAGCCTCGTGGCGGGTGAGTCCTCTTTTTCGGCCGGGCGCCTGGATATCGGCGTCGCCGGTCCGGTATTCGACATCGCCAACGTATTCCTTGAAGGCGGAGACATGTCCAATCTCCTGCCCACCATCCAGAGCCTCCTGGCCGCCAGCAGCTACAAGCTCTTTACTTCCGCTGACGTCTCCGGACCCATCGCCGCCGGCTACAAGGGCGACGGCCTCGGTTTTGGCATCTTCACGAAAACCCATTTCGACCTCGACGTCGCCTCCATTTCCTCGATCGATGTCTCCGTTTCGGAGGATGTCCTCGTGATGGGAGGCTATGCCCTCCGCATCGACCTGGGCAAGAGCAACGCTCTGGATTTAGGCCTCATGGCCAAGGGCTTCGTGCGCGGCTCGATGGGACTCTCCGGCGGCATCGTCGACCTCATGGGCCTGGTCTCCGACCCAATGGCCATCCTGGACGGTCCCTTCACCCTCACTTCGGGCGTGGGCATCGACGTGGGCATGCGCTGGAACTGGGCCGAGCGCATCTCGATAGGCATCGCCTGCCGCGACGCCTACACTCCGGCCCTGGTCACGACCTATGCCAACCTGACCGATTTCACCGGCAACGCCACCCCGACTTCGGCCATCCCCGGCCTGGTCGAACCCAACCTGTCGGCCGGCTTTGTGCTCAAGCCCCGGCTTGGGCGCCTTTCGCGCCTCCTGGACGGCCTCGTGATCGCCGGGGACTACGAGCGCTTCCTGGACCTCTTCAAGCCCGTATCGCGCAATGCCATCCTCAACGTGAAACTTGGCCTTGAGCTCCGCGTCCTCGAGGTCCTCACCATCCGTGTCGGCATGCGGGAAGCCCTCCTCCAGGCGGGAGTGGACTTTGACCTCGGCTTCGTGCGGATCAACGCGAGCGCTTGGGGCGACGAGCTCGGTTTCGAACCCGGCCAGCGCTCCATCTACAACCTTCTCCTTGGTTTCGATTTCGTCTATTGAGTCCCCACGTTGACAATGGGCCCTCAAGCCCGGTATTCTGAAGCGCTCTTGGGCCGCTAGCTCATTTGGTTAGAGCAACGCCCTTTTAAGGCGTGGGTGCTGGGTTCGAATCCCGGGCGGCTCATAGTAACTTGCAATAGGGCAACAATTTCGAGGCAACCCGAAAATGGGCGCCTACATATCCTGTTCAACTTGCGGTGCAAGTCGCGGTGAAGAGGTGCTGTATGCGTCCGGTTTCCGTTTTCAAGCGATCCTCCGGCATCTACTACGCTGGCCTCATCTAAGAACGCGGTGCACTCCCGAGCCTTTCGGTCCGGGGTGAACGGTTCACGGCGGAGCAAGGGAAAGTCCATAGCGGGGGAGCTTCCATCCGAGGCTTTCATCCTGCTCCGAGCTGGCTCACTCGACGCCCGCCGACCCTTTGCCGGGACCTCGGAGACGAAGCTCGCGGACGCGATCAGGAAGCGGACGGCGAAGCTCGCCGCTACGGGGCGATTGCAGCCGCCTACTCTGCGCATGACTTCCGACACCTCTACGCAGTTGCAGGGTACCGAAAGGACAAGGACATCTATAGGGTATCGAAGCTCCTCGGGCAGGCCTCAATTCAAGCAACGGCGACTTTCCTGCGGGGACTGGGTCCGGTTGGGATATGACAGCTCTTGGGTTGGCGATTGCCGTGCAGAACGGCCTCTACGCGAGGCTGAAATGCTGGGATACACTCAAATCCAGGAGGCAGGCTGAGCACTATGCGCATTGACGTGCGACCTGCAATGCCCCGCTGGGGGGCCTTCTTCCTCCCCGTTCCTCTGGTTGAAACGCTCCCCATCCCAGACTTCCGGGTTATGGGCGGGGAGTGGCCCCGCAGGCCCTGCCCGAATCTCCTCGAGACAATCTATGTCTGTCAGCAGAGGCAGGAATGGCACAGGGACCACGCCATCGCCGAGCGCGAAGACAGGCTAAAACAGCATTCCAGCCAGTCTGCCGCCGCTGTCAATGAAATTGGGAGGAAACGGGAAAACATTCCATTTCCCCATGCCTTTCAGGTCGCTCCAGCTTGCCTGCGCCTGCTGATGTCGCGGATGATGAAGACCATCTTGCTGTAGTCTCCTGATGCGTCCCTGACGAATTCCCCGTTTATCTCCATGTCGAAGACGCTTCCATCCCGGCGCAGGCCGCGGTAGTCGTCGGCGCCCAGGGTCTTGCCTTGGCGCATGAGTGCGACATTCGAGAAGGCGCGCTCCCTGTCCTCGGGAACGATGAAATCGCTGATCGGACAACCCAGGTGGCCGTCGGCGTCATCGTAGCCGAACATGCCCAGGGCGGCGGGCGAGAACATGAGGATCCGGCCTTCGAGATCGGTCATGGCGATGGCGTCGGGCGAGGCGTTGAGGATCGAACGGTACAGCCCCTCGCTTTCCTCGAGCAGATTCTCGGTCTTCTTCTGGTCCGTGATGTCCCTGATTATAGTCCCGAAGAAATGGGTGTCATGCAGCTTGATATGGAATGCGGATTCCTGTATCGCCTTATGGGTCCCGTCGATGGAGCGTATCGTCCAGTTCCCGGACATCTGGGATCCGCCGCCGGACTCGAGCATCTCTTCCAGGGTGCTCTGCGCCTGGGCAGCCAATGCGGCTTTGTCCTCTCCGGGGCTCATCCGCGACTTGATCTCCGAGATGGGCCTGCCGATCGCCTCATCCTTGGGTATGCCCGAAATGGCGGCCATGCTCGCGTTCCATGTAACGATCCGCCCATCGCTGTCAGCGACGATGATCCCGTCCAGCGATTGCTCGATGATTCCCCGGTATTTTTCCTCGCTGTTCCTCAAGGCCTCTTCGGCGCGCTTGCGCTCGGTGATGTTCACGGAAACGCCGAATATCCCCGATACCTTCCCTGCGAGGTCGAAAAGGGGGACCTTGGTGGTTTCCTCCCAGACTGTTTCGCCGTCCGGGCGCCTGTGGCATTCCTGTATGTTGAAGACGGGCTTCCCGCCCTCCAACACAAGGCGATCCGTTTTCCTGTAGAAACCCGCCTCGTTGTCAGTCCATCCGAGTTCGTAATCGCTCTTGCCGATGACTTCCTCCGGCGACGCCGCGCCGGATTCCTTGGCTTCCGAGGTGTTGCAGCCGAGGTAGACCATGTCCGTGTCCTTCCAGAAGACGCAGCCGGGGAAATTCTCCATCGTGTTCTCGAGGAGGTTGTTGCGTTCCAGAAGGGCTTCGGAGACTTTCTTGATTTTCCGGTTTGCCTCGAAAAGCTTGAAGGCCATTTTTATCGACGCGTCGAGGACCGTGATGCCGGAATTCTTCACGACATATCCGTAGGAGGTGATCCTTTCCGTCTTGTTGACGACCTCGGGCTCGTTGTGCGAGGAGAGGAAGAGCACGGGGATATCATGGTCCTTCAGGATCAGTTCGGCGGCTTCCGTTCCGTCGATCCCGCTTCCAAGATCGATATCCATGAGGATGAGGTCGATGGTCTTGTTCTCGTTGATCCTCTCGACGGCCTTTTCGCCCGTGCTTTCGGAGATGACCGTATACCCGTATTTTTCCAGCTGCGTTTTCTCCCGCAGGGCGATGATGCCTTCATCCTCGACAAGGAGTATGTTTTTTTGCTCCAGGCTCATGACCGGCCGCTCCTGAATGATCAATGTGGCTGGGGGAAGTCGCTGTTCCTTTCCGCATCCGATATCCGGAAGAGTACTCGTTTTTTCGTCAAAATGATATCATCGCCCTTGCTTTCAGGCTTCGTCGAATCCGTTGACCTTCCGGATCGGCGATTCCTCGCGCATGTGCGGACCGGATCCGCGCGGTCAGCGCAGTCCGATGAGGCAGACCCCCACCAAGGCAAGCGCAAGTCCCGTGGCGCGTCTTTTTCCGATACGTTGCGCGAAGAAGATCCGCGCGAGGACGACGGTCAGGGCAGGGTAGAGCGAGGTGACGACGGATACGATCATGAGCGGCCCGGTCCTGGTGGCAGCCATGAAGGCCACGTTGCCGGTGGCGTCGAACGCGCCGCCGGCGCAAGCCGCCGCGAAGCCGCCAGCCATGGCGATGGCCCAGGGAGAGGCAGAGCCGCCTTGGCGCCTCCGATACCCCGCGAAGAGCGGCCCTTCGGCCCTTCCTTCCGCTCCCGCCTCCGGCATGGCCTTTCGAAGGGCCAGGAAGGCGAGGACCGCAAGGAGGGAGAGGACACGGGCGGCGAGGAGGGGCCAGAGCCCCGCATCCGATCGCATGAGGGAGATGGCTGCATAGAAGATGCCCAGGAGGAGGCCGGCAGCCGCCCCGAGGACGAGGGAGGATCGCAGCTCAAGCAGGTTGGACTCCCCGCTGTCATCCCAGGAAAGAAGGGCCACGGCTGGGAGGCAGAGGGCGGCGCCGGCCAGGGCGTGGAAGGCCGGGCTTTCGCCGCGCAAGGCGCCGAGGACGGCCGGGACAAGGGCGGCCAGAAGGGCAGAGACCGGAGCGACGACCGCCACGATGCCCTCGGCGATGCCCTTGTACAGGGCGGCCAGGCCGAGGGCGACCGCGATGCCCGCGACTGCGGCAAGGGGGAGGTCGGCGACCGATAGCCGCGCGCTCGAGCCAAGGGCCGCAAGCGCGAGGAGGAGGGCGGCCCCCGCGAGCTGGGAGAGGAGGAGGGCGCTTCCCAGCCCCGATTTGCGCGCGGCGAGCCCGCCGCAGAAGTCGCCTGCGCCAAAGAGCAAGGCGGCGACGAGGGAGAGCGCCGTCGAGGGGCTTTCCATAGGGGTGATCTTCCCTGTTGGTCCCTTCTAGCCGACGACCGCTTCGATGACGCGCAGCCAGTTGCCGCCCATGATTGCCGCGAGGTCCTCCCTCGGGTGACCGCGTTCGAGGAGGGCCGCCGTGACCTCGGGCAGGTGGCTGCAGTCAGCCATGGCCACACCGTATTTTTCGGTCCAGCCGTCGAAGTCCGAACCGAGGCCGACATGTTCGGGGCCGACCAGGGATATCATGTGCTCGAGGTGCTCCATGAAGCGGTCGAAATTCACCTTGGCGGGTTCCTTGTCTATGAAGACCCCCGCGAAGGTCAGCGCCACGAGGCCCCCGGTCTTGGCGATGCGGAGGGCAAGCTCGTCCGTGAGGTTGCGCGCGTGGGCGCAGAGGGCGCGGCTATTGGAGTGGGAGGCCACGATGGGGGCCTCGGCGACCTCGAGGAGGTCGAGGAGGCCTTGGTCGCTCAGGTGGGAGGCGTCGAGTATCATGCCGAGCTTTTCCATCCTAGAGACGACCTTGCGCCCGAAGTCCGTGAGGCCATCAGTCCCCTCAACGCCTGTGCCCCGGCCTATCGCGTTGCGCCTGCTCCAGGTGAGGGTCATGAGGCGCACCCCGCGCGCATAAAAGGCCTCAAGGTTCTCCAGGCCGTGTTCGGGGCCGCCTATGGCCTCGCCGCCTTCGATCGTGAGGAGGCCGGAAACCTTGCCGGTTTTCTTGGCTGCCCGGATGTCGGCGGCGCAGCGCGCGGGCACGAAGGCGCCGCCGTGGGCGAAGGTCCCCTCGACTGCCTCAAGGAGTTTCCAGGTCCAGTCGGTCGCCTCGGCGATGCGCTTGGTGTCGGTGAACAGGGCCATGGCCTGGCAGGTGACACCCGCCTCGATGAGGCGGGGCAGGTCCAGGTGGCCCGTAGTCCCGCGCTCGAAGAAGTCGCGGGGCGGCTTGGGCTCCTTGCTGTCGCCCCAGCTTTCGCCGACAAGGTCCAGGGCGGTGTCGCAGTGGCCGTCGATGACGATGAGGCTGTCGTGGAACGCCCGGGCTTCTGCGGTGACAATGGGCGTGCTCATCGGGCTTCCCTCGCTATCAGGTCTTCGTAGGTCTCGCGCCGGACCGCGACGCGTTCCTTGCCATCCTCCACCATGACCACGGCGGGCCGGGGCAGGCGGTTGTAGTTGCTTGCCATCGAATGGCAATAGGCTCCCGTCGTGAAGACGGCGACGATGTCGCCACGGCGCGGGAGGGGAAGCATGATGTCCCTAATGAGCACATCCCCGGTCTCGCAGCATTTTCCCGCTATCGTCAGCATGGTGGTGGGGGTTTCGTCGGCGCGGCTGGCGAGGACGGCTTCATATTTGGCGCCGTAGAGGGCGGGACGGGGATTGTCCGGCAAGCCGCCGTCCACGGCGACCCAGGTCTTGATTCCAGGTATCTCCTTGACCGAGGACACGGTGTACAGGGTGATGCCCGCCTCGCCGACTATCCAGCGCCCCGGCTCGATGATGACACGTGGCAGGGCGAGTCCGCGTTCGCGGCAGCCAGCGCTTACCTCAGCCATCATGGCATCCGTGAAGTAGGAAAGTCCCTTTGGCTTGTCAGCCTCCGTGTAGCGCACGCCGAAACCGCCACCGAGGTTGAGCTCGCGCGTGGTGAAGCCGTAGGCTTCCTTCACCTCGGCCATGAAGCCCAGGATGACCTTGATGGCCATGAGGTGGGAGTCGTTCTCGAGGAGCTGGGAGCCCACATGGAAGTGGAAACCCATGAGCTCGACGCCCTTCATCCCGAGCGCCCGCTCGATGTAGGCATCGCGGACCGTCGGATCGAGGGGGATGCCGAACTTGGAGTCCACGCGGCCCGTGGAGACATACTCATGCGTGTGGCTGTCCACGCCAGGGGTTATGCGATACAGGATCTTCTGCCATTTGCCCGCGGCGAGGGCGATGCGGTCAAGCGCCTCGAGTTCGTCGAGGTTGTCCACCACGATCCGGCCCACGCCGAGCTCCACGGCCATGCGGAGCTCCTCCTCGGTCTTGCCGTTGCCGTGGAGGAACACCTTGTCCATGGGGAAGCCGGCCTTGTCCGCGGCATAGAGCTCGCCGCCGGAGACCACGTCAAGGCCAAGGCCAGCGGCGGCCACCATGCGGCAGATGTCGAGGGTCTGGAAGGCCTTGCTCGCGTAGACGGCCAGGCTGCCAGGATACCTTTCCATGAAGGCGGTGCGCAGCTCCGTGAGGCGGGTCCTGATGGCCGTCTCCGACATCACGTACAGTGGCGTGCCGTACCTTGCCGCCAAGTCCACCGTATCGCACCCTTCGAAAAGGAAATGCTCTTTGGAGGCCTCTATCTGCGTTTCCATGTGCTGTCACTCCTTTGGCGCTTCACCGCGCTACGAGGGCCGCTTCGAGCATCTCGAATCCCGGCCTGTCCGATTCCGTGTCCAGCTCGGCGAGTATCCCGAAGGGAAGGGTCATCGAAGGGCTGCAATGCCCCGCCTTGACGCCCATGATGACTGGCTTCCCGCCGGCCTTGGCCGCAGGCGCGATGACATCGCGGAAGATCTCCTGGAGTGAGAGCGAGGGCTTGCCCTCCTCGGGGCCGCAGTCCTTCCAGTCGCCCAGGATGACCCCGGCGCATTCTTCGAATTTCCCCGCGAGGCGCAATTGCGTGAGCATGCGGTCTACCCGATAGGGGCGCTCGCCTATGTCCTCGAAAAAGAGGATCTTCCCGCGCGCGTCGATTTCCCAGGGCGTGCCCATCGTGGCGGCGACGAGGGAGAGGTTGCCGCCGACGAGGCGTCCCCGCGCCTTGCCGGCCACGAGGACGGCCGGGGGCTCCGAACCGGGGGGATTGTCCATCCTGCCAAGGGGCCAGGTGGACGTGAGGGCCGAGAGCCAGCTCCGGGTCGAGTACCCCTCGCCCTCGAGGAGGACGTCCGAGACGCCCATCGGGCCGTGGAAGGTGACGAGGGAGCAGCGCTGGTTGAGCGCCAGGTGGATGGCCGTAATGTCGCTGTAGCCGACGAAGACCTTGGGATTCCGCGCGACGAGGCCGTAGTCGAGGGCATCGAGGATGCGGGGTGTCCCGTATCCGCCCTTCATGCAGACGATGCCGCATATCGCGTCATCCGCGAAGAAGGCGTTGACGTCCGAGGCCCGCAGCTTGTCGCCGCCGGCCAGGTAGCCGTAGTTCGCGCGGCAGCTTTCGCCGACCTTGACCGCGAAGCCCATGCGCGTGAGGACGGCGACCGCCTTTTCCACCTGTCCGGGGTCCTTCACCCCCCCTGATGGCGCGATGAGGCCGATGAGGTCGCCCGCGGCGAGGGCCCTGGGAAAGGTCATGGCAGGTCGCATGCTACAGCACCCAGAAGATGAAGGTCAGGGCCTCGAACCAGGTGGCGCACGTGAAGCCGACGGCCAGCGGGGAGAGCTGCTTGGCGCCCGGGTAGAATGAGCCGCGGTAAGCCATGTAGTGCTGGCGGAATTCGATGACGAGTTCGAAGCCCGGGGGGAGGGCGATGGGCTTGCTGCCCTCCGCAGCGCGGATGGCCTTGGCGGCCTCTTCCCTGATCCTCCTCACCGCGACGCGGGGATTGATCGAGACCGAGGCGTTGCCGATGCCCTCGTTCACCGCGATGGTGGCGATGCGGGGATCGAGGGACTTGGCGCTGGCGCAGAGCTGGCTGTCGCCTGCGACCAGGACCACGGGCACGCCCACGGAAGCCGCGCTGTAGGTGTTCATGAGGAACTCGCTCGACTCCACGCCGTTGATGAGGACGCGGACGTTGTTCGTGCTCATCGTATGGGCCAGGGGATTGCCGTTGGAGCCCGAACCGGAGTGGTAGCCGATGAGCATGGCCGCGCCGAAGCTCGGATCGATGCCGGCCATCATGGACCAGGGGTCGCGCGTCCAGGCCCGCATGAGCTTGGCGTTGTCCGGGAGTGCCGCGGGGTCGATGTTGCGGCCGGAGGAATGCGCGTCCTTGACGAAGATCTCGGCGACCCCCGCCTCCACCGCCGCCTCGCATGCCGCCTGCACCTCCCGGGTCATCTGCGCCCGGAAATAGGCGCCCTGGGCGTCCTCCAGCTCCGTCTCTTTCCAGTCCGCGATGCCGCAGACGCCTTCGATGTCGGCGCTGATGTAGAGTTTTTTCACGCTATCCTTCCTATTTGCAGTCCTTCGAGAAAACCGAGGGCAAGGCAGGCCTGCATCGCCGCTCCGATGGGGAGGCAGTCCTCGTCCAGGGTGAATGCCGAGCTGTGGAGCGGCGCGGTGATCCCTGCGGCCGCGTTGCCGCAGCCGAGGTGGTAGAAGGCTCCGGGGCGTTCCGCGATGAAATACGAAAAGTCCTCGACGCCCATGCTCGGCTTGGCTTTCCACTTGACGTTTTCCGCCCCGAGGAGCTCCCCGGCGGCTGCGACGATGTCGTCCACCGCTGCATCATGGTTGATGAGGGCCTCGTAGCCTATGAGGATGTCCACCTTGGCCGATCCGCCGTAGGCGGCGGCTATGCCCTCGCTGATCGAGACAGCCCGCGAGATGAGGGCGTCCCGGTTCGGGCCGCTCGTGGCCCGGAGGGTGGCCTTCATCACGACCTTCTCGGCGATGATGTTGGAGGCCGTGCCGCCGTTGATGGTGCCCACGGTTATCACCGATTCGTCAAGGGGAGAGACGTAGCGCCCCGTGACCATATTGAGGGCCATGACGATGTTGGCCGCGATGAGGACGGCGTCGATGCCGCTCTCCGGATATGCGCCGTGGGCACCCTTGCCCGTGACCTCGATCGTGAGGGTGGCGCTGCAGCCGTTGAGGGCTCCCTTCCTCACCTCGATGCCGCCGACGTCGAGGTAGGGCATGACATGGAGGCCGTAGACCCGGTCGACGTGGGGATTCTCCAGGCATCCGCCCTTGACCATGAGGTCCGCGCCTCCGGTGGTCTCCTCAGCGGGCTGGAATAGGAGCTTGACCGAACCGTGGATGGAGTCCCGCATCCCGGCCAGTATCTTCGCGGCTCCCAGCTGGACGGTGACATGGGCGTCGTGGCCACAGGCGTGCATGCGTCCCTCGATGCGCGAGCGGAACTCCGACCCGACGGCCTCGGTGACGGGCAATCCGTCGATGTCGGCGCGAAGGGCAACGCAGGCGCCCGGATGGGCTCCGCGAAGGAGGCCGATCACTGCCGTCCCCTTCCGCTCATGCTCGAGGCCGAGCTCCTCCAGGCGGGCCTCTATGAAGGCGGCGGTCTCATGCTCCTCGAGGCCAAGCTCGGGAGTCATGTGGATCTTCCTTCGCGTTTCCACAAGCCAGGGACGAAGTGCCTTTGCCTTTCCGAGGATGCTTTTCCTGTCCATCACGGTTCTCCTTGCGGGCTATTGGAAAGGTAGTCGACGACGCTGTCAATGGCGCCGGCGGAGCCGAGGCTGGCTCCGCGGAGGTAGACCCGGGGGACGCGGCGTCCGATCGTCGAGAATATCTCGTTGCGGTTCGTGCCCGCCCAGGTAGCCACTTCCAGGAGGCCTATCTCGTCGTCGCCCTTTTTCCCGAAGAGAAGCGCCTCGTCCCCCTCGGCGGCATCGGGAATGCCGCTGACATCGATGACGAGCTGGTCCATGCAGATGATGCCGACCACGTTGGCCCTCCTGCCCCGCACCAGGACCTGCCCCTTGTTCGAAAGGCAGCGCCGGTAGCCGTCCACATAGCCCACGGGAAGGGTCGCGATGCGCGCTCCACCAACGCCTGCGCGCCAGGTGAAGTCGTAGCCCACGCCCTCACCTGCCTCGATGGACCGCAGGCGCGAGATCCGGGTCCTGAAGGCGAAGGGAAGCTTGAGGTCTAGGCTGTCCGCCAATGGCGCTTTCATGGGGCGGGCGCCGAAGAGGAGGGCTCCCGGCCGGACGAGGTCAAGACGGTATTCGGGGTAGCGGCACAGTCCTATGCTGTCGCAGACATGGCGCAGCTTGAAACGCAGGCCAAGGGCCGCTGTCCGTGCGACAACCCCCATGAAAAGGTCGAACTGCCTGCGGTCTGTCTCGGCGTCGCAGAGGGCCAGGTGGGTGAAGATGCCTTCGAGCTCCAGGTAGGGAAGCCCGGCCATGCCCGCTAGGAGGTCAGGGGTTTCTGCGTCGGGCTTGATGCCCAGGCGGTTCATTCCCGTGTCCAGCTTGATGTGTACGATTGCCGCCCTTCCGAGGTCGGTGGCGGCAAGGGAGAGGAGTTCGGCCTGGCGGCGATCGAAGATGGTCAGCCTGATGCCCGCTTGCACCGCGGCCGGGAGCCCGTCATCGGGTGTATGGCCCATCACGAGTATGGGGACAGGGCAATTGCCGCCAAAGCCGCGCTGGAGCTCGAGCGCCTCCTGGAGGAAGGCGACTGCTAGCATCCCGGCCCCGCTTGCCACGAACTCCTTGGCCACGCGGACGGCGCCGAGGCCGTAGGCATCGGCCTTGATCACGGCGGCGATCACCGGGGCGCGGCCGCCGGCCTCCGCCATGGGGCCGCGGTCAAGGAAGGCCCGGAGGCCTTTCATGTTGTACGCGAGGGCATCAAGGTCTACCTCGAGGCGGGTGCTGCGCATCAGGCTTGCCTCCCCATGCCCATGCGGGCCAGGAGGTCATCGGAGAAATTCCCCTCAAAGCTTTTCTCGACCGGCCCCGTCATGAGGACGGTTCCGCCGGAGAAGCGGATGTCGAGGCTGCCCCCGGCCATGAGGACTGTCACCTCGTCGCCCACGAGGCCCAGCCTCCGGGCTGCGGCTGCGGCCGCGCAGCTCGAGCTTCCCGAGGCAAGGGTCCAGCCGGCACCCCTTTCCCAGATGGCGATGCGGATCGTGGAGTGGTCCCGGACCTCGAGGAACTGGACGTTGGCACGGTCGGGGAAGAGGGGAGAGCGCTCGATGGCGGGGCCAAGCCGCTTGGCGATCTCCTCCGAGGCGCCCAGTCCCATGACCACGCAATGGGGGTTGCCCATCGAAAGGCAGGTGATTCGGCAGCCGATGCCTTCAAAGCTGATCGCCATGTCCACCACCTCGGAGCCTTCCAGGCCCTGCACGACCACGGGGACGGAAGCGGCATGGAAGTCAGGATCGCCCATGTCGATCCTGACGAGCCCTGCGCCCGGGTCAACGATGGAAGCCTTGACGCGGCCACCCTTCGTGAGGAGGTAAAAATCCTTCCCCTCACGGAGGCCGTGCTCGAAGAGGTACCAGGAGAAGATTCGCAGTCCGTTGCCGCTTTTGGCCGCTTCGCTGCCGTCGGGATTGAAGATGCGCAGGTCCGGGTCAGGGCCCGCGGACTGGCTGAAGCCCGCAAGCGGGCCGTACAGTATGCCGTCGGAGCCCACGCCCCTGTGGCGATCGCAGATCGCGCGCACCACATCCGGAGTGGGCTCGAAGCTGAAGTTGGAAGGGTCGATCACCAGGTAGTCGTTGCCCAAGCCATCGTATTTGGAAAAATGCATGCGCGATTCCCTCTGCCGTCTCGCGATGCTGTCGAGGGTATCATGCCGGCGCGGGAATCCGCAAGCGAAGCCGGCGCTTGCGGATTGCGCCGCGCCCGCTATACTATGCTCGGCCCTTGCCCGAAGCCCGGGCCGAATGGAGTACCGGAAATGAAACCCCGCATCGGCATCACGACCTTCTCCGACTCGAAGCCCCGCAGCGCCTACGCCGCGGTGAGCGAGCAGTATATCCACTCCGTCGCCGCGGCAGGCGGCCTTCCCGTGATGCTGCCGCCCGCGGCGCCGGCAGCGGACTGTTCCGCCTATCTCGACAGCCTGGAGGGTATCCTCTTCACGGGCGGACCGGACGTCGGATCCGTCTTTTTTGGCCAGGAGCCCACAAGGCAAGTGACCAAGACCTGCCTGGCGCGGGACGATTTCGAGCTCGCGCTGTTCAAGCAGGCGCACGAGCGGGGAATGCCGGTGATGGGCATCTGCCGTGGACACCAGCTCATCAACATCGCCATGGGGGGCGACCTCCTCCAGGACATCCACGCCTCCCTACCGGCGGCGGGTGGCCACAAGCAAGAGACGGAGACAATGGACGAACCCTACCATCATGTCGATATCCTGGACGAAAAAAGCCGGATATTCGCCGCCTTCGGCGAGCGCCGGATCTGGACGAATTCCTTCCATCACCAGGCGGTCGGCAAATTGGCGCCCGGGCTTCGGGCGACGGCGCGTTCCCCTGACGGGGTCCTCGAGGCCTATGAGGATGACGGCACGGGCAGCTTCATCCTCTGTGTCCAGTTCCATCCCGAAGGGCTCACGCGGCGCTTCCCCGTTTTCGTCCGCCTCTTCGGGGAATTCGTCGCCGCGGCGGGGGCCTGGCGGACATGAATCCCGTCCTGCGCGTCCATGGAAGTGATGGAAAATTCGTTTCCAGCCCTTTGACGTGAAGCGCGAGCGGTGGGATACTGTCTCACTGCTGGTTTTGCGCAAATCCAAATTTCCCAGGAGGGACACCGAGATGAAGAGACTTCTCGTACCACTGTGCATTCTTCTCGCGATCGTGGTCGCGACACCTGTCGCTGCCCAGAGGAAGTCGGCGGACTACACGGAAATCTATGCCGGCGAGCTGACGACGATCAATTACTTCGCCTCCGCCTCGGAGAGCGAGCAGATCATGTCGGCCAACACGGTCGACAACCTTGTCGAATATGACCGCTACGGCATCGTCAAGCCCTCGCTCGCGAAGTCCTGGACCACATCGGCCGATGGCCTCGTGTGGACCTTCACCCTGAAGCCGGGCATCAAGTGGGTGACCTGGGAGGGCAAGGACTATGCCGAGGTGGTGGCCCAGGACTGGGTGGACTCCGCCAAGTACTTCATGACCAAGGCCAACGCCTCCCCCACGGCTGACATCATCTATGGCGTCGTGAAGAACGGCGAAGCCTACTTCAAGGGCACGGTGACCGATTGGGCCCAGGTCGGCGTCAAGGCCAAGGACAAGTACACCCTCGAGTATACCCTCGAGAAGCCGGTGCCCTATTTCCTTTCGATGCTCACCTATGTCTCCTTCCTCCCGGTCAACGGCAAATTCCTCGCCGAGCAGGGCGCGAAGTTCGGCACGACCAACAAGGCCATGCTCTACAATGGCGCCTACATCATGGCCGAGTTCGAGCCCCAGACCAGCCGCCTCCTTGTCAGGAACGAGAAGTACTGGGACAAGGCCAATGTCCCCATCAATCGCCTCATCTACAAGTACAACAAGGAAATGAGCACCCTCGGCCCCGAGCTCTTCGCCCGCGGTGAGCTTTCCTATGTCGGCATCCCCTCCTCGATCATCGACACCTGGATGAAGGACCCCGTCAGGAAAGATCTGGTGCGCCCAACGCGGACCTCGGCCTATACCTACTTCTACGCCCTCAACTTCAAGCCCAAATTCCCGGCCGAATACCAGCCCGAGAACTGGGCCCTCGCCGTCAACAACCTCTCCTTCCGCAAGGCCCTTTTCAATGCGCTGGACCGCAAGGCGGCCATGCTGACCTCCGAGCCCTATAGCCCTGACCGCCGCCTCCAGACCACGGTCACCCCGCGCAACTTCATCAGCGCAGGCGGCAAGGACTATGTCGACATGGTCGAACTGGCGGCCATCTCCAAGGCCGATTCCTTCAACAAGACCGCGGCGGCTGATTTCAAGGCCAAGGCCATGAAAGAGCTTGAAGGCAAGGTCAGCTTCCCCGTGAAGATCCCGATGCCTTACAACGCCAGCAGCGTCGAGTGGACAAACCGCGCCCAGGTCGTGGAGCAGCAGCTCGAGACCGTCCTTGGCAAGGACTTCATCGATGTCATTCCCTTGTCCTTCCCTGCCACCGGATTCCTGGGCGCCACCCGCCGGGCGGGCAACTACGCCATGCAGGAATGCAACTGGGGACCCGATTACGCCGATCCGGAGACCTACACCGACCCCTTCGTCACGGGTTCGAATTACAACTGGCCTGAGCTCGCGGTCGGCTACGCCGAGGCGAACGGCAAGTCCAAGTACGAGAACATGGTAGAGGCCGCCAAGGCCGTCACCACCGACATGAAGAAGCGCTACGAGCTCTTCGCCAAGGCCGAGGCCTATTTCATCAGCCAGGCTTTCGTGATTCCCTACGCCAAGGGCGGCGGCGGATATGAGGGCTCCAAGCTCGAACCCTTCACCTGCCCCTTCTCCCCCTTCGGGATGTCCAACCTGAAGTTCAAGGGCCAGATCGTCCGCGACAAGGCCTATTCCACAGCGGAATACACCAAGCTCGAAGCCGACTGGAACGCCGAGCGCGCGGCCGCGCTCCAGAAGACCAAGTAGCAACCGATCACCCGCAGGGGACGCAGGGCCTTTCCCCGCGCCTCCTGCGGGAGCGATTCCCGATCGCTGGCCGCGGATTCAAATCGAGGCAGGAGGAAGGGCCTTGGGCCCGTTGTCCCCATAATGTTTATATATATGTTGAAGCGGCTGTCTCAGTCGATCGTGACCTTGTTCATCGTCGTCACCACCGTATTCCTCCTCATGCGCCTCCTGCCCGTCGAGGGCTATCTCGGGGACCGCTACGACAAGCTCAGCGTCGAGCAGCGCGAGGCGATGCTCCAGAAGATGGGCCTCCTGGACCCCTGGTACGTCCAGGTCGGGACCTTCTATGGCAAACTGGCCAAGGGGGACCTGGGCACCTCGGCCATCTATCGCAAGGATGTCCCGGTCCTCGAAGTCATCGCGCCGCGGGTACCCTATTCCGTGCGCTTCGGCCTTGTGGCCATGGCCTTTTCCCTCGTCGCGGGGCTTGCGATGGGAGTCCACATGGCCCGCTACAAGGGGCGCTTCTGGGACAGGGCCTGGACGGGCTACATCGTCCTCATCAACGCGGTGCCTTCCGCGGTCTACCTCCTGTTCATCCAGCTCTACGGCACCGACCTTTTCAAGATCCCCCTGCTTTTCGACAAGTACAAGTTCTCGAGCTGGGTGCTGCCCACCATCTCCATGGCCCTTGGCGGCATCGCCGGTTACGCCATGTGGATGAGGCGCTTCATGGTGGACGAGCTCAACAAGGACTACATAAAGCTGGCCAGGGCGAAGGGCATGCCCAGCTCGGCCATCATGGTCAAGCACGTCATGCGCAACGCCTATGTCCCCATGGCCCAGTACCTTCCCGCCGCCATCCTCGCCACGGTATCGGGCTCGATCTACATAGAGTCCCTCTACTCGATCCCAGGCATGGGCGGTCTCCTCGTGGATGTCATCCAGCGCCAGGACAACCCCATGGTCCAGGCCCTGGTCCTCATATTCTCCTCCGTCGGCATCCTTGGACTCTTCCTCGGCGATGTGCTGATGGCGGTCTTCGATCCGCGCATCAAGTTCGTGAAGAGCGAAGGAGCCCGGTGATGGCCGACGACAAGCCCACTGCCGCCTCCGAGACCGCGGCCCCCGCGACTACCGTCGCGCCCGCGACTACCGTCGCGCCCGCGACTACCGTCGCGCCCGCGACTACCGTCGCCCCCGCGACTACCGTCGCGCCCGCGACTACCGTCGCGCCCGCGACTACCGTCGCGCCCGCGACTACTGTCGCGCTCGCGACTACTGTCGCGCTCGCGACTACTGTCGCGCTCGCGACTACTGTCGCGCTGGATCCAGAACTTTTCACCTTCGCAGAATTCGACCGCGACGCGGGGGAGCGCATAGGGTACTCCAATTATTCCTATTGGCGTTCGACCTTGCGGATGTTCCTGCGGAACAAGGCCGCGCTTTTCCTCCTCGTCCTCCTCTCGTCGCTCCTGGCCTTCACCTTCCTCCAGCCCATCCTCCCCAACCAGAGAAGCCCCACCATGATCAACCTTGATCCCACCACGGGGCACCAATTCAGGAACCTGATGCCGAGCGCCGAATACTGGTTCGGCACGAACTCCATCGGCCAGGACCTCTGGTCCAGGATCTGGACCGGCACGCGGACCAGCCTCCTCATCGGTATCCTCGTGGGCGTGGTCGAGATGCTCCTCGGCATTGCCTTCGGGGCGATCTGGGGCTATGTCAGGAAGGCCGACCGGGTCTTCACCGAGATCTACAACATCCTCAACAACATCCCGACCACCATCGTCCTCATGCTCCTTGCCTACATCATGCGGCCGAGCTTCCAGACCATGGTCATCGCGATGTGCGCCGCCGGATGGCACGGCGTGGCCCGCTTCGTCCGCAACCAGATCGTCATCATCCGCGACCGGGAGTACAACCTGGCCTCGCGATGCCTTGGCACGCCGACGCGGCGGATCATCATGAAGAACCTCCTGCCCTATCTCGTCTCCGTGATAATGCTGCAGACCGCGCTTTCCATACCCGGCACGATAGGCTGGGAGGTTTTCCTGACCTATATCGGCCTCGGCCTTCCCGTGAGCACGCCCTCCCTGGGCAACCTCGTGAACGAGGGCCGCCTCATCATGATGGCGCCGGAGCTGCGCTACCAGCTCATCTTCCCCACGATCATCGTCTCGATCATCACGATCTCGTTCTATGTGCTCGGGAACGCCTTCTCCGACGCATCCGACCCGAGGAACCACGTATGAAGGAAGAGACGATCCTCTCGGTGCGAGACCTCGTGGTGAAATTCGAGCTGCGCGGAAGGTCGCTGACGGCGATCCGCGGAGCCTCCCTCGACCTCCATGAAGGCGAGACCCTCGCCATAGTCGGCGAATCCGGCTCGGGGAAATCGGTCTTCACCAAGACCTTCATCGGGATGCTCGACCAGAACGGCCGTGTCCAGTCGGGGAGCATCGATTTCGAGGGCGTGGACCTCGCGAGATACTCGACCGAGGAAGAGTGGCTCCGCATCAGGGGCAAGAAGATATCCATGGTCTTCCAGGACCCGATGACGGCGCTCAATCCCCTGCGCCGGGTCGGGATGCAGATACAGGAAGTCATCGAGATGCACCAGGGCATGTCGGGAAAGCAGGCCGAACATGCGGTGGTCGACATGCTGGACAGGGTCGGCATCCCCGACCCTGCCATGCGCGCCAGGCAATACCCCCACGAGTTCTCGGGCGGCATGCGCCAGAGGGTCGTTATCGCGATCGCCATGGCCTGCAAGCCCCGCATCCTCATCTGCGACGAGCCCACCACGGCGCTGGACGTGACGATCCAGGCCCAGATCCTCCAGCTCATAAAATCGCTCCAGAACGACTTCGGCTTCACGACGGTATACATCACCCATGACCTTGGGGTCGTCGCGAATGTCGCCGATCGGGTGGCTGTGATGTACGCGGGGCAGATCGTCGAGTCAGGCAGCGCCGAGGAGGTCTTCTACGACCCCCGGCATCCCTACACCTGGGCCCTTCTCTCGTCGCTGCCACAGCTCGGCGTGAAGGGGAAACCGCTGTTCTCGATCTCTGGCACGCCGCCCAACCTCTTCAACGAGGTCAAGGGCGATGCCTTCGCGCCGCGCAATCCCAGGGCCCTCAAGATAGATTTCGAGCTTCAGCCTCCCATGTTCCAGGTGAGCCCCACCCATAGCGCGGCCACATGGCTCCTGGATCCGCGCGCGCCGGCGCTCGAGCCACCCGCGGCGATACAATCCATGAGGGCCAAGTACGCCGGGGGGGGCAAATGAGCGACAAGCCTGCGGAACTCCTCGAGGTAAGGAACCTCAGGGTCGATTTTCCCGTCAAGGGAGGGCTGTTCACCGCCGTCAAGGGCGTCAACTTCTTCATCCGCAAGGGCGAGACCTTCGGCCTGGTCGGGGAATCGGGCTCCGGCAAGACGACGATCGGCCGCGCGATCGTGAGGATAGCCCACGCGAGCTCCGGGGAGATCCTCTTCAAGGGCCGCAGGATCAACGGAAGGATCACGAAGGAGCTCGACAGCGAGGTCGTGCAGAAGATCCAGATGATCTTCCAGGACCCGATGGCCTCCCTCAACGAGCGGGCGAAGGTCGACTACATCGTGTCCGAAGGCATCATCAACCTCGGCAACTACAAGGGTGAAGCCGAGCGCCTCGCCTTGGTGCAGAAGGCCCTCCTCGAGGTCGGACTCCTGCCGGAATTCGCGAGCCGTTTCCCCCACGAGTTCTCCGGAGGCCAGCGCCAGCGCATCGGCATCGCGCGCTCCCTCATCATGGAGCCGGAGCTCGTCATCTGCGACGAGCCGATATCCGCCCTCGACGTGTCGATCCGCGCCCAGGTCCTCAACCTGATGTCGGAGCTGCAGCGGAGCAAGGGGCTCACCTATCTCTTCATCGCCCATGACCTCTCCGTCGTGCGCTTCATAACGGACAGGATAGCCGTCATCAACAAGGGCGAACTCGTCGAGCTCGCCGAGACCGAGGAGCTGTTCGCCCACCCCTTGCATCCCTACACGCGGGCCCTTCTTTCGGCCATCCCCGTCCCCGACCCGATCCAGGAGCGAAAGAAGAAGCTGATCATCTACGACCCCGCGTGCCACGACTACGCCAAGGACAAGCCGGCCTGGACGGAAATCTCCGACGGGCACTTTGTCCTGGCCAACGGAGCGGAGGCGGCGGAGTACCGGCGCGTGCTGGCGCGCTGAGGCAAGGCGCCATGACGGGGCCGGGTGTCGAGAGGAATGTCGTCTACGGGATGTACTCCGGGCTTGCCCTCCTCCTGGATATCCACCGTCCGGAGAGGCCCAAGGGCCTGGGTGTGCTTTTTGTCGGGGGAAGCGGTTGGGAAGCGCCGCTGGACTGGTCGGCCGCTGGCCTGAAGGACAAGGAAAGCCAGCTTGAAGGCTGGCTGCCCGCCCTTCTGGGCCACGGTTTCACGGTGTTCTGCATAAACCATCGAGCCGCCCCGCGCTTCCGCTACCCTGCCGCACTCCAGGACGTCCAGCGCGCCCTGCGCTTTGTCCGTTGCCACTCAGGCGGATACGGCGTCGACCCGGCCAGGATAGGCGCCGTGGCGGGCTCGTCGGGCGCGCACCTTGCCTGCCTGGCGGCGATGATGGGGGCCGGCGGGATGGAGGGCGACGACGATCCCGTCAACCGGGAGAGCGCGACGCTCCAGTGCCTGGTCCTCCGCGAAGCGCCGACAGACCTCCTGAACATGGCCATGGAAGGCGATGCCGAAGGAAGCGCCTACGCCCGGGCTTTCATGGAGGGCGGCGGCAGGGTCCTTCCTACGGACCCGTCGACCTATGCCGAGGCATCGCCCATCACCTATGTGTCGCACAACGCGCCCCCTGTCCTCCTCATCCACGGCGACGCGGACAGCTGCGTGCCCTACCGGCAATCCGTCGCGATGGCGGCCGCACTGGTGTCGGCGGGTGTGGATTCGAGGCTCGTGACCATTCCCGGGGGGCTTCATGCGCCCGATTTCGGCGCCCAGGGACCTCTCCATCCCGGATGGCCGGACTACCTGGGAGAGATGGTTTCCTGGCTGGACGGCCATCTGCTGCGGTGAGGGCGCGCTCGGGGCCGATCCGGCGCCGGAATCAGAAGTAGGTCGCGCCGATTTTCCAGACTGAGTACAGGAGTGTGGCCGCCAGGCCGAGTTCGAGCGCGGCCCAGAGGAGGGCGCGCTTTGCCTTCGGGCGGAACCTGCCACCTTCGTCGCCTGCGGGCCTGGCGCGCACGAGGGGAGGCTCGTCCCAAAGGGCTGCCACACCAAAGAGGCCCTCTGCTGAGGCTGCGCCGTCCCCGGCGTGCGGGACTGGCCTATCCGCCATGGCCTTTTTTTCGGCTTTCAAGGCGGAGGGGGAACCCAGGAAGCGGTCGTCGCGGAGGTAGAGGAGCCAGGCGATGAGGAGGCAACCGAGCATGGAGACGGGGAGGAAGACCGCGAGATAATAGGCCCGCCCGAAGCCGACAAGGGCCAGGAGGCAGGAGAGGCCGGCAGCGAGGCCTGCAAGGATGGTTCCGTAGAGGAGGTCGAAAAAAAAACGCCTCACCAATCTGCCCCTTCGATCCCCCGCCTTTTCACGACTTTCATTGCCGGCTCTACCGGGTGAAAGGATGATGACGGAAGAGCTTTCGTATCGCCCTCTTTCATGGGAGACTGCGGATAAAAATATATGAAATGTGGAATTAAGAACAAGCCGGTCTCATGGTGAGCCGGACCGAAGCTCCGCTGTGCGACAAGCTCTATTGGTCGAAGCGACAGGGCTCAGCCCGCTGAGCGGAAACAATTCCCTGCCCCCCTCGTGGATATGGTGCGGCTGGTTGCCGAAGAGCCCACCAGGGACCCGCCAGGAAGGCGGTTAAGCCTCGATATCGATGATTTCCTCACGACCTGTCTCCGGTGCCTCTTGGCGGTCCAGGAAGGTCCATTCGAAGGCCTTACTACCAAGTCCTAAATATAGGCTACACTGGCCGCTTTGAAGAATGACTTGGTAAGCTTCGGGATTTTGCATGGTACTGGAACAGCAGCAAAAGCACAACTCACTCCGCCGGCACCAAGACAGCCAACGAACTGGGACTCTTTGATATGAGCGGCAATGTCTGGGAATGGTGCTGGGATTTGCATGGTTCGTATCCCGCAGGTACCCAGACCGACTACCGGGGATCCGCTTCGGGCACGTTCCGTGTCAAGCACGGAGGCAGCTGGCAAGACGTTGCGTTTTACTGCACCGTCGCTCTCCGGTTCATCGTCGATCCGAGCGGCGGGGACAGCAGTATCGGTTTCCGCGTTGTGCGCCCCTGAGCCCTGCGGGCATAGAAGTCGCAAGGACGGAGGGGTAAAGCCCCCCCCTCCTCCCTCGAAGAGGCCCGCAAATTCCTGGCGTTCGAGGGGTCATGGCGTTATTGACACAATTGCAAACATATTTTGTCAGCCCCTTTGGTGAACGCCGTTCGATGGATTATGAGGGATAGGCCCTTTTCAATACGCGCGTCACCGAGCGCGTCGTCGTCCAATGCGATCCGCGGCGCCGCCCGCCAGGAGGCTCTCTACTACTGGCCGAGTATGTAGTCAACGGCTTCAACCCATGATTCTGACCTGTAGCGAAGGGCCAGAATCATGGGAGAGCACCCGATGCTATGTTGCCGGGTCACTAAAATGGCGGGAAGGCTTATGCCTGTTGGTGGTCATTTTTAGCCTTCCTTGAATGCGGTCGCGTCGATCTCGATTCCCTGGCCGCCGGGCAGGCCTGAGACCGCGACCGTGGCGCGCGCGGGGAAGGCGCTTGCGGGGAAGTATGACGCGTACACGCCATTGACGGCCTCGAAGTCGTCCATCCTGGCAAGGTACAGGGTCACCTTGACGATGTCGCCCATCGCGAAGCCCGAACCCTCGACGACGGTCCTGAGGTTGTCCATCGCCGCGCGGGCCTGGAGGGCGATGGGCCCGAGCTCGCGCTTCCCGCTGACCGGGTCCTTCGTGCCCTGGCCCGAGACGAAGAGCTGGCGCAAAGCGCCAGACTGGATCTCCACGGCGGGGACGTAGGCTCCCGAGGGGCTTGTCCCCCCAGGCTGGTGCCGGATGACTTTCATGGGCGCTTCTCCTTTTCCAGGACGGAGGCGAGCCTTGGTTCCAGGTCGGCGACATCGCAATCGACAAGCTCGACACGGTGGAGGCGGAAGACGTCGAGGTCCTTCATCCCGGAGCCAGTGAGCACGATGACCACCTGGTCGCCTTTGCCGATCGCGCCAGTCGAACGCAGCTTCCGGACGGCTGCCAAGGTCGTGGCCGTTCCCGGTTCGACGAAGAAGCCCGAGGCGGCGTAGTGGAGTTGGGACTCGAGGATTTCCTCCTCGGTCGCGTCCTCGGCCAGCCATCCGTGTTCGTAGGCCTTGGCCAGGATCTCCTCGCCACCGGGCGGATTGCCCGACGTGAGGGCCTCGGCTATGGTGTGGAAATTCCTGAAGGGGACGACCTTCCGGCTGCCGGCCTTTATTGCGCTCACCAATGGGCTGTTGGCCGCCGCCTGGACGACCACCATGCGCGGAAGGCGCTTGATGAGACCGGCGGCATGGAGTTCGCGGAAACCCTTGAAGACGCCCCGTATGTGCCCGCAGGCGGAGCTTGGGACGACGACGAAGTCGGGGACCGATCCATGGAGGGCTTCGAAAAGCTCAAAGGCCTCCATCTTGTAGCCTTCGGCCCGGATCGGTCCGTTCCCCGAGACTATGCGCAAGGAAAAGCGGGAAGCCAGCCCCAGTACCCGCGACTTCATGTCCGCATAGTCCGCCCCGCCGATCCTGAAGACCTTCGCGCCGTGGACCGCCATGGCGAGGATCTTTTCCCGTGGGGCGAAGTCGGGGAGGAAGACGAGGACGCCCAAGCCGGCGCGGGCTCCATAGGCGGCCATGGACTGGCCCATGTTACCGGTGGAGATGGTCGCGGTGAGCGATTCCCCCCTTTCGGCCGCCATGATCGAGCAGGCGATGGAGCCCCTGTCCTTGAAGCTCCAGGTCGGGTTCATTGTCTCGTTCTTGAGGAGGAGGGACTCGATGCCCGTGTGCGATTTCAGGGCCGGTCCCGCGTCGACGAGGGGTGTCGAGCCCTCCCCGAGGGAAAGCCCGGGGTGGAGGGCCTTGAAGGGCATGAATTCGGAAAAGCGCTCCCAGGTCGTCGCGCCGGGAAGGACGCGGGCCTTCTCGATCCCCGGCAGGACCACTTCGAGGGATTCGCCGTTCTCGGCGAATTCCTCGAGCCGGTCGAAGGGATAGTTTGTCTCCGTGAGCGTGGAGCGAAGGTAGGCATCTCCCATGTTGTTTCCCTTTCCCTTGCGCGAAGGCGATTGAGGCTGTCCAACGCCGCAGCTTGTGATAGCATGGCCGGGAGACTAAAGCAACGTGGGCAGGAGGGCAGGATGCTGGACGCGGCGATGTTGGACAAGAGGCTGGGCGAGACCGTCATCAAGGAAGGCGGTGCTCTCTCCGGGCTCGCGGTGGCATTGCTCGACGGGGGCAAGGTGGTCCACGAGGCCTGTTTCGGCCGCCGCTACATCGACCCGTCGGACGGGGCGCAAGACCTTCCCGTGCAGGCCGATACCTTGTTCCGCGTCGCCTCGATCTCAAAGACGGTCACGGCCCTCGGAGCGATGCTCCTTGTGGAGCGGGGCCTACTCGACCTGGACGGCGACCTCTCCGGCTACCTTGGCTTCGATTTCCGCAATCCCAGTTTCCCGCGTGACAAGATCACGGCGGCCATGCTCCTCTCGCATACCTCCTCGGTCCGCGACGACGGCGGCTATGTCCTCCCCCTTCCCTACCGCATGGAGGACTTTGTCCTGGGCAGGGGTGAAGCGGCGAAGGGCTATGGAAGCCTCCATTGGGCCACACCGATCGACGGACGCGATCCGAGCCCAGGGGGCTATTTCTGCTACTCAAACCTCAACTACGGCATCCTGGCCACCGTGATGGAAAAGCTTTCCGGCGAGCGCTTCGACACCTACATGCGCGACCGGGTCTTGCGTCCCCTAGGGATCGGCGGCGGCTACAATGCCGCGGATTTCTCCGACGAGGAACTTTCGAGGCTCGCGGTCCTGTATCGCAAGGCCGGGGCCGACGATGCCTGGCATACGGACGGCCCCTGGGTCCCCCAGGTGGACGACCTGCGCGGGAAGCGTCCCGCACTTGCATGCCGCATCGCTGCGGGCCTTGGTCCACAGCTCCTCGAGGACTATGAGATCGGCACAAATGGAGCCATCTTCTCCCCCCAAGGGGGCTTGCGGATCTGCTTGCGCGACTTGGAGAAGGTGGCAGGCCTGTACATGGGAGGCGGCGAGGTGGGGGGCAAGCGGCTGATCTCCCCTGCGAGCGTCCAGCGCATGATGACCGAACGGTGGAGCTATGACGCCGGAAGGCGGAACGGCGAACTATACAATGGCCTGACGCGCGCGACAGGCCTCGGCCTGGCGCGCACCACCGCCGCCCGCGACGAGCAAGGCGGCGACCGCCTCCTGGAATGGGGCGGTCCGCGGATGTGGGGCCACCATGGGGACGCCTATGGCCTTTTGGGCGGCATGCTCTTCGATCCGAAAGAAGGCTTCGGTTTCATCTACCTGATCGGCGGCAGCGCCTCCCCGCCGGAAAAATCCCGTGGCAAGTATTCCAGCTGGTTCATCTGGGAGGAGGAGATCCAGGAGGCCATCCTCGAGGAGGCGGGAAGGGGAGCTCCTCATTCGGGCCGGGCCGCCCTCGCCGGGACCACCTCGGCCGCCGCCCCCGTGGAAGGCGATGCCTACCGCACCGGCCTCCTGGGATGGCGTGGCGCCCTTGGTGAGCTTGGCTGCTTTTCACTCGAAGGCATCATCGCGGACTCGCGGGGCCTCGTTTTTGACCCGGCGAACGCGCTGCGGCAGGGGGAGTTCCTGGTCGGCGAGGCGACGAGCCCCATCCTCCTCACGGACTTCCCGGTATCCGAGGCCATACCTTCATGGAACGCGCAGACCCCCGAGGGGTCGCGCCTGGACGTCCTTGTGCGCGCGCGCCGCGGCGGCGCCTGGAGCGGCTGGTATGTCCTCGGACAGTGGTGCGCGACCACCACGGCCTTCGCGCGCAGTTCCCGGGAGGGCCAGGAGGACAGCTTCGGGACGGTCAAGACCGACACCCTCGTGCTCGCCTCGCCCGCCGATGCCCTCCAGGCGCGGATCCGTTTCCTGGTCAGCGTGGACAAGGCGCCTGCCGGGACCGATGGCAAGGCTTCCGAAGGTCTTCCCTTCCTGCGCAACTTCTACCTTGCCTCCTCCTCCTCCAAGGCCAAGGCGCCGTCAGGGGCCGCGGCCACAGGAGGTGGCCCTGGCGCGCGCCAGGGCGCGACGGCTTTGCGGGGGCGGGTCCTGGAGGCGGTTCCCACCTTCTCGCAGATGGTCTATCCCGATGGGGGAAGCACCTGGTGCAGCCCGACCTCGGTTTCCATGGTCCTTTCGTATTGGGAAGGCGGCGATGAGGCTGCGCAGGCCTGCGTGAGACGCGCGGTCGCCGGGGTCTACGACAAGGCCTACGATGGCTATGGCAATTGGTCCTTCAACACCGCGTATGCGGGCACGCGCGGCTATGACGCCTGCGTAGCGCGCTTCGCCTCGCTCGCCGAGCTCGAGCCCTTCATCGCCGCCGGGATCCCCGTGGTCATGAGCGTCTCCTGGAACGAGGAGGGTGGTCGGCCGCTGCCGGGAGCGCCGGTGAAACGTAGCGCGGGCCATTTGACCCTCCTCGTCGGTTTCGACGCGGCCGGCGATCCCGTGATGAACGAGCCCGCGGCCGCCGATCCGGCTGGCGTCAGGCGGGGCTACCCGCGGGCCTCGCTCGAGGTCCGCTGGCTCGAGGCCTCGGGCGGCACCGTCTACCTGATCGTCCCGAGCGGAAAGTCCTTGCCAGGGCGCGGCTGAGGCCGCATCCGGCCCGGGCTACCGTCCCCTTCCGGCGAGGATCGCGGAGGTTATGCGATCGAGGATGTGGGGAAGGGTTTCGAAGGCATAGGCGGCATGGAGCCTCTCCAGGCGCTGGTGGTATTCCCGACCCCAGGGGCCGATGTTGACCGCCGGGCAGGAAAAGCCCGAGGGCAGGGCGTCGAGGCCCAGGGGACAGGCCGCCGCTGCCTCTTGTCGCGCCTGCGGGCTGTCAGAGGGGTTGAGGAAGCTCATGTCCGAAATCCCGGGGAAGTAGGGCCTGAGCGCAATTCCGGCCCTGCCTTCGCTCCCCTCAAGTGCCGCCTCATGTTCCAGGGTTTCGATAAGGGCCTTGTCGCGCAGGGGATCGAGGGCCGAGCGCGGATAGTAGGGCGGGGCCAGGCCGACGATCGCCGCCGGTCCTTCGATCCCGGCCATCACTACCGCCTCCGCCGCCAAGACAGCGAGGGCCTCCATGCGGTCGGGAGCCGCGAGCGCGGCAGCCTTGGCGGCCGCGTAGGCCTCCTTGCCCGAGTCCTTGGCCATCCTTTCCAGCTCCGCCCATTGGAGGACCCGCGGGCTGCGGTCGCCCAAGGAAAAGCTGCCGCCCGAGGCCAGGCTGTAGTCATGCGCCCGTTCCCGCAGGAGCCCTATGGCATTGTCCATCGCTTCCATGGCAAGGCGTGACACGGCGGCCAATGCCTCGGTGGGGCCGCGGTCATGCACGAGAAGGTTGACCGAGACGAAAACCGCCCCTGGGGTCGTCACGTCATAGTGGTCGCGGAGATCGCGGCTGTACAGGACTGTTGGCGGAGGCGGGATCTCGCCAGTCGCGGTCCGCTGTCCTTCGTTGCAAAAGAGCCCGAGGGAGCATTCGATCTTCCGGGTGTACTCGGCTGCAAGGAGGGCCGGGTTCACGCCATCGAAAGCCGCACCCGCGTGCGTGGGCCTGCCGACAAAGAGGACGAAGGGATGGAGTTTCCCGACGCTCCCCAGGAAGATCGCGCGTCCGGTTTCGCCTCCACCCTGGTCGACCGAAGCGTCCAGGTTGATCGCCACCAGAGCCCTTAGCCTCCACTGCGCGAGGAGGGGCGGGAGGATGCGCACCGCGCTGAGCATGCCGTGGGAGGAGCCCTCCTCATCCGGGACGGCAAGGAATATCATGGCTCCCCGTTTCGTGCCGCCGTCAGCGCCGGGATGGGACATGGCCTTCGCCGCGAAGCCTTCGAGCACGACGAGCCCCGCCGCCAGGCCGGCCTTCATGTCCAGTAGTCCCCTTCCCGGAAGGAAGTCCCCGGATTCAAGGTCGCGCAAGGCGCGCTCCTCGGTCAGGCCAAGGCTTCCGCCCCGCGCCAGCGCGGAGAGCGCGGAGGCCTCGAGCTCGGCCATGAGCAGGGGCGCGAGCGCCTCGGGGTCGAAGGCATGGCATTCTAGCTTTCCATAGGGAGCCGCGCTCACGACGTCATAATGGCCGGTGAGGATCACGGCATCCTCGAGCCTTGTTCCGACAACCTGGCCTTCGCCATCCAAGGGACCCGCGTCGACCTTGGCGATGAGGACATAGCGCTCCCGCTGGTCATCGACGGTCCGCTCAAGCCTGAGCTGGTCCGGATGGGAGCGGAAATAAGGCCACTCGGCAATGAGGTCGCACAGGAAAAAGGGGAAGGCGCCTTCCCCGTCGCTGTCGGTGACGCTGGGGGCGCCAGTGAGGGCGAGGGCCAATTCCCTGGTGCGGGCTCTGTTCATCGCGCAAGTATAATTCCGCAACCCCGGACAGTCGACTGCCCGGCGAAGCGGATTGGCAGGCGAAAGCAAGGGCAATAGCCTGAAGTGGCGGCAGGAGCGAAAATGGCGGAAGGGCTAAGGCCATCGGCCGTGGAGCGCGATTCCTACGCGCTGGCGTGGCCATCCTCACGGCCATCATCGCGGCTGCCAAGATCTGGGACGCGGTGGGCGACCTCATCATGGGGATAATCGTGGACAACACGAGGAGCCGCTGGGGCAAGCTCCGGCCCTGGCTGCTGTTCATGCCCGTCCCCGCTGCGATCCTGTCCGGTCCCCAGCTGGCCAGGCTGCACGGTTGCCAGGCCCACGCGACCGCGCAGGGATGGTCCGGACCCTGACGGGCAACAAGCCCCTCCTCCTGGTGCTCTGCGAGGGCCACGGCAAGGCGACGGTGACTTCCCTTGCCCCCGGCTTCGCCGGGGCTGGCATGTCCGAGGCGGACATGCCGGAGCGCGCCATCGGGCCGGCCGATCCTGCCCGCCTGTCCTTCCCGCCCTTCGAGGTGAAGACCTTTGTCGCGAGGCGGGCGGGACCCTAGCTGGCGAGCGGCCTTGTCCCTATCGGGAAAGTGTGCCATCAGGGAAGTTGTCCGGACATGAAAAGCGCCGTGGAACGCCATGATGCGATCCGCCTGGCAGCCATAGAGGGCAGGGGCGGCTGCGTCTCCAAGACGGTCGGAGATGCCTTCGGCGCCGCTTTCGCGAGGGCTCCGGACGCCGTCGCGGCCGCTTCCGCCATACGGAGCCAGATCGTCGCGGTCGACTGGACCTCATCGAGGGCTCAAGGCTCGTCACCGTGCTGGGCCCCGGCGGCACGGGGAAGACGAGATTGGCCCTCGAATGCGCCTCATCCCTCCTTGATCGCTTCAAGGATGGCGCCTGGTTCGTGGACCTGTCGACGATCTCCGACGGGGCCTTCCTCGAGTCCACGATATCCGCCGCCCTGCGCCTCCTGGACGGCGGCTAGCCTCGCCGAATGCCCGGGGCTGCGCCTCCCGGCCACGAGCAGGGAAGGCTCATGATCAACGGCGAGACGGCCTGCCACCTCCTGCCGCTCGCCTCCCCCAGCGGACCTGGACCCACCGGGCTGTCGGCCCTTGGGCGGTTCGAGGCCGTCAGGCTCTTCATCGATCGCGCCAATGGCGTGGGGAGGCCCTTCGCGGTCGATGAGTAGACCGCACCTTTCATCGCCGGCACCTGCGAGCGTCTGGACGGCATCGCGCTGGCCCGACAGATGGCGATCTCCTAGTAGGACAGGCCGATGCATTTCAGGGTCGAGAGGGAACTTGGCCAGGCCCTTGTCGACCTCGGTGCCCTGGACGAGGCCGAAGGATTGCTGGCGGCATCGGCCCCACGGAACCTCGAAAGAAGGGCCGAGGATCCCTACATCGCGGGAGCCGCGGCGGGGGTCTGGGGGATCATACTCAATCGTGGCTGCGATGCGCGCGAAGCGGGGGCGTCACGGAGCCGGCGCCGCCTTGAGCTTGGCTTTCGGCAGCTCCGAGGTGTTCACGAAGACCCCGAAATGGGCCGAGAAAAGGAAGGCCGAGCTGTCGGGGCTCTTGCCCACGAGGTTGTCCATCCCGAAGGTGAAGACGCTGCTCTCGAGGGTTCCCTTCAGGGTCAGGCCGGGGATGACCATGACGCTGGTCGAGACGCCCAGGATGACGCTGCCGAGGGTGTCGGTGAGGGCTGAGGCCTCGTAGTATTTCGAGCGCAATTCATAGCCCGCCTCCGCGAGGAGGGTGTAGCCGACGTTCTTCTTGAAGAGGTCGACCTGGACCATGTAGCGCGACAGGGCGTCGATGAGGGCCTTGCCGTTCGCGTCCGTCATGCTGAAACGCGAGGCCGAGACGACACCCGACAGGATGGCGTTCTTGGCGTAGAATCCCGCCGCGAGCTCGGCGCGGGCCTGGGGTTCGGTCGCGAGGGAATCCGCCAGGAGGCCGATGGCGATGGCTCCTTCCGACTTGATGGAGGCGAAGGCGACCCCGGGCCACTGGAAGCGTATCTCGGTGGAAAGCCCCATGTTGAAGGGCACGGCGTCCGAGTTGAGGAAGCCGAAGAAGGGCCCGACGGAGATCTTGGCGATGCCGCGCTCGAACTGCACGGAGACCGTCCCGACGTTGCGGAGCACGGGGTCGCGTTCGTAGGCCAGGAAGAGGTCGGCGTCCTCGCTCAAGGGGAAGCCGAAATAGGCCCGGCCGCCCCAGTTGTAGGAGTCGGTGGCGAAGGCCGCGGTGCTCGCCGTCACCTGGGTCCAGGGGAAATGCAGGTTTCCCGCAAGGCCGTCTACGCCGAATTCGATGGCGGCCACGGGAGAGAGCAGGAGGCCAAGGATCAGTGCGAGCAGCGGTTTTTTCATCGAGCGCTTTTGGGGCAGCATGCTTTCCCTTTCTCTAGAAGGACGTCTTCACGCCGATATAGGGCCGGAACATTCCGTACCAGGCGGCGGGGAAGGGGAAGAGCCTTAAGTCGAGCTTGAAGCTCCACTCGACTCCCGAGGCGATGGCGGAGAAATACGGGGAGGTATCCAGGGTGAAGCCGGTGTCGCCCGGATGGTAGGCGACGAGGGTCGTGAGGCCGCCCTGGGAGCCCGATTTCGAGATGTCCCCGATTTTAAGGTTGAGGTTGAGGTCGAGGAAGCCGCCTTCGTTCGTGGCCTTTTCCCGGTACCAGGAGGGATGGTAGAAGACAGTGATGGCCAGCGATCCAGGGTAGAAATTGATGCGGGGCTCGAAGAGGAAAAAGAAATCGTTGATGGAGAGGGTCGCGCTCGGGTCCCAGCGCGAAAGGCCGAACTGGGCGAGGAACTCGCCCACCTTGCCAGGCGCGAAATTGAAGAGGAGCCCGCCGCGGTAAAGCCCGGAGGCCGTTGTCGGCGCGTAGGAGGCGCCAGCGAACAACTCGAGCTTCAAGGGACCCGTGTCGAAGAGGGCCCGCGCGTTGGCCGTCCAGCTACCGGAGGGAAGGTCGGAGTCCTGGTAGGCGTAGAGGTAATAGGCGCTTTTCTTGGCGACCAGCCCCAGCTTGAGCCCCGTGCCGTAGATGGTATCGAGGCCGTTGTAGAAGCGGTCGGGATCGCCGCCCACGCCGTCGGGGTAGACCATGGGGCCCCGCAGCTCGGTGCCGAAGGGCGCCGCGCCGAAGAGCGGCATGAAGTCGTCACCCGAACAGACGGTGTCGAGGGTGCCGACAAAATACGTCGCCTCGAGGGGGATGCCGAAAAGGTGGCGGGCGCTGACCGCCGCCGTCCTGATGCGCGGGCTGACCGAGGCGTCGATTTTCGCGATGACATCGGCGAGGGTTGCCGCGGTCCCGAGGGTCAAGCCTGCCGTAGACAGGTCGTTCTCTATCGATCCACCCAGGAAATCCATCTTGAGGAGTCCGGCGAATTTATCGCCGCCCGCGAAGGACATGTCGAAAAAGAGGCGGGAATTGATGCTGAATAGCCCCGTCGCGTCGCTATAGGATCCGTGGGTAAGGAGTTCGAGGCTGTCGACAGTGATGCTCGCGGGCCAGGCCGCCGCTCCGGCGACCGCCATCGCCGCAGAGAGGAAGACGCCGCGGATGACTCGAATGTTCATGTCGAAGGCTCCTCGGGAATGATTCTGGTCTCCATGCGCGAATTCTAGCTCGAAACCGGCGCCAATGCATCGGCCAAAGCGGGAATTCCTTCATTCGATACTATCGGCCTGGACTGGGTCCAAGCCCAGCGAAAAGCGCGTAAAAGCCGTCGGCCGAGGCCGTGGAGGCCGTTTTCCGCCTTCCGGAGGGAATCCGTCCGTCCGTCCGGCCTTGACGCAACGCCCCAACTATATAATGCTGGAAGCACGATGAGCGACTATCTGGACCCGAACAACGAGGAGCTCCTCAAGGACTTTTTCTCCGAGGCGAATGGCCAGGTGGAAGCCCTTGAGCAGAATGTGCTCGTGTTGGAGAACGACCCTTCCAACCACGACGCGATTGACGAGATTTTCCGTGCGGCCCACACCTTGAAGGGCGGTTCGGGAACGGTCGAGATGACAGAGCTCGCCCAGTTCACCCATCTTGTAGAGGACGTCCTCGACGGCATCAGGTCGGGGAAGGCCAAGGCAGACGAATCCCTCATCGACGCGCTGCTCGCGTCCATCGACGTCATCAAGGCCATGCTCGACGCGCGGGCCAATGGCCGGGCCTACAAGGAAGACTACTCCGCGGTCAAGGACACGCTGGCCGCCCTCAAGGGCATCGCCTCGGGGAAACCTGCGCCGGCCAAGGCCGCCTCTCCCCAATCCGCCCCTGCCAGCCCGCCACCTTCGGCCCAAGCCGGTCCAACGGGGCTCGCGGGCCTCTCCGAATACGAGATTCTCGAGCTCAAGGAAGCCGCCGGTCCCAACCGGAGGGTCTTCAGGCTCAAGCTGTCCTTCAATCCGGACAATGTGATGAACACGGTATCGGCCATCCAGGCTTTCGCCGCCTTCCGGGACGTAGGCACAGTCCTCAAGACGGTCCCCGACTTCGAGAAACTCTATGAGGACGCCTTCTATCCCGTGGTCGAGTACTATGTGGCGACCGAGCTCGACAAGGCGGTCATGGAACGCAAGGCCACGATACCCGAGGTGGTCACCGAAGCCAGTGTCGAAGAGATCCTCGCCATCGGCGGCGAGGTTCCCGTCAACCTGCCCCAGGCCGCCGCCAAGCCGAGGGCCTCCGCCCCTTCGGCGCCGGTCAACCTTTCCTCGGCCGAGCTTTCCGCCGCCCTGAATTCAGCGCAGGCGCGGCCTGCCGCCGCTCCCGCTGCCCCGTCGCCTTCCCGCGTAGCCGCATCGGCTCCCCAAGCGGCAAAGGCCGAAGCGGAAGCCTCCGACATGGTCAATGCCCATCTTGCCGAGGCCCATGAGGAAGAAGCCGCGGCGAACAAGGACGAGAACAAGAAGGTCCAGTCCCAATCCCAGTCGGGATCCGTCCTGCGCGTGGACAGCCGCCGCATCGACAACCTCCTCAACCTGGTCTCCGAGACTGTCATCAACAAAGCGACCTTCAACCAGATCTCGGCACGCTTCGGGGATCTCATGACCCAGCTCCAGCAATCCCAGGGCCGCTTCCGCGAAAGCCTCAAGGACCTCTTCGACGAGTTGCCCGACCAGCTGGCGGCCATCCAGAACGGCAAGTCCGTGAAGGAGATCAAGAAGGAAGTCCTGGAGAAGTACGGCGTCCTCTACCAGACCTTCGAGGGCTTCGAGGGCAGCCTCAAGAACGACGTGGCCAAGTTCCGCTCCACGGCGCAGAACCTCGGCCGCATCACGGGCGAGCTACAGGAAGGCGTCATGCGCATCCGCATGGTGCCCATCAGCCAGATCTTCAGCCGCTTCCCCCGCCTCGTGCGGGACCTCTCCAAGACCCTCAACAAGAAGGTCAGCCTCGTCATCGAGGGAGAGGAGACGGAGCTGGACAAGTCGGTGATCGAGGACCTCCTCGACCCCCTCATGCACTCTGTCCGAAACGCACTGGACCACGGTGTCGAGAGCCCCGAGGAGCGCCGCGCGGCAGGAAAGCCCGAGGAGGGCACGGTCATCCTCAAGGCGTCGAACGAAGGCAACATGATCATCATCGAGATCTCGGACGACGGCAAGGGAATCGACGTGGAGGCCGTGCGCACCAAGGCCGTCGAGCGCGGCCTCATCCACCCGAGCAAGGCCCTCACCGACATCGAGGCCTTCAACATGATCTTCGACGCGGGGTTCTCCACGGCCAAGGCGGTCACGAGCATCTCCGGCCGCGGCGTCGGCCTCGACGTGGTCAGGCGCCAGATAGAGAAGCTCAACGGCAACGTCTCGGTCACGAGCGTCCACGGGAAGGGCACGCGCTTCACGATCAAGCTGCCCCTCACCCTGGCCATCATCCAGGGCCTCCTCGTGCGCGTGGGCAGGGAAACCTACTCCATCCCGATCACGAGCGTAATAGAAAGCCACCGGATCAAGCCCGCCGACATACGCATGATCGACAACTACGAGGTCTTCAACATAAGGAACGACGTGGTGGCCCTCCTTCGGCTCAACCGCCTCTTCCGCATCCAGACGGACGAGCAGCGCGAACATTGCTTTGTCGTCATCGTCGGCACGGCGGACAAGCGCGTCGGCCTCATGGTGGACTCCCTCATCGGCGAGGAAGACGTCGTGATCAAGCCCTTGCGCGACCAGTTCACGATCTCCCCGGGCATCGCCGGCGCATCCATCCTCGGCGATGGTTCCGTGTGCCTCATCATCGACGTGAGCCAGCTTCTCGAGCTGGGATTGAAGCGGGAACTCGAGGAGCGGCGTCGCCTCGAGGCGACGATCCGATGAAAGCAGCAGGACGGAATTGAGGAGCATGGCATGCCCGCACAGATAGTTGCGAATCCTGAAGCCGTCGAGGCCAAGAAGGACCGCGCCGACAAAGTGGACTTCAAGATGGTGACCTTCTCCCTTTCGGGGAAGGAATACGGCATCGACATCATGAGCGTGAAGGAGATCGCGAAAGCGGGACGCTTCACCTACGTGCCGAACGCGGCTCCCTTCGTGCGCGGGGTCTACAACCTCCGGGGCGAGATCATCTCCGTGATCGACCTGCGCATCTTCTTCCACCTGCCCGCCGAGCGCAAGGCGGAGGACTCCCTCGAAAGCCTCCTTATCCTCCGGGTCGACGAGCATGTCTTCGGCGTGATCGTGGACGGCATCGACAAGGTGGTGGGCATCTCCAGCCAGGCCATCCAGCCGCCGCATCCGATCTTCGGCGACATCAACGTGAAGTACATCAAGGGCATCGTCGAGAATGGCGGAAAGCTCTACATCATCCTGGACGTGGAACGCATCTTCGCTCCGCAGCGCACGGAGGAGGAGAAGGTCGAGGTCGCCGCCAAGCCCGAAGCGGCGCAGGGAGCGCAGGCGACGAAGGGTCCAAGCGCCGGCTCGTACGACGGCCCGGCGGCCGCAGGCAACGTTGGCGGAACCGGGGATCCGGCCGCATCCTTCGTGCGTGAGACCCTTGCCGCTTTCCGGAATTTCCATGTGAGCGACCTGAACGAATCATGGTTCGATGGGCGCCTCGTCGAATGGAAGAAGGAAAAGGCGGGCCGCGATGTCCAGCTCCACGAGACGGAGGATGCCGACGCCTTCCTTGAGACCTTCTGGTCTCCTTGCACTGCCCGCCTCTGGGACGAGGACTATGCCCGAGGCTTCATGGCGGCGTTGCCGGACATCGAGGCGAAAAGCATCAACATCTGGAATCCGGGCTGTGGCAAGGGTTTCGAATCCTGGTCCCTGGCCTGTGTCCTGCGCAAGCGTTATCCAGAAAGCCGGGTGAAGATCTGGGCCAACGATTCCGACCTCCTGGCTATCTCCATGGCCCCCAACATGGTCTTTCCCCAGAATGTCCCTGGCTTTTACACGGAATTCCTGGTCAGCGGCCGCAATGGCCAGTCCTTCATCCAGCCGGTAAGGGATTCGATATTCTTCGAGTTCCATGATGCCCTGAACCCGAATCCCTTGCCGCCCCTTGATCTCATCATGTGCAGGGACATGCTCTCCCTCCTGGCGTCCAGCGACCAGAAGCGGATGGTGGATGATTTCGCCGATAAACTGAAGCCGACGGGACTTCTTTTCCTGGGCGACAACGAAAGGCCGGGCAGGGGATGGAGCACCGCAGGCACGGAGGCCGTACCGGCCTACCACAAGGAATCATGAGCCTGCAAAGGCCATAGGTCGAGGAGAACGCAATGCGAGTCGAGTACATCAATCCCTTCGTCGAAGCGGCTTTCAATGTCCTGAGGGAGGTCCTCCAGGCCGACGTCCGGCGAGGCGAGCTCTATCTCAAGTCCACATCGACGCCCGTCATGGGCGTGGCGGCCATTGTGGGCCTTGCGGGAGACGTCGAAGGACGCGTCCTCTTTGACATGGATAGGCCGACGGCCCTTGCCATCGCGAGCACCATGAACGGCGAGGAACTCAAGGAATTCGATGATCTCGTGAAAGCCACGATAACCGAGCTTGCGAACATGATCACGGCCCAGGCGGTCACGAAGCTCCACGACCTCGGCTTCCGTTTCGACCTCACCCCGCCCGCGATTTTCACCGGCGACAACATGGAGATCTCGGACAGCGAAGTCGAGGCCCTTATCGTCCCGATGGAGACCCCCCAAGGGAAGATCGAGATCAACGTCGCCATCCGCGAACGGGCATGATGCGGATGGCGCCGCCATCCGCGAACGGGCATGATGCGGATGGCGCCGCCATCCGCGAACGGGCATGATGCGGATGGCGCGGCCATCCGCGAACGGGCATGATGCGGATGGCGCCGCCATCCGCGAACGGGCATGTGGCAATTGGCAGACGCGCTTGACATCCAAGGCCCTTGTCTGCTATAAGAGTCAGCGCATCGAGGTGGAATGCTTCAAGATTCCAAAGGATCCTCGTGAGGAGTGTCCCGCCGGGTGACCGGCGGATTCCCTTTTTGGGCGATTAGCTCAGTTGGCTAGAGCACTAGTATGACACGCTAGGGGTCACAAGTTCGACTCTTGTATCGCCCATACAAGCAAAACCCGTCCGCAAGGACGGGTTTTTTCATAAGCACGCGATACAAGAGTTGAACTTGTTCGTTGCGCCGGTCGCCCTTGGCGACCACGACAATCAATTCCTTACAGCACGGGCGCGAAGCGCCCACTCTTGTATCGCCCA
>JANYKC010000049.1 GCA_025358255.1 Spirochaetaceae bacterium
GGAGGAAATTGACCGGGTTCGCGCTGATCCACCTCGTCGAGGTGGGAATAAAGTTCGTGAATGGTGAGCAGGTTAAAGATGCGGTGGCCTGACCGGGGGAATGTCCAGAAATCCAATCCACAACTATTGACAATATCTCCAGCCAGCATCAGGGCAGTCTGTCCGTATTTGCCGACTTCATCGACGCCGACCTTCGCCATGAGGAGGAGCTGGACGACGGGGGCATTTTGATGATCAACCGCTGCCATAAGCGGAGTCATGCCATTGCTGTCTTTGGTGCCGAGTTTCGATTTCGCGGCTATTCGCTCCTTGATGGCGGCGAGGTCGTCATGTTTAGTCGCAGTGAAGATGTCCATCTACTGACCTCGACCTATGCCCGGCATTTCCTGAACAGTCGGCTTCTCCGAAACGCCGGATTGGAACCTTCCCCCAGCCTTGCTAGCCCAGCACGCAAGGCGCTCTTTTCCGCGAACAGGAGGGGGAGCACGGTGCCATCCGCCATCCGGCGGGCTCGAGGCGCCCAGGGCCTTTTCTCCCTCATCTCCTTCCATTGAGCCAACACGACCGGGAAATCCGCAAGGATAGGGCTGCGACCCTGAGCGAGACGAACCCTTGTGCCCGCGTGCGTGGAACGGAATGTCGTGGACGGTTCCTGTCCCTGCCTGGCATGACCATGAGAAGCGGGAGCTATCGCGGGAAGGGGCATCCCTGAGTCACGGCCCCTCAGTGGTGGTCGGCATCGAGCCCTGGAAAAAGCCCACATCGCCGCGGGGATGAATGCGCGCGCATGCCTCTGCCGACTTTGCCGTTTTCCTGGTCGCGAAGGGCCTGGCCCCGTCATCTACGCCGCGCCGCCGAAGCATCGCATTGCCAAACCCCGAGCGAACACGTAGAGTAGGTAAGTCCGCAAGAAAGGGGTCCACCATGCCGGGAAAAAGGCGCTACGTGCCGCAGAACTCGCGAAGCTTCAACAAGTTCCTCAAGCTTTTCTACGGAAGCTGGCTTCGCCATGTCTACAGGGTAAGAACCCATGGCGCCGAGCTCTTTCAAACGCTGAGGCCTCCCTATGTCATCATCGGCAACCATGTGAGCACCCGGGATCCCTTCATCCTGGGCACCAATTGCCCCGAACCCGTCTATTGGGTCACCAGCGACGGGAACATGCGCACCAATTTCATGCGGTTTTTCCTTCGCCTTGTCGGCTCGATCCCCAAGGCGAAGGCCATCCCGGACATGCAGACAATCTCCTGGATCGTTGAGGTCGTGCGTAAAAGACGGGGCGTCGTGGGCATCTTCCCCGAGGGGCAGGCGAGCTGGGATGGACACTCACTTCCCATCGTGCCCGCCACAGGCAAGCTCGTGAAGCTCCTCAAGGTGCCCGTGGTGCTAGGCAGGCTCGAAGGCGCCTATTTCGCCTTGCCGCGCTGGACATGGGTGCGAAGGCGCGGTCGCGTCGACCTGGACTGGTCCATCCTTCTCACCGCCGAGGAGGTAAAGGCCCTGAGCCCCGAGGAGATCTTCACCAGGCTCGAGGCAGGCATACGCGGCGACGCCTACGCCTGGCAGGAAAAGGCCCACGTGCCTTTCACTGGAGCGCATCGGGCCGAGCACGTCGAGCTTGCCCTCTTCATGTGCCCGGAATGCGAGACGATAGGGAAGCTCAGAAGCCTCGGGAACCGCCTCCATTGCGCGGCTTGCGGCTCCACCTTCATCCTGGACCGCTTCGGCTATTTCAGGTCGGCGGAAAGAAACGCCGTTCGCTTCGCCAGCATCCGTGACTGGGACCTATGGCAGGCTTCCGCCTTTCCCACCGCCGTCGATGAAGCGCGGGCGCGGGGGGACCGGCCCTTCCTGTCCGACACCGGGGCCATGATCCTCCGGGGGCGCGGGATGAATCCGCTCCGGCGGATCCGCACGGGCACCCTCGTCCTGTACCCGGACCGGCTCGAACTTGCGACCCTCATGGGCGAGCGCCTCGTCTTCCCCCTTGCGGGCCTCGAGGGGGTGAGCGTCCTCAAGCGCAATCTGCTCGAGTTCTACCAGGGAAGGAATCTCTTCCAGGTGCGCTTTGCCCGCCGCTTCGTGTCGGCGCGGAAATGGATGGAGGGCATGGAGCTCTTCCGCAAAGGGCCGGCAGGCTCCTAGAAGGGCTTTTTCTGGACCGTCCCTCCGCCTGTCCTCCCCGATTTGTTGGACGCGATGGCGGCGTGGACAAGATCCTTGATCGCCGCCTCCTCGATATGGACTCCCTCGAAAAAATCGACGGCACGGGAACCCTTCGCGTCCAGTCCCGCGTTGAAAAGCCCCATGGGGTCGGGGAGATATGCGCCCTTGAAGAAATTGAGCTTCACATGGTCCTTAAAGATGCCGGCGGCGCACACGAGCCCTGTCTGGGACCAGACTGGACTGTCCCACTTCCACTCCTCGGTGATTCCGGGCGCCGCGGAGAGGATGAGGCCACGCAGCCGGGCCAGCATCGGCCCCCGCCAGTCGGTCTGCTGGGCGATGAGCTTGGCGATGCGTTGGTTGGGGGCAAGTCCCTCGTCAGGATCTACTACCTTCATGTTTTCTCCTTTATTGGTATTGGTCCCGAGAGGTCCGCTAGTCCTGGTACCAGATCTTGCCCGGCTTGGCGAAGGCCCGCTTGCCGGCGAGAAAGAGATAGATGCCCAGCACGACAAGCAGGTAGGCCGCGCTGACGCCGAATTCCGCCCAGTACCAATTCATGTCGTTGCGCGTATAGGCGTAGGCGGGGAAATTTATCGTGAGGATGAAGGGGATGGCCAGGGCGAAGGTCAGGCCCGCGGAGAGCATATAGTCGCTCGCGACGCTCGTCTTGAACTCGGGGTCGGTCACCCTGAGCAGCGCAAGGCCCGTGGAAAGGGTCCCCGTGTTGACGCCGTAGATCATGAGCATGCGCTGGAAGCGGTTGTCGTGGAACATGCGCGAGCACATCCAGGGCGTGACCACGATGGTCATGAACCCGCATAGGGTCGTCATGAGGGCGATGGGGAACCAGTACTGCACGATGAAGGCGAGCGATATCGCGGCCACCGATCCGGCCAGCATGTAGTCCACCGAGAATCCGGTGATGCGGGAGAGGGTGTCGTCATCAAGGAGGTGGTCGAGCTTGACTGCCTCGATGAGCTTGCGCATGAAGATGGCGATGATGGCGGAGAAGATGAAATTGAGTCCCCAGAGGTTGGTGGCGAGCTCCATCCCGGTCTTGCCCGCGAAGGAGAGGCCCCAGGTGACGCCGCGGAGGAAGAGGTAGGAGAGCAGGTAGGTGAAGACTACCGCCGAGATGTGGAGGCTGAAGGAATCGAGCGAGTCGCTGTCCGTGGTGAGGCGGGCGCCGACGAGGCGCTCCTTGCCCCGGGGGACGACGCCCGTGAGGATGGTCTTGTCCGTGAGGGAGGAAAGCCCGTCGTCGTCAAGCCAGCCTTTCTTGCGTCCTCGGTTGATGAGGAATATGCCGCCGAAGCAACCCCAGATATAGCCGATGGCCGCGACGGTCAGGCCAACGGTGGAAGCGCCTTTGAAGCCCATGCCCTCCCAGCCCCGGCCGATGGCATAGGACTGGCCTGGCCCCGAAGCGAAGCCCAAGGGGAGGAAAAGGCCAAAGGACGGGAAGATCTTGGGCAGGAAGAAAAGGGTAAGGCTGAGGCCGAGAAGCGCCTGCAAGGCGTAGCCCGAAAGGATGCCCGCGGCCATCCCCAGGACGCCTCCGCCCTTGTGGCCCTTGATCTTGGGCGGGGCGGAACGGAGGGTCATCGCGATGAACGAGAGGTTGAGGAGATGGTAGACCAGCTCGCCCAGCTTGTTGGTGCCATAGCCGAGGGCGGGAAAGACGAAATTATAGGCGGGGAGGAGGAGGAAGCCGGCAGTCAGGGCATTGGGGATCAAGTACTTCTGGAAAAAGGAGATACGGGAACGAAGAAAGGTGGCAAAAAGGATCGCGATCGCAATGGCACCGGCGTCGATGACGATCTTCCAGCTGAAGTCCATGGGAGCTCCTTGTCCGCCTATTGTAGAGGGCTTTCGCCCTTCTATGCAAATACATAAACTGAAAGTTATGGACGATCATGATCTTGCCCGCTTGGCTGCCTCGCCCCTGTTTGCCGGTGCCGACCTGCCCGAACTGGGCAGCTTTTTCAGAAGGCAGAAAACCCGGATCCAGGTTTTTGGCCCGGGATCCGTCGTCCTCTTGGCCGGTTGCGCCTATGAGGAGCTCCGAATCGTCCTGGAAGGCCGTGCGGAGGCGGAAATGGCATCAGGTGGAGGCCGGAGCGTAGTCGTGGAGGAGTTCTCGCCTCCGGACGCGATCGCGACCGCCGTGCTTTTTTCGCCTGGACACATCCTTCCGGTGAGCGTGCTGGCAAGGACAGAGCTCCGCCTTGCCGGACTTCCCCGTCCTGTCCTCCTGGCTGCGGCCTCGGCCTTTCCCTCCGTGCTTGAAGCCCTCCTTGGCGACATGGGGGGAAGGCTCGCCCTCCTGGCCGAAAAATACCGGGCTGTCTCCTTCACGACCCTGCGCGAACGACTCGCCGATTGGCTCCTGCGGAAGGCCGGCCGCCATCCTTCAAGCCAGAAGGGGGGCAAAGCGATGCTCTCCCTCCATTTGCCCGACTCCAAGGAGCGGCTTTCCGCGAGTTTTGGCGTAGCCCGCCCTAGCCTTTCCCGCGAATTCGCCTGGCTTGAAGAGAAGGGCCTCATCGTTATGCGGGGCCGGGATATCGACATCCTCGATGAAGCCGGTCTTGAGAAAATCCGCGCCTCCGGGGCGGAAGGATGAAAAAACGCTTCTTTTCCCCCGTCTTTCATGCGATCTTTCGTCCTTGCGACGGCAGTCGGGAAAGGCGGAAAGCCCACCGATCCAGACCGGACGGCGCGCGAAGGCCTGTTTTTGAGGGGGAGTGACGATGCCTTATTGCGCAAAATGTGGAGTCGAGCTCGAGGAAAGCGCCAGGGCTTGTCCACTATGCGGGACAAAAACCGAAAAAACGGGCGAGTCCGGCATCGCAGAGGATGTGTCCATCTCCAAGGATGCCGCGATTGTGACGGCGCGGAGAAAGCCCCTGTTCGCGGTCGAGGTCATCTCGGTGGTCATCGGCATTGCGGCAGCCCTGTGCATCGGCATCGATCTTTGGGCCACCCAGGGAAGGATCACCTGGTCCCTCTTCGTCCTCGTGGGACTGACCATGGCCTGGCTCCTCATGGCAATGCCCCGCATCCTCCGCAAAAAACCCTGGCTTATCTTCGCCGCCATCGCGCCTTCGGAGCTCCTCCTCCTCTTCCTCATCGATGTCCTGGACGGTGGGCCATTCTGGATCATAGGCCTCGGGATGCCCATCTATCTCCTTTCCCTCGTGATCGTCACCGGGGCCTCGGTCCTCGTGATGGTCTCAAGGCGTCGCGGACTCAATGTGCTTGGCATCGTCCTGGCGGGCGCCGCGCTCGAATGCCTTGGCCTGGAGTCGATACTGTCGCTTTCGCTGTTAGGGGGAATCGCCCTCCACTGGTCACCCGTCGTGGCTCTCGCCTGCATCCCCGCCTCGGGCCTCGCCTTCTATTTCCACTACAGGGTGATCAAGAAACCCCTGCGTCGGACCTTCCATCTGTGATGAAGCGGTCAAGCAGGGCACGCGCCACGCTGCCAAGCGGCGGGATGGATGGCAGGTCGTCCTTGGTGCACCAACGCAGCTCGGTGATCTCGACGCCGTCGGGTCTTGCCTCTCCGGCCGCCCAGTCGGCTTCAAAGGCGACCATGAGGGAGTCCGGGAAGGGCCAGGGCTGGGAGCTCACATAGCGAAGGCCCTCGACTTCGACACCTGCCTCCTCCCATAGCTCGCGCCGCGCCGCTTCCTCGAAAGTCTCCCCAGGCTCGACAAAGCCCGCTATGAGGCCGAAGCGTCCCGGAGGGAAACTCGCGTTATGGGCGAGCAGGACCCGATGGCCATGGCGGACGAGGACAATCACCGCCGGCGAAACGCGGGGGAAAACGAGGCGTCCGCAATCCTCGCATTTCCTGGCTCCCGATTCGAAGCCTTCCTTTTCGTCGTCATGCAGCCTTCCCCCGCAGGCACCGCAATGCTGGGCCAGCTCAAGCCAATTGAGGAGGGCCAGTCCGCGGGCCGCTTCATTCGCCTCCTGCCGGGGCAGTTCCGCCAGGGCGGCTCGAAAAGGCAGGCTGCGGAGTTCGGAGAAGCCGGGGATGTCCAGGTCGGATTCAGGGGCGAATCGCGCCGCGGCGCAGACCCGGCTCCCGCCTTCCTGGCGGGCCTGGCCTTGCGGCGCGCAATGGCTCTTGTAGATGCGGATGCCGGCCATCCCCATGGAATCGAGAAGCCCGGGTTCCCAAGCGGCTGTCGCCGGTTCGCCGGAGCGGAGGATGAGCTCGCCTCCCTTGAAAAGATAGGCGACCTCCGGCTTGGCCCCCTCCCCGGGAAGGCTCACGGGACCAGGCCCTTGGCGGTGAGTTTTTCCTGGACCCGCTCGCGTTCGGCAAGGACCGGCTCGGCCAGCAGGGCAGCAGCCGCGTCCATGTCCGCGAAGCCCGCCTCGAGGGCCTTGTCCAAGGCCTCCAGGCCGCCCTCTCCGTCCTCAGCCTGGCTCAGGCGGAGGCGGGCGAGGGAAAACCATGCAGAGGAACGCTTGGGATCGACCGCGACGGCCAAGGCGTAGCTCTCGATGGCCTTGGCGAAATCCCGGCCCTCCTCCTGGAGCTTGCCCAGGTTCACGTAGTCGTCGGCCTCGAGCTTGACCTGGGCGCCGAGCTTCCCGTAGGCCAAGAGGGCTTCCTCGCCTCGCCCCTTGCCCATGAGCGCACGCGCATACAGCACAAGGGTCTTCTCGTCCTCGGGCTTGGCCTCGACGTAGGCCTTGAGGCCGGCGATGGCGCCATCGAGGTCGCCTGCCGCCTCGCGCAGGAGGGAGACATTGAACAGGACGTCCGGCGCCCATTCATCGAGGGCCAGGACTTTCTCGTAGGCCGCGAGGGCGGCTTTCGCGTCCCCCGACTTGTAGAGGATCCATGCCCGGGCGGTCAAGGCGCGGATATTCTCCGCGTCGACGGACAGGACGCCGTCAATCGCCTTGAAGGCGCCCGGATAGTCGCCGGATTCCGCGAGGGCCCTGGCCAGGTTGTAGGATGCCGCGGCAAGCTTGGGATCGATGCTGATGGCGCGCGCATAGGCCGTACCCGCCTTGGCCCAGGCGCCTTGGTCGAACCATCCGTTGCCGATCTCGTACCATTCGCTGGCCAGGTTCGTGGACGGCGACGAGGCGCATGAGGCGAGGACCGCAGCGGCGAGGATGGCAGCGAGGCCCAGGACAAGGCGGGTTCCGTGACTCATGGCTCTCATCTCATCTCCTTGGCATGCACAGGCGAGGCGCCGCCCGCGGAGGGGGCGGCGGGCGAGCGGCGCGCCGATACGGCATTGAGGATTGCGCCGGCGTCCCCGGGAGAGTATCGTACACAATTGTATGGACAGCCACAAGCAGACGAGCCTCTCGAGCCCGTGGGCCGAGGGCTTCGATCCCGAATCCCCGCTTCCCGACTATCCCCGCCCCTCCCTTGTCCGGGAGGAATGGCTTGGCCTCAACGGCTATTGGGACTACTGCATCAAGGCCGATGGAAGCGAGGCGGCGGTCGCCGAGGGACGGATCGTTGTCCCTTACCCCATCGAATCCCCTCTTTCCGGCGTGGGCCGGGCCTTGGGGCCGGAGGAAGTCCTGACCTACCGCCGCCGGGTCGACCTGCCGGCCGCCTGGAAAGGCAGGAGCGTCATCCTCCATGTCGGGGCCTGCGACTGGGAAGCCAAGGCCTTCGTGGACGATGTCTACGCCGGCGGCCACCGGGGTGGCTACAGCCCGTTTTCCCTCGACATCACCGAGCTCATCCATGAAGGGAGCTGCGAGATCCGCATCGAGGCCAGGGACCCCACCGATGCGGGGAGCCAGTGCCGCGGCAAGCAGAGCCGGAAACCCGGAGGCATCTGGTACACCCCGGCCTCGGGCATCTGGGGCAGCGTCTGGCTGGAGCCGGTTCAAGGATCGCACATCGCGCGCATCACCTCCCTTCCCGATCCGGGAGGTGGCCGCTTCCTGGTGACTGCGCTGGTCATGGCCGCCGACGGGGAGCCTTCCCTCCGCCTTATGGCCCGCCTGAAGGAAAACGGGAGGGTGGTCTCCGAGGTCGAGGTCCAGGTCCCGCGGCCTTCCGGTCCGTCCAGGGCGGGGCTTCAAGGCGGGGAGGCGGAGGGCCTTGGCCTCAAAGCCACGAGGAAAATCGGATTCGAGCTTCCTGTCCCCGAGCCGCGCCTTTGGTCGCCCGACTCGCCCTTCCTCTACGGCCTCGAGCTGGAGCTCGAAGGCGGGGACAGGGCGGAGAGCTACGCCGCCATGCGCTCTGTCGCGGTCATGGCCGATGCCTCGGGACAGCCACGCATCTTCCTCAACGGCAAGGCCATCTTCAACATCGCGGTGCTCGACCAAGGTTACTGGCCGGAAGGCATCTATACGGCCCCTTCGGACGAGGCCCTCCTTGGCGACATCCGTGCGGCCAAGGGCTTCGGCTTCAACACGATACGCAAGCATGCCAAGGTGGAATGCGAGCGGTGGTACTGGCATTGCGACCGCGAAGGCGTACTGGTCTGGCAGGACATTCCCTCAGGCGGCGGTCCCATGGACTTCCTCCATTCCGCCATCCTTGGCTTCGCCGGGCTCCGCCTCCGCGACGACCGCCGCCTGGCGCGCTTCGGACGGGCCGACGCGGATGGCAGGGAGGGCTTTGAGCGGGAAGCCGCGGAGATAGTGGACTTCCTCAAGGGCTTCGCCTGCATTGCCGTCTGGGTCGTCTTCAACGAGGGCTGGGGACAGTTCGAGTCCGAGCGCGTCTCGGCCACCATAGCCGGGCTTGACCCGAGCCGCCTCGTGGACGCGGTCTCGGGCTGGTACGACCGCGGCGCTGGGCATTTCGCGAGCCGCCACGACTACACCCGGAAGCCCCGCCTCCCCTCCGCCCGGAGGGGCCGGATCGCCGCGATCTCGGAATTCGGGGGCCTCACCTACAAGGCCGAGGGCCACTCCACCGACGACAAGCGCCAATTCGGCTACAGAAAGGTGGCCGATGGAGAGGAGCTCACCAGGCGCTATGAGGCCCTCGTGGGAGTCCACTTCGCCGCGCTTGCGAAACAAGGCCTGGCCGCCGCGGTCTACACCCAGATCACGGACGTGGAGACGGAGCGCAACGGGCTCCTGAGCTACGACAGGCGCCTGTCCAAGGCCAGGCAGGAGAGGATTCGGGCGGCCAACATGGCGCTGGTCGAGGCGGCGGACGATGCGGCGCAGGGGACAGCCCGATGAGCGGCCTCAGGGCTGGCTGAACAAGACCCTCGAAGCGTCGTATACTGGCCGCCTATGGGACTACAGGTATTCGGTACGCTCAAGTGCCAGGACACGAAAAAGGTCGAGCGCTTCCTCAAGGAGCGGGATCTCCCCTTCCAGTTCATCGACCTGGCCGGCAAGAAGGGCATCAGCCCCGGCGAGCTGACGAGCATCGCGGGGGCGGTGGGGGTCGACAACCTCATCGACCTCGAGGGCGCCCGCGCCCAAAAAAAGGGCCTCTCTTTCCTCTCCTTCGAGCCCCTCGAGGAAATCCTCGGCGATCCCCTCCTCATGAGGACCCCCGTCATCCGCGATGGCCGCCGTGCCCTCATCGGCTTCGACGCCGATGCCCTGGCCTCCTTCCTCGCGGCCGCCAACGATCCGAAGCATCCCAAAAAACCTTCACGATAGCGAGCGTCATGTGATACGAACGGAGATCAGCCACGAAACACGCGGTGGCATTGCCATCATCAGGATCCATGGCGCCATCGAGTTTCCCCATGCCGACGACCTCAAGACAAGGATCTGCGCCATACTGGACCGCCAGGAGGTCGGAGCCGCCGTCTTCCTCCTTGGCGAGACGCCCCTCATCGACAGCGCGGGCCTTGGCCTCTTCATCAGCCTGCACAGGAAATACCAGGGCAGGAAGCTCATCCGCTATTGCCAGATGTCGGCGAGCGTCAAGGCGGTCTTCACCTACACCCGCCTCATCGACAAGTTCGACATCGATGTGTCCCTCGAGGACGCCCTCTCCTCGCTGGGACTGCCGACCGACCTGAAGGCCGTCCATGCCGCAGCGCCGAAGGACAAGGTGGACGGCAGGATCATCGAGCTCCCCGCCAAGTACCTCCTCACGGAGATCGGCCAGCGCTATTGCCGCCAGCAGCGCATCCCGGTGCGCGACCTGCACAGCCACTCGGGAGAGCGCGCCACGGGCTTCGAGTGGGCACGCTGCCGGGTGGACATCATGCGCAAGCTCGTGGTCCATGACCTCCTCACCACGATCGAGATAGCCCGTCCGGAATTCGTGACACGGCGCCGCGAGCTCATCGAGCTCCTGCGGACCATCCTAAGCGGCATCATCATCAAGCGTTTCAAGCCCGAGCTCAAGACAAGGCTCAGGGAGCTCCCCGAGGTGGCGCGCATCGCGGCCGACCCCGTGCACGGCCAGATCCTCGCGGACAAGGCCTCCCTCCAGGCTGCGCTCCGGGGGCATTCCGCGTGGTCGGACACCCTCGTGGCCACCGTCAAGGCGGAATGCGACCACGACCTCGGCGGCCCTGGCAGGGCTGACGACCCCGACGAAAGCCGCTCGGTGGACCAGCTCATCGCCGCGATCGACGACGAGACGCGCTACATCCTCGCGATCGGCGGCGCGGACCTCGTCGGGGCTGTGGTGACGGTGGTGCTTTCGTTCCGCCGCCGCATGGACATCACGGAGCACCTGGCCCTCATGCTCATGGAATTCATCCAGGTCGCGGAAAAATCCTTCCTCCTCAACCTGGCCGAGCGGGAGCTCTACGTGCGCAGCCATCCGGAAGAGCTTGAACGGATGCTCTCGGACAAGGATTTCCGTGGCCGCCTACTTGAGAAGGCGGAGGAGCGCGGCGAGCTCGTGGTCTTCAGGCTCTCGTTTTTCGGCACCATCCTCGATCCCCTTGCCCAGAGCAAGGTGGAGATATCCCTGCGCAACCGGGGGCTGGTCGGCTACGCGTCGAGGCAGGACGTGCAGGCGCGGCGCCAGAAGATGGTCAAGGAAAACAGGCTGGACGAGATCCTCAAGGCCGATGCCGCCTCGGGCACCGCCTCGGCCGAGGGCTCCAGCCTCGGCCTCCTCTACCATTCGAGGATCGCGGAGGAATGCGAGCGCGAAGGCATGAGCTTCCAGGGCAGCGTGGTCCGCGACGAGACGAGGGAAGAGACCATCGCCACCATCAGCATGTCACTCTAGCCCGGGCCCGCAGCCAGGGCATGGGCGACCTCCGCCTCCAATGCGGCGATCGTGAGCGGCGCGGAGCCTTCGTAATGGTTGTTCACATTTACGATGACCTTGGCATTTTCGCGCACCGCGACCGCCAGCATCGCAGCGATCCTCGCCCGTTCGGGCTTGGGATCCACGATGGCGTTCCACTCCCCTCCCGTCTTCGCCTCGATCTCGGCCCTGTCCGCGCCCAGGAGGCGGAGGACGAGTGGGCCAGGCTGCCCTGCTCCGAAGCGCGCATGGAGATCGACCACGGGTGGAAGATAGCGCTTTTCCGACCATACGTGGATGAGTCCGTACTCCCGCAGGAATGCGAAATAGCGCTCGTCGAGCCAGGGCGCGTTCCTTACCTCGATCGCGACCGGCAGGCCTTTTTCCACCTTGGCGGCGAAATCCGCGAGGCGGTCAAGGAAGGCCCCTTGTGAAGGCATCTTGTCCCGGTTCAGGTATTCGAACTCGAGCATGATGGCGTCGATCCGCGGGAGCATGGCATCGATGCGGGAGACATAGTCGCGGAAAAGCCCGACCGAGAGGAAGCCGGGATTGGGCTCGAGTGCCGTGCTCCCCTTCGCGGCCCGGTGATGGCTCAGGCAGATGTCCTGGCTCACCTTGCAGGTGAAGCGGAAATCCGGATCCACCGCGGCGAGGTAGGCACCGACATCGCGGCGGTCGGGGAGCCTGTAGAACCAGCTGTCGATCTCGGCGCTGCGGTACTTCCGCGAGTATTCGCGCAGGTACTCCGCGGCGGTGGCGAAAGGCTTCGAGTAGACCAGGCCGACCCAGGAATCATAGTTCCACGAACAGCTCCCGAAACGGATGGCATCCATGCTTCCCCCTGGCCCGGAAAATGCCCCCTCCACCGGATTGCGGACAAGCCCGCCTTTCGCGGGCGGAAAAAATATGTCGCGCTTTCCGGCGTGCTATTGTTAAGATAGCGATGAAACCGGAGCATGCCGAAATGAAATTTCCCTGTGCCTGCTGAGCAGGCCTCTTCCTCGCCCTCCTGGCCTTGGCCTCCGCTCCGCTCGGTGCCCAGGGCAGGGCCCGCATCTCGAGCCCCATGCTTGGCATCCCTTCTCCGGCAGAGACCTGCCTGAAGCGCTTCCGGAACCTCCCCGAGGGCTTCCTGGGCGCGAGCGCCGCCAAGGTCGCCGCTGGTGAGGCCTTCCTCGATTCCCTGGCGGAAAAAGGCGCAGGGCCCGCGTGGAAGGCTCGATACTGGCACATGCCGGATCCATCTGGGGCCTCGCCTCGACAGGATGGCTCGATTGGGTCGTCACGGGCAAGCCTGCGCCATTGTCCAATGCCTCGGCTTGTTCACAGGGGGCTTCGTCCTGGCGGTCCTGCCCTCAGCGGCGGAGTCAGCCCCTGCCAGCCGTCTGGGCAGGCAAGGACTCAGCCTCGCCACCTTCGCGCCCTATCTCGCGATCGGCGTCGAAGGACCCGCATTCGGCCTCCATCTGGAGCTTTGGCGCAGGAATCCCGGTCGCCTGGGCCTAGCCGCGATTGCGCCCCAGGGAATTAGTGCATATCCTACTAGGCATGGCAGGACAAAGCCCACGGCGGACCCGACTCGCGATCAAGGTCAACCTCATCCTCGTCGTGACCCTCGCGGTCGGGGTCGGACTCATCCTCGCGGCCTTCGCGGCCAACCTCATCGCCTCCCGCGACCAGATAACTCGCCGCTTCCTCAAGCAGGAGGCCAACGACCTCTACACATCGATCGAGAACTTCATGATCCCCGGCGAGGCACCCCTGGCCGTGAAATTCTTCGCCCAGGTCCAGGCGGTCAATCCGGGATCGCGCATCCTCCTTTTCAGGCAAAACGGCAATTTCGCCTTTTCGGACAACACGACGATCTCCCGGGTGAACACGAACCTGGGCACGGCCAAGTTCAGGCCACGCGAGGGAATTGTCACCACGGTGTCCATGCCTTCCAAGCCAGGCTTCGCCCAGGCCGCGGCCACGCCCCCAGCGGAGCGCTTTTTCCGCGAGGACGAGGGCGGAAGATCTTACTTCAGGGCCTATCGCCCCCTCATCAACCTGCCCAAGTGCACGGTCTGCCACGGCTCCGACCATACGGTGCGGGGCGTCATCGACATCCGCAGCGACATCACCGATGAGGCTCGCGGCCAGACCATCATCCTCGCCGGCGCCGGAGCGGGCTTTTTCCTGGTCGTGAGCCTCCTGGCCTTCGTGATCGGAGCCTTCCTCCGGAGGGTGGTCATCGGCCCCGTGAACACGATAGGCCTTGTCTGCTCGGGTGTCGCGGCCGGACGCTTCGAGGGCAGGGTCGCGACCCGCTCGGACGACGAGATAGGCGATCTTGCCAGGACCGTGAATACCATGGTGGAGGGCCTTGAGGAGCGCTTCAAGCTCACGAAGTACGTATCCGCCGGGACCCTCGGCGCCCTGCGCGCGGGCGAGGAGCCCAAAAGGGTCACGCGCACCCTCCTGTTCACGGATGTCCGCGGTTTCACCTCGTACACGGAAGGGCATCCCCCTGAGAGGGTCGTCGAGGTGCTGAACGCCCTCCTCGACAGCCAGGCCCGCATCATCCACGAGAATGGAGGGGACATCGACAAATTCGTGGGTGACGAGATCGTCTCCTATTTCCAGGACGAGGATGCCTCCTTGCGGGCATGCCGGAGCGCGGTCGCGATCGCGAGGTTCTGCGCCGGGCATGGCGTCGAGAGCGACGGGCTTTCGGTTGGCATGGGCATCGCCTCGGGCTCGGTGATCCTGGGCATGGTGGGCTCGGCGCGGCGCGCGGACTACACGGTCATCGGCGACGCGGTCAACGTGGCGAGCAGGCTCTGTTCCCTGGCCAAGGCCGGCCAGGTGGTGGTGGATTCAGGGGCGAAAAGCGAGGCAGGTCCGGGCCTCTCCTTCAAGGGTCCCTTCGGCGCCAAGCTCAAGGGAAAGGAAAAACCCCGCGAGGTGTGGATACTCCTGACCTCGACGGATGACGATGCGCAGGGGAATTTCAAGGGCGGCAAGCCATGAAGCGGAACAGGAAGGGGCTTGCTCTTGCCATCGGCGCCGTCCTCCTGGCCCTCTCCTGCGCGCCGAAGGCCCCGGAGGTCTACGCCTCGCCGGAGTATCCGACCTGGGCAAGGACAACCAGGACCGTCCTGGACTACCCGATACCGGGCCACATGAACCGCCTGCGGATACCGCGGATGAACGCCTTGGGCTTTACGGCCACTCCCCTCGCCGACGGGGACAGGCAACGTTGGGATTTCCCCGAGGACACGGTCATCGTCAAGGAAGTCTATGCCAGCGCCAAGCCCGCGGCAGGGGAAAGGCCCGTCCAGCTCACCATCATGGCAAAGGATCCCAAGGATCCCCGCGCCCAGGGCGGATGGCTCTGGATAACGAAGGACCTGCCTGACGGAAAAGAGACGGTCTTCACGGGCAACTTCTGCATCACCTGCCACGCCAACGCCAACGAAAAGCATCCCTATGCGGACAAGAACCTGAAAGAGGAATTCCGCGACTACGTGTTCTTCGTGCCCGGCCGGGACAACGGCCGGCCGGCGAGCGCGTCGGGAGCCTCCCCGGGAGCGACAGCGAGCGAGTACGGGGGCGTCCCGTAATAAAAACCGTCCTCCCAGCCGCCATGGCTTACCTCCCGGGGGGGCCGGTCCCTCGTCCTTGACGCTCTCAGGGTTCCTCGGCCTCCCCGCGCAGCACCGTGAGGGCGGTGGAGGGCGCCGGGCCGCCTTCAAGCCGGAAGAACCCGACCGCCTGCACGAGGCCCGCGGCGATGCTGGAGAGCTCCTCGGCCATCCCGACAAGCTCGGCCGCGCTCGAGGCGTTCTTCTGGACGACGGAATCGAGCTGGAGGACGGCCTGGCTGATCTGGCGGGCGCCCGTATCCTGTTCCGCGCTCGCGGCCGCGATGTCGATGACCAGGTCTGATGAAGCCGCTATGGCCGGCACCAGCTTGTCGATGCTGGCTCCCGCGGCCACGGCCTTCCCGAGGGACACTCCCGACACCGCGTTGATCTCGCCCGCCGCCTTCTGGCTCCTCTCCGCGAGTTTCCGCACCTCGCTGGCCACGACGGCAAAGCCCTTGCCCGACTCCCCTGCCCTGGCCGCCTCGATGGCGGCGTTCAGCGCAAGGAGGTTGGTCTGCCGGGCGATGTCCTCGATGATGGCCGTCTTCTCCACGATGGTCTTCATGGCGCCGACCATCTCGCGCACCGCGCCGCCGCCGGACTCGGCGTCCACGGCGATCTGGGCGGCGATCTTCTTCGCCTCCTCCGCGTTGGAGGCGCTCTGCTTGATGTTGGCGCCCATCTCCTCGAGGGAAGCGCTCACTTCCTCCATGGACGCCGCCTGCTCGGTCGCGCCTTGGGAAAGGTCCTGGCTTGCGGACGAAAGGCGGCCGCTCCGCCCCGCGAGGCCGGAGGCCTGGGCCTGGACCTCGGCCACCACGGCGCGAAGCGTGGCGAGCATGTCCTTGAGGGAATCGGCGAGTATGCCGGTCTCGTCGCGGCTGTGGACATCGATCTCCGCCTTCAGGTCACCCGAATTGAGGGCATCGGCGAACTGGACGCCCTTGGCCAGGGGCGCCGCGATGCGGGAGGCCACGAGGGAGAGCATGGCGGTGAAGAGGACAAAGGTCAGCGCGGCCGCCGCCAGGATGCCGATCATGATGGGCCGGAGCTTCCCCATGAACTCGGCCACCGGCACCGCCGCGGCGATCAGGTTGCCGCCCTTCTCCTCGAAGGAGGCGAAGGTGGGGACGCCGGCATCGACGTACTGGAGGTCGCCTTTTTTCGCGGCGCGCATGCGCTGGTAGAAGCCCTCCTTGCCCATGTCGAGGCCCACCTTCTCCTTTTTGCTGTTTCCTATGGCCTTGCCATCCGCGCCGATGGCGAAGACGGATCCGCTCGCGCCGACGACAACGCCGTCCAGGAGCGAGCTGACGCTCGCCTGCGCCAGGAGGTTCTGAAGCTCCTTGGGCTGGACTCCGACCTGCACGACGCCGGGCTTGTCGCGCCGGGCCACGCCGATGTACTGGAACAGGACCTTGTCGGCTCCGCGCTCGGAGGGATCCTGCGCCAGCTCGAAGCTCCGGTCAGAGAGCATCTTGAGGAAGGGCTTGGTCTGGTCCGCCGTCGCGAAATCAAAGCCGTAGAACCCTGCGACATTCCCCCAGCGGAGCACTCCCTTTTCGTCGATCACGTGGATCTCATCGACCCCGACGGCAGCGGCCAGCGCCGCCATGCGCGCGGGCGCGAGGGAACCGGGGTCGGCGGCGACCACCTGGCTCACTGCCCGGGCTATCCGGAGGTAGTTCGCGGCCTGGGAAGCCTTGAGGGTGGCGACAGTCTCGTCAAGGCGGTCGATCCTCGTCGTGAGTTCCTTGAGCTTGGTCGTGGTCGTGAAGCGCATGAACTCCGAGAGGGTGTTGGACTGGAGCCGGTATACGAGGACTGAGACCACGACGGCCAGCACGACAAGCACTATGGCCGACGGGAGGATGATCTTGCTTCGAATTCCTAGGCGCATGGCGGCTCCTTCAAGAATGGCATGGCTTGGGACGGGGGGTGCGAATAGGATAAATGGTAGGTGACCGGAGGTGCCGGGTCAAGGAAAGCCCTCAGGGCGTTTCCCAGCACTGGGCCGAGGCCGTGGCGCCCGGGGACCAGGCATGGAAGGAGCCTCCACGGCAGCCGGAGCGCGCGCAGCAACCCGCGCAGGAGGTATCCGCGAGCCATGACCGGTCACGGAAGGGCCTGAAGGCGGAATTCCAAAGCTCACGAAGCTCGTCCTTCGCGATCGAGCCCTGGATGTATCCCGGGTCGTTGTTGGAGCAGCCGGTTATGGAACCGTCGGCGAGGATGGAGGCGAAGTTGATCCCGGAGCGGCAGAGGAAGGGTGAACTCCGCACCTTGAGGTCCAGCGAAAAAGGCAGCCAGCCATCGCAGGAGAGGGAAAGCTCGAGTCCCCGCCGCGAGAGGACGGGCCTTTGGGCGGCTATCCAGTCCAGCATCCCCAGGTAGCCCTCGCGCCCGAGGAGGAGGCCGGGGCTGGAGAGGGCCCTTCCCTTCCTGAAGATCCGGAAAAGGCGCCAGGAGCCGACGCCCGCATCGACAAGGACCTCCGCCAGGCCGTCAAGATCCTCGGCGTTGCGCGGATGGACACAGGTGACGACGTCGCGGATCGGGACGGAGGAATGGCCCAGGATCCTGGCGGCGTCGGTGGCGGTTCTCCAGGAACCCTCCCTTCCCCGCAGCCAGTCGTGGCTTGCATCGAGGCCGTCGATGCTCAAGGTCAGGCTGGAGATGCCGGCGCCTTCGAGGGCCCTGAGCCTGGTTTCCGACAGGAGGAGGCCGTTCGAGACAAGGCCCCAGCCGATGCCCAGGCCCGTGAGCTCAGCGCCGAGGACTTCGATCCAGTCCAGAAGAAGGGGCTCGCCGCCCGTGAACACGACAAAGGGCTTGGGATCGAAGCTAACGGCCACCGACCGGGCAAGGGCGATCCAGTCGGGGAGACCGAGCTCAGGCCCTGGGGCGGAAGAGCCGCAATCCGAGCCGCAATGCAGGCAGGAGAGGTTGCATCTCCGCGTGAGCTCGAAAAAAAGGTAGAGGAGCCGGTGCTCCGACTCCTCCATGCGGCGATACAGTCGGAAGGCCCCTTCCCGGAGGGCCAAGGCCGGCCGGGAAGACAGGACCGACAGGCGGTCAGGTCGTGGGCGCAAGCTTGATCGTGGCCTCGGATTCAAGGGCGTCGAGCGTCTGGATGCTCGATCCGAAATCGCCCAGGTTCAGGCTTCCATCCACATCGGTCAGGGTGACCTGGCAATAGGCCATCCCCGCGCCGAGTCCCGAGGTGGGAAGGCTGGCATAGCCCTGGCTGTCGGTATAGACCGGCGAGGCCAGCCAGCTGGCGGAAACCTTGATCGCCGGGATGGCGGCATCCAGGGCGTTCGTGACCTTGATCCTGATCGTCCCGGGAAGGTCCAGCCCCAGCATCATCGGCGGGCCGTAGCAGGCCGAGAGGAGGAGGCTCGCCGCCCCCGTCGCGAAAAGGAGGAACACGCGTTTCAACCTACGTTTCATCCTAAATTCTCTGAAAAGTTATAACTAGGCTTCAGTTCTCTTTTTAATTCCAATCCCCACAGATATTTGGAGATTCGCTTTCTGCTTGACAATACCACAAAACATAGTTAAGTTATAACCATGTCTTACATTGTCGAACAGCGAGTCAAAGGCCATATTTACCTTTACAATGTTGACAGTTATTGGGACAAGGAGAAGAAGCAGTCGCGTCAGCGGCGGACCTTCATTGGGAAAAAGAATCCGGAGACTGGAGAGGTCATACCCGATGACGGAGTGCGGGATGCTCGCGAGTTCGGGAATGTCTTCCTGCTCAGGGACATCGCCAGGCGGCTCGGTGTGGCAGCGGATCTCGCCGCAGTCTTCCCCGACACCTGGAAGGAAATTCTCGCCCTCACTTACTATCGAATCTGCGAGAACAAGGCGCTGTACCTTTGTAACAACTGGCTCGACACCGTCTGGTCGGACGATCCGGTCTCCCTGCCATCGCCGCGAATCAGCGAACTCCTTGCCCAGATAGGGCACTCGAAGATCCCTGCGGAACGCTTCTTCAGGCGCTGGACCAAGCGGTATGACACCTCGAACCTCTTCATCGTGTTCGACCTCACGTCCATCTCTTCCCATGCGAATGGCATCGACAAGGTGGAGTGGGGATACAACCGCGATTGCGAGTCATTGCCACAGATCAATCTTGGCGTGGTTTACGGCGAGCCTTCAGGCCTGCCCCTGTTCTACTCCCTGTACCCGGGCAGCATCCATGACGTCACGACGTTGAAGAACATCGTCTCGGAACTCCAGATCCTGTCGCTCGACTCGACCATCTTCGTCTTGGACAAGGGCTTCTACAGCAAGGCGAACCTCGCTCACATGGAAGGGATGAAGTTCATAATCCCTTTGCCAACAAGGTGCTCAACGGAAGGAGACCTGGTGGCCGCCGCCCAGGCGGAGATCAGGTCCTCGAAACACGCGATGCGCCACCGCGATCATGTCCACTACTGCATCAAGGAAGGGATCGAGCTAGCGCATCGGGACTTGAGTGCCCACATTTTCCTTGACGAGCACCGCCAAGTGGATCAGCGGGAAGCCTTCCTCAAGACGCTGCTTGACGCAGAAGCCCTTGTGACTTCGCAAGGCTTCTCAAGCAAAGGACAGATCGATGAGTACCTGGCCGACCAGGTGCCGGACCTCCTGCCCTATTTCACTACCCGCCGTAGTGGGCCTCGGAGCGTCCTGGTCCGAAAGACCGAAGTTGTCGACGCTGCCCTCGGCAGGATGGGGATGTTCGTGCTCGTCACCAGTACCGACCTGTCCAGCGAGGCGATCCTTGACTACTACAGGGAAAAAGACGGCGTTGAGAAATACTTCGACTCACTCAAGAACAACCTCTTCCTGAAGAGGATGAGAATCCACACGTCCCAGACCATGGAAGGGTTGCTGTTCGTGGAGTTCATCGCCATGATCTTGCGGTCGGAGATGAAGGCAGTGCTTAGGAAGTCGAAGTTGCCCAATTCCCTTTACATCCCCGAAATGCTTTCCGAACTGAGGAAGCTCAAACAGATCACCTTTGGAAAGAAGAAGGCCCTAACCGAGGTTTCAAAATTCCAAAAGGACATCTTCACCGCCTTTGGAATCAAACTGGATTCAGTTACCTCGTTATAACTTCGCCGAGAATTTAGG
>JANYKC010000064.1 GCA_025358255.1 Spirochaetaceae bacterium
CGAAATCGGCACCGGCGATCAAGGCCAAGCCCACGCCGAAAAAAACGGCGGTCATGGCGGCCCTCGCGAAAAACGCGGTCGCTAAAAAGCCGGTTGCCACCAACCTTGCGGCCCAAAAGCCGGCTACAAAAAAGCCGGCAGCGAGGAAAGCGACGGGAAAGGGCGGCTGAGAAAAGCGAAGGCTGCCGGATCCGCCTTTTCAGGTCCTTGAACAATCGCCCCGGATCGACCTTGAAGCCCGGGAGCACCGCCGTGCCAAGAGCCTCTCCCTCTTCAACGATCGCCTCCTCCCCGAAGAACCCGTCCGGCCCAAGCACCCAAGCGTGCTAGGCCTGGGCGTTCGGGTCGACGATCCAACGCTCCCTCACGCCCTGTTTCTCGTAAAGCTCGAACTTTTCGCCGAAGTCCTTTTTCGCCCTGCGGGGGGAGAGGATCGGCATCGCTTCGCTCCGCATTCCGAAGGGAAGAGGTCATTGCGCTCCCCGTTCGGCGAGCGGCGGAACCGAAGGGGGTGGGGGGATCCTTCAAAGGACGTCCCTTCAAGAAACGTGAAAAGCGGGGAGGCCAGGCGCCGGGAAAGGCGCTGCTGTGCCGAGAGGGGCGCGGAGCACATGTCCCAGGCGCGGCCATGGATCAGTTCCCAGCGCTCCCCGTTCCTCGTGCCGCTGAAGCGCAGGCCGGTCTGGTCAAGGACGAGTTCCCCCTCCCGGATCTCGAAGCCCTCGCCCCGGATCCCGCGGGAGACGTTCCGCCGCTCGAGGTCATGCCAATCAGGCGGCGTCCCCGGGATCACGCACAGTGGGTCGAGCGGCCGCAAATCGTGGTGCTCGTCAAGGCTGAGGGCCTCGTCGAGCCTGGCCTGGATCTCCTTGGCGCCCATGCGCCCGAGGTCGGCGGGCGTGAACGGGAGACGTGGTTGCTCACGACGAGGCAGGCGGCCTTGCCCAGCCCCCGCAGGCATGGCACAATGCCGCCATGAGCAGAACCTATGCGGTCATTTCAGTCCTTGGCGCGGACAGGGTCGGCATTGTCGACGAACTCTCGGGGCAACTCACCGAAGCGGGAGCCAACATCGAGGAGAGCAAGATGGCCGTCCTCGGAGGCGATTTCGCGGTCATGATGCTTGTCTCCCTGGAAACAGCGGGCTACGAGGCGCTTGTCGCGAAATGCCCGAAGATCGAGGCCAGCCTTGGCCTCAAGGTAGGCATCAAGCCGACCGCGAACAGCCCGGCCAAGACCGGAGGCAGGCCCTACAGCCTCGAGACTGTATCCCTCGATGGACGGGGCATTGTCCACTCGGTGAGCGCGGTCCTCCACAAATTCGGCGTCAATATCGAGGAACTCGAGACGAGGACGGAGGGAGCGCCCCTCACCGGCGCGCCGATGCTCCGCATCAAGGCCAACATCGTGGTCGGAAGCGAGGTTTCCATCGCGGCGCTTCGCCATGCCTTCGAGGAGCTCCATGCGGCCCAGGACCTCGACGTCGTCATCTCGCCCATCCTCTAAGGATATAGGAGCCACGTCATGAAATTCTGCTGGGCCACCATCACCGTAAGAAACATGGAAGAGTCGCTTTCCTTCTACTCCGGCATCCTGGGCCTCAGCCTGGAGCGGCGCATGAAGCCGTCGCCCGACATGGAGCTTGCCTTCCTCGGCTCGGGCGAGACCAAGGTGGAGCTCCTCCGCGACGCCAAAGCCCCATTTCCCGCCGCAGGGGAAGCGGTCTCCCTGGGCTTCGAGGTCGAGTCCCTGGCCGCGATGACGGAGAAGCTGGAAGCCAAGGGCCTATCGATACATTCAGGCCCCTTCCAGCCCAATCCCTCCATCCGCTTCCTCTACGTCCTCGACCCCAACGGCCTCAAGGTGCAGTTCGTCGAGAACCTGGGCCCGCGCTAGCCTTCGTAGCGGATGCCGCGCCCCTGGCAGAATCGCCGGACTTGTCCTTCCGCGGCCCGGTAGAAACCCTCGCGGTCGGCGAACCTGCCTGCCTCGGCGTTGTAGTTCCTGACCAAGCCATGGCCGTGGTTGACAGCGAGGAAGCCGAGGGCGCTCCTGTTGAGGAGGGATTTCCGCAGGATGGTATCCACCCTGGGCCTCACTTCCCCATGAGGACGTCGGCGTAGCCGTCGCCGCGGGCCAGGACCTTCCTGGCGTAAGGGCAGGCAGGGATTATCCCCACCTTCTCCATCCGTGCCAGCACGACGACGGCCTCGACGAGGCGGGCGCCCACGCCCTGGCCCTTGAGGCTGTCCGAAACTTCGGTATGGTCAATTATGATGGCATTTTCAGGGGAGCGGTGGAAGGCGATCCCGGCCACGACCGCCCCTCCTTCGCCTTCGAGCACGAAGGTCTCGCCGACCCTCTTCAGGACTTCCATGCTGCCTCCTTCGCGGGATCCTCGTCCCAATCCGCCCGCCGGGCCTTGCTTCCGGGACGGCACAGGTCGTCCTTTCCGGCAAGGATGCCGGCGAGGCCCGAACGATCCTTCCCCACATAGACGTTGAAGGCCCTGTCGAGGGCATGGGGCGAGGCCGCCCTGAAAAGGCAGAGGGGCGCATCGATCCTGCCCTTGCGGTAGTGGAAGTCCAGGACCTCCGCGGCGGCCGCGTCCTCGGAGGAATCGCCGCCCGACCCATATCGCCTGACATCCGGGTGGGCCGCGATGAAGCCCTCCACCACCGCCGCCTTGTCGCGTACCTCGTGGTAGAACCCGGCGTAGGGCAGCACCCGGGAATAGCGCCACGCGATGCGCTCGAGGTTGCGCGTCACCAGGTAGATGTCCGCCTCGAGGGCCGCGTAAAAATCCTCCACTCCCGGATAGAGGAGCCGGGAGACATTGTCGGCGGTGAGGTAGCTATCGATGAAGCGGAAAGCCTCGTCCTTGAGCCAGTCACCCTCGGGGTCCCTTTTGAGGAAGGCGTCGTAGTAGCGTTTCCAGCTTGCGGCCTCGGCCCTTTTCTTGCCGTAGCGGCAGAAAAGGTAGAGGGTCTCGAGGACCCACCATGCATAGGTCGGGTTCAGGTAGCCCGCGCAGATGGCCTTTCTGGCGATGGCCTTGGCGGGGGAGATCGAGTCGAAATCGTCGAGGTCGGAGAACCATACCTGGATGGCCGCGAAGCGTCCCCGGAGCTCCCTCGGCCCTTCGGCCGCATCGGAGCCCGGCTTGAGGAGGTCGTCCCGCAGCGCGAGCCAGGGATTGGATCCGACCAGGTTGGGCTTGATGATGAACCGGACACGATGCCCGCCATTGCGCGTCATACCTGCGAGTATACGCGTGAACGCCTTTTCCTGCACGGCCTTTCCAAGGGTTTCCATCGCAGGTGGAGGGCGTCGCGGCAGGCCTGGTTCATCCGAAGCATGGTTCCGCCCTCGTCGGAGATCCACATCGAGTTCGGGCTGTGTTCGATGACATTGTCGAGGAAGGCCTGGGAACGGCGCAGCTCTTCCTCCGCGCCTGCGTTCCGCGATCACCTCGAAGACGGAGACGAAATAGCCAGGCGCGGGGCAATAGAGGCCGATTGTCCCGCGGCTCGACTGCCCGGTTCATGGCGCGCGAGGAATGAATAGTAAGCTCTACGAAACATAGGCTGAATCGCCTCGCCGTCTATGGCTCGGCGATTTGCAGCGGGCGGAAATGCACCTAACTCGACACCATGAGCCCGTGGCGGAGAATATCCTTGACCGGCAATTCAAGGTCCAGGTGCCCAACACCGTCTGGGTTTCAGGCATTACCTACCTGCCAACAGCAGAGGGCTAGACTGTCACCCGGCGAATACGCGAGGTTGTCGACATGAACAAGGAAAAATTGCTGGATATCCTGAAAGGCGAAATGGAAAGGTCGACGGGCTGCACCGACCCCGGCGCGGTCGCGCTGGCCGTGTCCATCGCGACCGGCGAGCTCGGGACCCTCCCTGAGCGGATCGAGGTTGCCGTCAGCCCCAGTGTCTTCAAGAACGGGGTGAGCGTCGGCATCCCCGGCACGGGGGAGAGGGGACTCGCCATCGCGGCCGCCGTAGGCGCGGCCCTCGGCGCGGCGCAAGGCAGGGCGAGAGGCCCAGGCGGAAACGCTGGCGGAGGCGGCGCGACTGCCGCTGGCACCGGCGAGTCGAAGGACCGCGGCGGCGGCCTTGCGATTTTCGACCGGGTCACGCCGGGGCTTTTGGCCCTCGCGAAAGGACTCGTGGCGGCCGGGGCTGTCCGGGTGGACTTCGCGGAAGCCCCCGACCCCCTCCACATCCGGGCAAGCGTCACCGCGGGCCTGAAGAGCGCGGGGGCTGTCATCGCCAATGACTATTCGAACATCGTCGAGATCTCCCGCGATGGCAAAATCGTCTTCTCCACACCCTTGGCCAAGTCGACCGAGGTCAGGGACGCGCTAGCCGGCCATGGCCTTGAGGAGCTTTTCGGCCTTGTGGCCGGGATGAAAACCGAGGATTTGGCCTTCCTCCTCGAGGCCGTGGAGATCAACATGGAAGCCGCGCGAAAAGGCCTAGCCGACCCCTCACTAGGCCTTGGGCGCTCTTTGGCCCAAGGGATATCCACCTTGCCCATGCCCTTCTCCGCGATGCGGACCGCCCAGGCCTGGACGGCCGCCGCGAGCGAGGCGCGGATGGCGGGATTGCCCGTGACGGTGGTGGCGATCGCCGGAAGCGGCAACCACGGCATCACCTTCTCCCTGGGCGTCCTCTCGGTCGCCACAGGACTGGGCTCCTCACGTGAGGACCTGGCGAGGGCACTGGCCTACGCGGCCCTCGTCACGGTCGTGATCAAGAGCCATGTGCGCCGCATGACCGCCTTCTGCGGCTGCGCCGTGGCTGCATCCACCGGCGTCGCCGCAGCGACGGTCCACCTCCTGGGGGGCGATTTCGCCGCGTCGGAGCGGGCCATGCAGTCGGTGATCGGCACCTTGGCGGGGATGCTCTGCGACGGGGCCAAGGAATCCTGCGCCTGGAAGCTCTCCACTTCGGCTTTCCTCGCCATCCAATCGGCCTATGGCGCGATGCAAGGCACATCCATCCCCTCGGGCATGGGCATTGTCGGCAGGGACATCGACGAGTCCTTCGCCAACCTGGGCCTCCTGAACAACCCAGGCATGGTCGCGACAAACGAGCTCATCCTCAGGTTGATAGGGCGGATTTGACGGAAGGGAGACAGAAATCGGGTTTTCGGTGCCAACAATCTTGAGTCCCCTCTAAAAAGGTCCACCTAAGGGATTCCCCCAAGCAGGGGTCGCGTGGTAGAAATTCCCATGTTCAGGAAGAATACCGACCACCTGCAGGGATCTTTTTACGGGACCATCGAGTCGCAGCTTTGCGCG
>JANYKC010000087.1 GCA_025358255.1 Spirochaetaceae bacterium
GAAGGCCGGGGCGAGGATTCCCGAACTCAAGGAGAGTGCGGCAAGGTCGGCGCTCGAGCTTATCCCGTGCACGCCGATCACGTAGCTTTTCGTCCCGCCGTTTTCCGCCGTCACCTTGACCTCGAGGCTGTTGTCGCCCACGTTGAGGCTGAACGCTCCCGAGGCGCTTCCTGAGGTCAGGGCCTGCCAGGTCCCCGCGCCCATCCGCGCCTGGATGCCGGCATGGGATTCCGCCGCGGTTGGCGTCACGCTCACCGCAGCAACGCCGTTGGCCACGATGACCGAGTAGGCTGCGGTCGAGGCCGCGAAGGCCGGCGTGAGGCTGCCGGCGCTGATGGTCAAGGCGCCAAGGTCGGCGTTGTCGCTCTGCCGCCAGACGGAGACGCTATAGGTCTTGGTTGTCACGCCGTCGTCCGCGGTCACCAGGAGCTCGATGGTGTTCGCGCCGGCCGCCAGGTCGAGGGCTCCCGAATCGCTGCCCGAGCCTACGGCTAGCCAGGCGCCGCCGTTTGCCCGCGCCTTGATGCTGGCGTAGCTGTCGGCGGCGGTGGGGCGCAGGGAAAGGCTTGGCGTCCCAACCGTGATCGCATAACCTGGGATGTTGGGGCTGAAGGCCGGGATGAGGCTTCCTGCGCCGGACGTCAAGGCGGCCAATTCGGCGTTGTTGCCTATCCGATGGACAGCGATGGCATAGGTGTTCGTGGTCTGTCCGTCATCCGCCGTCACCCGTACGTCCACCCTGTTGTCGCCCATTTCCAGCGGGAGGGAAGGGGAAGCGCTACCATCGGCCGTTGGCTGCCAGTCCCCGCCATGGACGCGCACATCTATGGCTGCCGCGGATTGGGCCAGCACAGCGGTCACGATGATGCTGTCCACCGCGTTGGGCACGGTCGCCGAATAGCCCGCGCTGTCCTTGTCGAAGGCAGGGCTCAAGGTCCCCGCGCTGAGCACTAGGCTGGATAGGCGTGCGGCGACGTCCAGCCGGGTGATGTACACGGAATAGGTCTTGGTGGTCTTCGCGTCCTCGGCCGTCACCCGCAGTTCGATGAGGTTATCCCCATAGGCAAGGGCCAGGGCGGACGAAGCGCTTCCCGAGGGCAGCTCGCCCCATCCGGCGTCGGCGCGCCGCATTTCGATCTTGGCTCCCGAGCCGGATTTGGTCGCGGTCACGGTGGCACTTTCCACGCCGCTCCCAAGCACGACGTCATAGGAAAGGGTACTCGACGCAAAAGCGGGAGAGAGCGTACCGACGCTGATCGAGAGCGCCGCTAGATCGGCGTTGGTCTTTTGGGCGATATCCTCCTGGATGGGATTGATGATCGGTGCACAGGCCGCCATCAAGGCCAGGAGCGACGAGACCGATAATGATCCGATTGCGGACGCACGCCTTTTTTCCATGCCCTCATCTCCTGTGGGCACTTGCAGGACCGAGCCATTTTTGTCACTCAGCCCAGAAATAGCCCCCTGTGTCTCCCGCTTCCGCGGCCCTGTTCCCCTCTTCCTTGCCCCCCACGAGCCAGGCGACTTTCTTCGCCTCCTCGGGATTCAGGCCTTGCAGTTTTTCATAGAGTTCCTTGACGACTCCATAGTTCTCCAGCGCGAAGTTGGCCTTTGCCAATCCTTCCACTGCCCCGACATTTGCCGTGTCCTTGGCGGATGCTTGCGCATACCACGCCAAGGCCGCCTTGGCTTCGTTCTGGAGCATCGCGATATTCCCCAGGTTCACCATTGCCGGGGCATTGCCCGTCGCGGCGGCTTTCCTGAATTGGGCAGCCGCCTGGTCGAACATCCCGTATCGCGCGTAGAGCACTCCGAGCCGGTTGGTCGATTTGGCGTCGCCACCGCTGGCCTTGATCTTGGCCAGCAAATCGGCTTCCTGGTCCTTTATCTCGCGCTGGATATAGCGGGCGAGTTCGGCCTGGTATTCCTTCACGACCGCCTGCAGCGCGGGCATCTCGAGCCTTGTCCCCGGATCGCTGCCGGCAACGGGCTCGTATATCTTCCATGCGTCATGCACCGGGAAGAAGTTCGCCTTGCCCTGTGGCGCGTTCTCCCGCCATTCCTTGGCGCCTTCCGCCCATGCGCGGAGGAATCCGTCCTGGACCATCGTGACCTCCACGGGGATCCAGGCCTTGCCGTCCCGCAGGACCAGGTCGGCGGGGCTTTGGAAGCTCTTGGCCGCCTCCTCGGCGGACAAGCCCGTGTTGAAGGCCATGAAGATGTGGCCCGGGACGGTGACGAAGGCGGTCTCGGTCCCGACCGCCTCCAGGAGGGCGGCGAGGAGGATGGACAGGTCGTCGCAGTCGCCTGCCTTGTAGACCAGGGTCTGGACGGGGAACTGGAGGAAGTCGACGACAGATTCGTTCGTGGAGTTGGCGCTGTAGGAGCTGGAGGGATCCACCACGTAGTTGACCCCATAGACTTTCAGCGCGTCGAAGAGGCCCATGGCCTCGCGCAAGGGGCGGTTGATCACTGACGCACCCTTGTTCCGCACCTCCCCCGTCACCCCCTTGGCGAACTGGAGGAGGAGGGGATCCTTCGCGTTGACAAAGGAGGCCACCTTCCTGTCGTCATCCCAGGTCATCGCGTTCCGGTGGTGGATCCGGAGGGTCTGGGTCATCTCCGCCTTGAGCCGTGAATCGAGATAGGCATAACTGACCTGGATCTGGGCAGGCACCTTCGTGTCCTCCGTGATCCGCAAGATGTCGTCCTTGAAGAGGGCGAAGAGGTCGGCTTCCTCCTGGGCGCCTTTGGCCATCTCCCCGATCACCGCGCATTCCTTCGGCTGGGTCATGTACTGCTCGACGAACAGGCTGACCTTGACGTCATGGATCGTCCCGTTCTCGCCATTGCGGAGGACGATCCTCCCGATCGCATGGTCGTCATAGTACTTATAAAAAACCGGGAAGACCGGATCGAAGCGCAGTTCAGACATCTCCATCCTGGTCTTCACCGGCCCGATCTGCGGCCTGAAGACCGCCCCGAGGAAGATGCCCAGGCCATTGTAGACGCCGCTGTACCAGTTGTAGGAAGCCCCGAGCCCCAAGGCGAAGCTGTTGCCCAGGGAGAAGAGGAAGGACGCATCGGCGCTGGCGAAGGCGGTCCCCCAGGCGGTGGAGCCCGGGTAGATGCAGGCCGAATACCCTCCTGCTCCCGCCAACTGGGCTTCGAGCCGAGGCAGGAGGGGGAAGCGCCATCCTGCTCCGATCCCCAGGCCCACAAGGCTCAGGTTGGTCTCCACGATCGTGGGCATGCCCGTATAGCCGAGGAGTCCCCTGGCGAAGAGCCCCCGCGCGAAAGGCATGGACCAATCGATCGACAGGTTGGCGCTCACGCCAGCGGTGTACACCTGCAGTCCCTCCGTGGTGGAAGGCCCGAACGGGATTTGCCCTCCAGGAGTGACGCCCAAGGACAGCAAGGAGTCCACCTGGGCGGCTGAGCGGAACTGGATGGCAAGGAACAGCACGAAAAACATGGCGGATTTCCAGCGATGGTTCAGGTCCATCAGGCTGACCTCCGGGGCTCGTTTCCATTGGCTGCGTTAATTGGATGTTTAATGAAACAATAGCGCGTTCTGGGGTGGATCGCAACATCGCTTCGCAATCATTCGGCCAGGGCCCCCCGCAAGGTGAAAGTGCTTTTCCTCCTTATTTGGCATGGAGAATGCATGATCCTCCGGCTTCTTTGACGATACACAAGGCCTTGGATTTTTCCCCATGTCTTTTTAGGCGGGAGTCATAGAGGACTCCTTGGCGGGATATTGACGTGCGCGAAAAACGGGGTATATTTACTTAAAGAAGGTTTCGAGAAGGCCCGTAGGATAAGGGTTTGCTGGACAACCGTGTTTTTCATCACCGGCTACGCGCACTCGATCAGGATCTGGTTATTTTGGCCGGATGCTGGCAGGCAGTTCCACTCGATATCTGCGCTTCACCCCTGGCCTTGCCCGTTTTTCGGGATGATATAAGGAGGGGACATGACGAAGAAGATCACTGGTGCTGTACTCGCGGTATGCTGCGCGCTGCTTGTCGCTTCGTGCGATTCCCTTCTCAACTTGATATCCCCGGGCAAGAACCAGGCGCCCACGGCGCCGACCCTGCAAAGCCCGGCCAACGGCGCGACCGACATTTCGGTGAACGCCGGGCTGCAGTGGCTGCAGGCCACGGACCCGGACCAGGATTCGGTGAGTTATGACGTGTACTGCGACACGAACAGCTCCCCGACGACGAAGGTAGCCAGCGTCACCACCAACATCTACACGTTCACGAGCGCCTTGAGCCCGTCGGCGAAGTACTACTGGCGGGTGGAGTCGAACGACGGCAACGGGGGCGCGACCTCGACCCTGCCGTGGTCCTTCACCACGGCGGCCGCGGCGAGCGTCTCCACCCCTGCGACCCCCGCGCCAGCGGACGCGGCGACGGGGATAGGGCTGGCGAACTCCCTCCTTGACTGGGACGACTCGAGCGCGCCTACGGGGGCGACGGTGAGCTACGAGCTGTATTTCGCCGCCACTTCCCTGCCGACCACGGCCACGGCGACTGCGCTTTCGGCCTCGCAGTGGACGATCCCCACGGGGACCCTCGTGGCGGGAACGACCTACCACTGGAAGGTGGTGGCCAAGGACAGCCAGAGCCACACGGCCAGCGGGCCGGAATGGACCTTCACGACGATAACGGCGGGGAGCCTCTCAGCGCCAGCGAACCCGACGCCCTCAAGCGGCGCCACGGCGCTGGGGCTGTCGACGGCTCTCCTTGACTGGGACGATTCGAGCGGGGCGTCGGGGGCGACGCTGAGCTACGATGTCTACTTCGGCTCGAACACCCTCCCGGCCACGACGGCCTCGACCGCGCTCCCCACCTCGCAGTGGACGATCCCCGCGGGAACGCTGTTGGTGGGGACGACCTACCACTGGCAGGTGATCGCCAAGGACGACCAGGGCCATAGCTCGACGGGGCCGGAATGGACCTTCACGACGGTCTCGGCGGGGAGCCTCTCTGCCCCGTCCAACCCGGCCCCCTCGGTGGGCACGGCCTCGGTGGGGCTGTCGACGGAGCTCCTTGACTGGAACGACTCAAGCGGCCCTACGGGGGCGACGGTGAGCTACGACCTGTACTTCGCGGCCGATGCCCTGCCGACTACGGCGACCTCGACGGCCCTTCCCACCTCGCAGTGGACGATCCCCGCGGGGACCCTCGCGGCGGGGACGACCTACCACTGGAAGGTGGTGGCCAAGGACAGCCAGAGCCACACGGCCAGCGGGCCTGAATGGACCTTCTCGACCATCTCGGCGGGCAGCCTCTCGGCTCCGTCCACGCCGATGCCGGCCATCGGAACGACAGCCATCGGGCTTTCGACCGCCCTCCTTGACTGGGGCGATTGCAGCGCGCCCTCGGGGGCGACGGTGTCCTATGACCTGTATTTCGCCGCGACGACCCTTCCGGCCACGGCGACCGCGACGGGCCTTACGTCCTCGCAATGGACAATTCCCGCGGGTACCCTCCTGGCAGGGACGACCTACCACTGGAAGGTGGTGGCCAGTGACAGCCTCGCGAACACGAGTTCGGGGCCGGAATGGACCTTCGTGACCGTGTCGGCGGGCAGCCTCTCGGTGCCGGCCAACCCGAACCCCTCCAACGGCACGACCTCGGTCGGGCTTTCGACCGCCTCGCTGGACTGGGGTGATTGCAGCGCACCTTCCGGGGCCACCGTAAGCTATGACCTGTATTTCGCAGCGAGTGTCCTGCCGACCACGGCCACCGCGACTGCCCTCCCAACTTCACAATGGTCGGTGCTTAGCGGGACACTGGCCGCCGATACGACTTACCACTGGAAGGTGGTGGCCAAGGACAGCCTCGGGAACAGCAGCCCGGGCCTTGAGTGGACCTTCTCCACGGTGAGCGCGGGCAGCCTCTCAACGCCAGCCGGCCCCCTGCCTGCCAACGGCGCAAGCGGGGTGGTGGTGACGACGGTCAGCGTCAACTGGGACCAGTGCACCCCGCCCCTGGGGGCGTCGATCAGCCACTATGACCTGTACTTCGGCGCCGACGCCCTGCCCACGGCCGCGGCCACCGCGACCGTCGAGACGCCGCAGTGGACGATCACCCCGGCCCTCCAGAAGGGCAAGACCTACCACTGGAAGGTGGTGGCCAAGGACAGCCTGGCCCACAGCGCCTCGGGACCCGAGTGGACCTTCGCCACCGAACTGGAGCAGGCGGCCCAGCCCAGCTTCTCGCCGGCGGCGGGCGGGGTGGCCAGCGGCACCACGATCCAGATGACAACCAATACGGCCAGCGCGGAGATCCGCTACACCGTGGACGGAAGCACGGAGCCCACGGCGACCTCGACCCTGTACAACGACGCGGTCCGGCCCACGGTCTCCGCGGCGACGACCTTCAAGGCCAAGGCCTTCAAGACGGGGATGAACCCCTCGGCCACGACCACGGCGGCCTTCACGATCGGGACGGCACCCGGCGCGCCGGGGACGCCGACGGTGAGCTCCTACGGCGACGGGAACGTGACCCTGGCCTGGACGGCCCCGGGAAGCGGCACGGCGGCCGCCTCGTACAAGATCTACTACAAGGCCGGGATCACGGTGACCACCGCGTCCTACGACGGCCTGGTCACCAGCACCCTCCCTGCCAAGGCAGTCACGGGACTGGCCAACGGCACCCAATACGCCTTCATCGTCACGGCGCTCAGCTCCATCGGCCTGGAAGGACCGGCCTCGGGCATCGTCACCGGGACGCCTTTGGCTCCTCCGGGGACTCCAACGATAATCGTCGCGGCCGATGTGAAGCTCAAGAAGATCTACGTGTACATCACGGCGCCGGCCACGGGTGGCGCGCCAGTGTCCTACAGCATCTACCGTGGCACCAGCTCCGGCGGCCAGGGCACGACGCCGGTCGCGACCGGCGTGACCAGCGTGACTCCGAATCCATGGACGGACACGGCGGTCAGCCTTGGCTACACTTATTACTACAAGGTGGCGGCCGTGAACAGCGCCGGAGAGGGCACGAAGAGCTCCGAAGCCTGGGCCGCAGGAGCGGTGCCGTCCAAGCCGACGATCCAGAGCGCCTTCGACCTCTCCGATGTCATGCTGAGCAACGAAAACCGGGCCTACCTCCTCGGGTCAAGTTCCTCAGCGGTCTCCATAACGGATGGCAACGCCATCGGCTCTTCGGTGGTGAAGAATGGCAGCACTACGGTCATTTCGGGAGACGGCAATTTCACGCAGGCGGCCGGGGATGGACCATATGGGCCCTATTCGTCGGCGACGACGATCACCTATACGGGATATACCTACAATGCCTGGGGAAACAGCCCGGCGGCCGACACGAAGACCTGCGTCTTCCCGGCGAATTGCCTGGCTCCGGGCAGTGTCACGGTCACCTCGGGTGGCCCCGGAACGGTGTCGGTCACCTGGACGGCGCCGACAGGAGGGACGACCCCCACGGTGTACTATATCTACAGGAGCACGTATAGCACCGGACCCTGGACCTTCCTAACCAACCACAACGGAGCCCCTGCGCCGAAGAACATCAACGGCCTCAGCATAGGCAACTACTATTTCAGCGTTGTTGGCATCGCGTCGAATGCAGTTGCGCCCAATGTGCCATCCTACATCGCAGGAAACATGAAGGTCTCGGCGCTCTTCAACATCTACTGACCTAAAAGCCTGCATGGGCAAGGGCCCGTCCGTCAAAGGACGGGCCTTTGCCATTCCCGGCCCCGATGCCGGTGTTACCACTCTCCCCCGACCGGCCTCATCCGCCTGACGACAATGGCGTCCTCAGGGCAGACCTCGTGGCAGCAGTAGCAGCGGATGCAGGTCTCGTAGTCGACCTTGATGCGCTTTTTCGCCCGGGCTTTCGGGTCGCCGGCGAAGGTGAGGGACTTTCCCGGGCAGATGGCCACGCAGGCGCCGCAGGCACTGCAGGCCTTCCTGGAGAAGAAGGGCCGGCCGACAAAGAGGTTCCTGAGGGCCGGCGGGAAGCCGCGCCTGGTCGAGATCTCGCGCGGGACCTGTTTCCAGTCATCGATCCTGAGCTCCTCGACCTTCGTGCCAAGGACCTCGATCTCCGCATCCGAGCCAATCCAGGCGCCGCGGCCCAGGGCATCCTCGAGGTTGGCGACAAGGCGTGGATCAAGGCCGATTATGCCGCAGGCCGTCCTGTCGAGGGCAAGGGGATCGCGGGAGGCGAGGATGGCGCCGATCTTCCGGGGAAAGCCGGAGCCCGGTCCGGGTCCTTCCATCCCGACAATGGCGTCCATAAGGGAAAACTCGCACTTGAGCGCGAGGTTGAGGTCGGTGAGCATCTGGCCGAAGTGGCTCCGGTCAGGGAAGCGCATGTGGAACTGCGGCTTCTGCAAGCCCGGGATGCAGCCGAAGAGGTTCTTCATCGCCCCCGTGTAATACATGAGGCTGTGGTTCTTGAGCTTGCACAGCGACACAAGGACATCGGCCTCCATCGCGGCGCGCGCCACGGTGAAATTCTTGACGAGCTTCCCTTCGGGGTTTTCCACCTGGATGCCGTCCGAAAAATCCACCCATTCTGCGCCTTCCTCCAGGGTCGCGTCCAGGAGGCCGCTTTTCCGGAAGGCGCTGTTCCCCGCCTGGAAGCCCGGCGAGTCGCCGACCAGGACACGGGCCGCGCCTTGGGACCTGGCGTAGCGTATGGCGGCGCGAAGGACGAGGGGGTGGGTGCAGACGGCCGAATCGGGCTCGGCCACTTTCAGGATGTTCGGCTTGAGGAGGACGGTCTTTCCCTTGACTTCCGGGAAGCCGGCCGCATCGCAGGCCTGCCTGACGGCGGCCTCGACAGCCGAAAGCTCATATTCCGGGCAACGAACGATGGAGACGTGGGCTTTCATGGCCGCTATACTAGCATTTTCCGGCTTCCTCGCCAGCGGGGGAGCCTGAGCTTTCCTTTATGCCCATCCGGAATTATCATGGGGTCATGGAAAAAACCCGACCGCCGGAAATCGCGGGGATGCTGCGAGGAAGCTATGCGACCCCTTTCGGCCTGGCACGCAAGGCAGGGGAGGGCTGGACCTACCTCATTGTAGCCGAAGACGATGACTGCGATCTTGCCATAGAAGGAGCTCTCGAGCTTCGCGGCTTCACGGCTGTCCTCCGGCCTCCGGAGAGCAGCGTGAGGGTGGAGAGGGGGTGGCTGGACAAGGTCTCCCAGTCGCGTCCGCCCTTTCCCTTGAGGATCGCCACATGGGCCTTCCCGGATTCCCTCCCGGAGGACGAGAGGATCCTCGAACTCCGGCCCGAAGACCTTGAGCGCGGGAATTGGGAATCCCTGGTCGAGGACGGCGACAGGTCCCACTATTGGTCGGACCGCTTTGACCCCGATTTCTACCGCGCCCAGGCCACCTCTGGTTGCATCGCCATCGCCATGGACAGGGGCGACCAGGTCTTCCTCGCGCCCGAACTCCAGAAAGAATACGCGGTCCTTGACTGGGAGAACCTCCATCGCAGCCGCAGCCTGGATCGCCTCTTCCGCTCAGGCAAGCTGGAAAGCCAGGGCCCGAGGCTCGTCGTCAATCCGGATGTCGAACCTGTCCTCGCTGCCCTGCGCCAGCGCTGGAAGGGCCAAAGCTGGCTCCATCCCGAGTATATGGAACTCATGCGCGCCCTCGCCCGTGACCCGAAGGAGGACTTCAGGCTCTGGGGCGTGGAGCTCAGGCTAGGCGCCGATGGTCTCCTGGTCGCGGGCGAGCTGGGCTACTGCGTGGGCCGGACCTATACGAGCCTCACTGGGTTTCATGACCGCGAGAAGCGGGACTGGAAGGACCTGGGTAAGGTGCAACTCCATCTCCTTGCAGCCCTCCTCCAGGAACGAGGCTATGCCTTCTGGAACCTCGGACAGCCCTATATGCAATACAAGCTCGACCTCGGGGCGCGGATCCTGGGCCGCAAGGAATTCCTTGAACGCTGGAGGCTCGCCATCGTCGGAAAGGATCCTGGCCTGAATGACGGCGCCTGGCCGATCGAGACAAAAAGGAGGGCGGATGCCCAGCCTCTATGATGAACTGTGCGCAAAGATCGCCCAATCCGCGGGCCATACGGCCCGGAACGCCGTACGTCGGGACCTCGGCCTTCTCCTCAACGCCAACGGAGAGGCCTTCCGCGATCTCTGGCTTGCCGCCGACGCCTGCGCCAAGCTTCCCGGAGCTGAGGCAAGCGAGGCCCTCCGAAAGGCGGTCGATCGGCTCAGGCCGCTTTTCGGTGAGATGAGGTGACGGGTGCGCACTTTTTGGCGCGCTCACCTTTGCTTGAGCATCGCCAGGAGAGCAGCTCCTTCATCGTCGCCAAGCCTGGCCGCCGCCTCCCTCGGCCTCAAGGAAAGGTCATTGAGTATGGTTCCCGCGTCCGCGGCATTGAAGCCCAGGCGGCGCGATATGACGGTCCTGATGATGGGGAAAAAAGGCCTGGTGAGGAACGCCAGGAGGCGGCTTTCCATGCGGACATAGACCTCGATGCGCGCAACGATCGCCCCGGCTTTGGGGGTCGTGGTGAGCGCCATGGCCATCTTGCCCCTGAAGGGCGGCACGAGACGATGGTTGAGCGCCCCAAGGGCCAAATAGACATGGCGGCTACCTGAGCCTTCGACCAGGTAGAGGTCGCCGGAGATCCCTGTGGGATCGTCCACATGGATTCCTTTGCCCTTCGTGGGCTGGGCCTTGTAGCGCGGCGAGAACCGGTAGGCTTCCCAGAGGCGAAGGAGGATGATGGGATCATGCAGGATGGCCTCGAGGACCTCTGGCCCTGTCTGGAATTCGTAGCTGCCGCTCAAGGCAATGTCGGGCGAGCCCATGACGAGCCGAGTTTGGGCGGAAAGGTCATCGCCTGCGGCGGCGGACGCAATCGCGGTCGCCAGCAAGAGCAAGGCGAGGACAGCGAGCGTCGACGGCTTCATTCCTCATAGTAGCAAATGCGTCCGGGCGCGGGAATCCCTCGCTGCCGTGGACTTCCTGGTTTTTTGATATCCGGGTCTTGCTTGCCCTAGGCACCGCGACGTGGCATCATGGGGAAGTGAAGAGCTTCCTTGTCCTTTTTTTTCCTGCGCTGGTACTTTCCTCCTGCGCGACCTTCGCGTCCCGGCCTTCTGCCGTTCCAAGGCTGCCGGAGGGGGCTCCGGCCTGGGCTGCCGTGGCGCGGGGCGTGGAATTCGCGACCTTCACCTCCACTGGCCCGAGGGTGGAGGCCTTCGCCCTGCGCGTGGACCTGTCAACACCAGGGCTTGCGCCGGCGGTCACACCGGGTGCCGATGGCATGACCAAGAGCCAGTACGTGAGCAGTTTCGCGCGGGAGCGCGGTTGCGTCGCCGCTGTGGCCACGACGCCTTTCAAGCAGTCTTCCGCCCTCGAAGGGGAACCGCGGGAGCTCGTGGGGTTGACGATCGCCGACGGGGTCGTCGTGTCGATGCCCGTTCCGCCCATGGCCGTCCTCCTGTTGCGCAGGGCCGAGGACGGGGAGCTCCACGCCGAAATCGTGCCCCAATCCCAGGGGCTGGAATCGTCGCGGGAAGGCGGTGCCATCGTCGCCGCGGCCGGCGGCTTTTCCATCGTGCTTTCCGCAGGAGAGCCCCATGGCGGCCAGCGCCAACGCGAACCCCGAACGGCGGCCGGAGTCTCGGCCGACGGACGCACGCTGTTTCTCCTTGTGGCCGATGGCCGGCGTCCGGACAGCGTTGGCCTTTCCAGCTACGAGACGGGCCTATGGCTCGCCTGGCTCGGCGCCGGCACGGGCATGACGCTTGACGGTGGCGGGTCCTCGGCCATGGCCCTTCGCGGGCCTGATGGCATTGTCAGGATTGCCAACATTCCTGTGCATGGCGGGATTCTGGGGCGCGAGAGGGCCGTTGGCAGCTGCCTGGGTTTCCTGGCGCCGGCGTCGCCTTGACGCGGTGACCGCACCCCTCATCATGGGCTTCGCATCCCCTTACTAAATCTTGCGTTAGTATGACTACATTGCATATCGCAGGTTTTTCGCTAGGTAGGAGTTCCGGACGATGTAGGGGGGCTTCTGGAGCCTGCGAAAAACGCCAAGGCAAGCTTCTTGAATTGCTCCGGCCCTGTGTTCGCCATCTTGCCCATCCTGCGATGCTTGACCTATGACCAGACGGTTTCGTCTGGATTCAGCTCCGGGGAATAGCCTGGAAGGAAGTAGAGTGAACCGCCCCGGGTTTGCCGGAGCCTTTTCTATTTGAGTCCGGCTCCTACGGCCAGACCTTCATAGGCGTCGCCGACACTACCGGTCGATGGAAGAACCCCAGCGTCGATCAACCGTTCGCTGTAGCGGATCGCGACAT
>JANYKC010000012.1 GCA_025358255.1 Spirochaetaceae bacterium
GATCTCCAGGACACGCACCGCGTCAGGCCTGAAGGTGAAATGCCGTCTGGACAAGCGGAAATACCCGATAGGGAAGGTGGTCACCGAGCAGGAATGGGAATCGATTGCCATAGTCCCCGCCAACTTTCACGGGAATTGGAACTACACGATCAAACCGCGCCGAAAATAGTTTTTGGCAATGTTATTGTTGCGCAGACCCTTATCCTCTCGCTTGCTCAAAGCATATCCATTTGCTTGACTACAGTTTTTGCCTATATAGGCGTGGTGTCAAGCGAAAGAACCAAAAAGGGGCGCCGACTCTGCCTATTCAAGAATCGACGCCCAGGGACAAGACGGCCGGAGGAAGCCAGCCGCCAATCTTGCGATCACATAGTATCGGGAGTCCAGCATCTCCGGGTATGAGGGGCCTCAAGGGTCCATCGATGCTCAGATTCTCCACCATCCCGGCCCAAGCATGATGCGAGGTTGAGGTCTTCAGGATTGAAGGCCCGTTCCCACGGATAGCGGCTGCAATTCTTGCAAGTGTGAATTGCCCCGGGGTCCTACCCTCGGGCCAAGAGCCGAAAATCCCGAGTGGGGGCAGCGCAAGCGCCCGCAGGCGCACCGCAAGCGGAGCTCGCGACGCGCCGAGGACGCTGGAGCGCGGGGGAGCCGCGACTGAAAAGGCCCTTTGGCGAGAAGCATCCCCGCGCGCTCTTCTCTTCCATCCAGAAAGGCGAAAGCCTGCATTTGCTCGCATCCATTGGTTGAGCCCAGCCCCAGCCTTTGAGAAAAGCAGCAGCGCCGCGGGTGGTGGGGAAAGGCAGGGGAGTGCGCGCTCCCGTCGCGCGCACCTTCCCCTGCCTTCCCCCGCCAGGCCCCGCTGATCAAGTCTTGAAAAGGTTCGAGCAAGCCCCGCGCGCGGTGAGGTGACGAAAAGAGCGAAAAAAGAGCGCTCCCCCCTTCCTCGTTGAATCGGAAGCCCTGCGTCGAGTACGATGGGAGCCCATGAGCGCAAAGAAATCCCTCTCAGTCTACCGATGCTCGAACTGCGGACACGTCGAGTCAAAATGGCTGGGCCGCTGCCCCGAGTGCGGCGAATGGAACAGCCTGCGCGAGAGCCAGGCGATCGACCCGAAGGCCGACCGCGCGGGCGAGACCTTCCCCATCCCCATCGGGTCCATCGACCCCAAGACGGGCGAGCGCATGTCCACGGGCTCCGCCGAGATGGACCGGGTCCTTGGTGGGGGGCTCATGCGGGGCTCGGCCATCCTCGTGGGCGGGGAGCCGGGGATTGGCAAGTCGACCCTCCTCCTCCAGATCGCCGCCAAGGCAGCCGCTCCCGGCCGCGTCCTCTACGTCTCCGGAGAGGAATCGCCCGCCCAGCTGCGGCTCCGCGCCGACCGTGTCGGGGCGTTGCGGGAAGGTCTTGAGGTCTTTTGTTCAGGCCGGCTCGAGGCGATAAAGGCCGCGCTCGAGACGCTGAAGCCGAGCCTCGTGGTGATAGACTCGATCCAGACCCTCCATTCGGAGGAAGCCGGCGCGGTGCCGGGCACGGCCAACCAGATCAAGTACTGCGCCCAGGAACTCACCAGTTGGGCCAAGGACCGCGACGCGGCGATCTTCCTCGTGGCCCATGTCACGAAGGAGGGCATCATTGCCGGGCCCAAGGCCGCCGAGCACCTCGTGGACGCAGTCCTGACCTTCGAGCAGAGCGAGGGCGAGATGCGCATCCTCCGCGCGAGCAAGAACCGCTTTGGCAGCGCCGAGGAGATCGGCATCTACCGCATGGTGGAGGCCGGCCTCGAGGAGGTCGCCGATCCCTCGGGCCTCTTCCTGGTGCGCCGCGCAGGCGACATGCCCGCGGGGGTGGCGGTGGCCGCCGTCCATGAGGGCTCGCGGGTGATCCTGGTCGAGATCCAGTCCCTCGTGGTGCCGGCCAAGGCGGGCTTCACGAGGATATACAGCGAGCGCATCGACGCAGGGCGCGTGGCCAGGGTCGCGGCAGTCCTCGAGAAGTGCACGGGCCTGCGCTTTTCCGACCAGGACCTCTACGTGAACGTGGCGGGCGGCATGCGCCTGGGCGAGCCGGGGATCGACCTGGCCTTGGCGGCGGCCCTCTACTCTGCGCGTTCCAACCTGGCCCTGCCGGCGGCTTCCGCCCTCGCCGGGGAGCTATCGCTTGCCGGGGAGGTGAGGCCGGTCAGGCAGATGCGGCGGCGCGCGCGGGCGGCTGCGGCGCTGGGCCTCAACCTGGTCCTCGGGCCCGGTGGCGAGGAAGGCGAGGGCAAGGAATGGAAGGTGGTCGTCGACGCGCGATCGGCCCTCAAGATCCTTTTCGGGGAGAGGAAAAAGGGGGTGGTGGCATGAGGATCGAGCGGAAAGTGGTCCTTCCGTCCCTGCTGTGGTTCCTCATCCTGTCCGCCATCCCGGTCTGGGAATTCGCCACCGGCGGGATGAGGCTGTACCTGTGTGTCCTCCTGGAGCTTTTCGCCGGCGCGATGGCGGCCATGGGTTTCCGGCAGAGGAGAATCGGCAGGGTCCTCTACGAGTCCGATGACGAGAAGATCGCCATCAAGGGCTGCAAGGAAAGGGCCTTGGATCCGGACGTCATCCTGCGGCGGGAGATCGTCCGGGTTGAGCAGGGAAAGAGGCAATTGGTCATATGCACCTCGGACGGCGCCAGGATATGGCTCAAGGCGCTGGGGAGGTACTCAGGCGCAGTCAGGAAGGACATCGAAGGGAAAATGGCGGTGACCGAGACGGAGTGAGGCCTTGACGGGCGCCTATGGATGAAGGGTCCCCGGTACCCTGGACCCGGCCCGGGACGAACGAAGCCCGTCACGAGATCTCGATGCGTCGCGGCTTTTCGGCGTGCTTCGCGTGGAGCTTCAGGGTGAGGATGCCATTGGCGACGGTGGCCTCCACATGGTCGCGGTCGATGCGCCCATCGAGGGTGAAGCGCTTGGCGAATCTCCCCCGCCGGCTCTCGTGGATGAGGTAGGTCGTGGCCTCCTCCTCCGCGGCGGGGCTGCCCAGGATGTCCAGGCCTGGTCGAAGATGCCGGCGGATTCGGGCAACCCGAAGAGGTCGAAGGCCTTGTCGTGTTCGCCCTTCATCGAACCGAAGGCATCCCAGACGTCGGCGCCTGCGGGGCCTTCCCACTTCATGAGTTCCATGATCAATCCTCCCTGCGGATGATGTAAGCCGCGCCGCCACAGGCGGCGGGGCTGTCGCGAACCACAGGGTTCACCTTGAATAAGCAAAAAACGTGCCAGCCTTCAATGGAAGATCAAAGGCCTGCGGCGAGGTAAGACGGATTAGGGGGATCGCTGGGAAGTTTCGTAAATGGTTGTGAGGAATATAAATAGCATGCCGAATCAAGCTGGCTGCCCGGGCCGGTGTTTCGTGGCGAAGGGGCAGTGCTACCGAGATTGTTGGGGCCGGATCGGGAAGCAACACGGAGGATTGATCGAGGCCGTTGCGCTGTTTCGCCAGGAAACAACCCGGTTTTCCCTTTTCTTTCCCGCTGTTTCTTTTTTTGACATGATCCTCCCCACCCTCACGTCCTTCCTCCCTCGCTTTCGTGCCCCGAGCGGCTATACTCGAGTTATGAAGTACGATCCGCTCAAGAAAGCCGCATCAAGCGGCATCGTCGTTCCCCTCCAGTCCCTGCGCAGCGACGCGAGCAAGGCCGCGGGCGAATTCCCTGACCTGGCCCTCCTTGGGAAGGTGGCGGCCGAGTGGGGCTTCGACCTGATCCAGCTCCTTCCCGTCAACGATTCGGGCTTCCAGAGTTCGCCCTACTCGGCCCTCTCCGCCTTTGCCCTCCATCCGCTTTACATTTCGATCGCCGCCCTCCCGGAAGCCGCCGGCCTCGGTGGAGCCCCGTTCAGGAAAGCCGCCCTTGAGCTCTCGGGCCGCTATGCCGGGGACGAGAGGTTCCGCTACGGCGCCTACCTGGACGAAAAGCTTGGCCTACTTGAGCGCGTGTGGAAGGAAGCCGGAGAGGCCCTGGTCGCCAAGGGAAGCGAGGCTGTGGCCTTTGCGGAATGGATAGGGGCAAATCCGTGGGTGAAGGCCTATGCGGTCTTTGTGGAGCTCAAGCGCAAGAACGGCGGTTCGCCCTGGTGGCAGTGGGACAAACTCCGCGACCCGATGGAGGCGGACCTGGAGGCCCTCTGGGCCAAGGGCTCCCTCGTGTCCGGCTGCCGCTTCAGGGCATGGCTCCAGTGGCGGGCCGAAGGGCAGTTCAGCGCCGCGCGGGAGAGCCTGGACGCGGCCGGCGTGGCCGTGATGGGCGACATCCCCATCCTCATCAACGAGGACTCCGCCGATGTCTGGTCGAGGAGGTCGGTCTTCAAGCTGGGGCTGGCGGCAGGCGCACCGCCGGACATGTACGCCGAACTCGGGCAGAACTGGGGCTTTCCGATCTACGACTGGGAGGCCGCGGCCGCCGACGGCTACAGCTTCTGGAAGGCAAGGCTCGCTTCCGCCGAGAAATACTACGCTGCCTTCCGCATCGATCATGTCCTTGGCTTCTTCCGGATCTGGTCGCTTTCCGCCCACGAGAACTCGGGCTACCTTGGCCGCTTCGTGCCCGATTCCTGCATCTCGCGTGAGGAGCTGGAGCGTTCGGGTTTTTCGGGGGACAGGCTGCGCTGGCTGTGCGAGCCCCACCTCTCGACGGGCCGCCTCATGGCCGCGGCCGGCGACGACGCGACCGTGGCGATGGAGGCGCAGGAGCTGGCCCTGGACCGCATCGGAAGCGAGGAGCTATTCCTCTTCAAGCGCTCGATCCGGGGAGAGAAGGATATCGAGGCGCTCGCCGCCCAGGGCGAACCTGGCTACGGCAAGCCAGGCCTGGCGCCGGGCATGAAGGAAGCGCTTCTATCCGCCTGGCGGGATCGTGTGCTCTATGAGTTCGAGCCCGGGCGCTTTGTGCCCGCGTGGCGGCATGATGCGGCGACGGCATGGCCCACGCTTTCCGATGACGAGCGAGGAAGGTTGGAGGGGCTCTTCGGCGGGAAGCGCGCCGAAGGCGAGCGCGAGTGGGAGGCCAACGGCAGGAAGCTCCTGGGCACCCTTGTCGGATCAAGCTCGATGCTGCCCTGTGCGGAGGATCTTGGCGCCGTGCCCGACTGCGTCCCCCGCGTCCTGGCCGAGCTTGGCGTATTCGGCCTCCGGGTCCTTCGCTGGACGCGCGACTGGGAAAAAGGGGGGCAGCCCTACGTGGCCTTGTCGGACTATCCCCGCCTCACGATCGCCTGTCCCTCGGTGCATGATTCAACCTCCACCCGCGCCTGGTATGAGAGCGAGGCCGATCGCGGCCAGGTCTGGTCCCTTGCCGCGGCGGCCCTCGGCAAGAACCTGGGGCCCGCGCCCCTCAACCTCGATCCGGCCTCGATGGGCTTGTTGCTCAAGGCGGTAGCGGCCTCGAACTCGGCGATAGCGGTCTATCCCTTCCAGGACCTCCTGGCCCTGGGCACCGCCTTCAGGGCCGAGCGCGCGGAGGACGAGCGCGTGAATGTCCCGGGAAGCACGAATGACTGGAACTGGGGATGGCGCCTTCCTGCCACCCTCGAGGCCATCCTCGCCGACGCAAAGCTGGCAAAGGCCGCGCGATCGGTCGCAAAGCGTCCAGACAGGTCCGCGCAGGCGGAGTAAACAGGAGCCATGATGTCGACTGCCTTCCGTGGCGCTTCGATGGTGATGGGCGGTGTCGAGAGCGGCACGCCTGATGGACTTGGCGGCGACGAAGCCGCTTCCCGCATCGCGGACTATGCCGCGGCGGGCATCCGCGCCTTCCTGTTTCCAGGCATCCTCCTGCGGGAGCCAAAAAGGCTCCTGGCGCTCACCTGCCTGGCTCGAAGGCTTACCGCCGAGGCTTCGGCCCCTGCGATGGACGAATCCCTCCCTGGCCGGAAGCCCGTGCTCCTCGCCCTGGGGGGATGGGAAAGGCCCGCCGCGACCTGGCCCACGGCGCCCGGATTGCCGACTCCCCTCGCGTTAGGCGCGACACGGGACCGCCGCCTTGCCCGGCGCACGGGTTTCCTTTTTGGCCGGCTTGCCGCGGCCTGCGGCATCGACCTCGTCTTCGGCCCCAACCTCGACCTGGCGACAGATCCCAAGGTCGAAGGCGGCATCATGGACCGCTTCGGCGAGGAGCATGCCCTTGTCGAGCTTCTCGGCGCGGCCCTTTTCGCCGGCCTGGAACGCGGGGGCCTGGCTGCCTGCGCGGGGCGCTTCCCCGGTTGCGGAAGCCTTGTGGGCGACGGACGGGCAGGTCCCCTCATATTGCCCTGGACCAAGGAAAGGCTCGAGGCCGCCGAGCTCCCGCCCTTCGCGCGGATGATCAAGGCCGGCATCCGGGCAATCCTCGTCGGTCGGGTCCTCGTTCCCGCCCTTGAAGGATCGCGGATCCCCGCGGCCCGGAGCGACCTGGTCGTGGAAGGGCGGCTCAGGTCTTCCCTCGGTTTCAAGGGCATGGCCATCGGCGAGCCCCTTGACCTCTGTAGTTCGAGGCTGCCCGACACCCCGCCCCGACCCGCGGACGGGAGGGTCCGTCTCCCGGCCTGCCCCGGCGATGACATCGAGGGAAGTGGTCGAGCGGCCCTCCTCGGCTCCCTGGCCGGTTGCGATCTCACCATATGCCTGGGCAAGACGGCGGCCCTCTCGGCGGCTGACTACCTGGACAGGGCCGGGAGGAACGGGGAGCTCCCGCATCCGCGCATCGCCGTGGCGGAAAAGCGCCTTTCCCTCCTCCTTGAAGGCCTTGGGCGGCGCAAGTCCGGAGGGGGCGACGGTTTGGAATCAGGAGAAGCCGAAGGAATCGTGACCGCCCCTTCCCTCATCGCGGGCCATGCGTTCAACGTGGCCGAAAAAAGCGCGACAGTGCTTCGTCGACCTGCGGCTTCGCGCAAAGGCGCCGCCAGGTTCGTGGGCCGGACCGAAGGGCTTTTTGTCCTCGCCTTCCTGCCCTCTTGGGGGTCGGCCCGCGCGGGCGAGGCCGGGAGTGCATCGGATGCGGCCAGGACCCTGGGGGAGGAGCTGCCCGGAGCGCGCGTCCTCGTGGTTCCCGCCGAGCCCACCGATTCCGAAGGAAGGCTGGTACTCGCGGCCCTCGATGACCTGCCCACCGGCGCCACCGAGGCCCTCGTACTCACCTGCGACGCCCACCGCCTGCCGGGCCAGGAAAGCCTCGTCCATGTGCTCGAGGAATCGCTTCCCTCAGTGTCCGTCATCTCCCTCCTGGATCCCTATGACGGTGCCTTCTTCCCGAAAGCCCATGCCCTCGGCGCCGTCTATGGCTGCTCTGGAAGCTCATTGCGCGTCGCCGCTCGGATGGCCCTCGGGAGTATCGAGGCGAAGGGCCGCTGCCCGGTCGCTGTGCTCGGCCTGGAGCTTTGAAAGCCGGGAGCTTCCTTGACAGTGCCCGCGGACCGAAGCTAGAGTCCCACTCGATGGAAACCACGGAGAAGCCATTCCCGGGCCGATTGGCCGCAGTCGCCGGCCGGGGGATGAAGAACGCCGCGAGGTCGATGCTCTTCCTCCTCCTGGTCCTCGTGCCGACGACCCTTGCCGTGGCAATCCTTGACAGGCTTGGGATCCTCCCTTGGATCGCAGGGGTTTGCGCACCGGCAACCGCCTATTTCGGACTGCCGGGCAGCGCGGTCCTGCTCTTCGCCTCATCCGCCTTCCTCAACGTCTTCGGCAGCCTGGGCGTGGCAGGGTCCCTGGCGCTGAATGCCAGGGAATTGACCATCCTGGCTGTCATGTGCCTCGTATCGCACAACCTGCCCCTTGAGAACGGCTTGATGAAAAAGACCGGGTCCCGGCCGGCCAGGATGACGCTTCTCCGCTTGGGATCAGCGCTTTTCCTTGGCTTCTTGCTGAACCGCCTCTTGCCGGCCTCCATGGCAGGGGGCAGCCATCCCTTCCCCCCCACCGCTGGCACGGGCGGAGGCGAGGGCCTCGCGGCAATGCTCGGCGCCTGGGCGCAGTCGACCGGCTTGCTCGCGCTCAAGGCTTCCGCGGTCATCGTGGCGGTGATGATCCTCCTGCGCGCGCTCGAGGAATTCCGCGGGGCGCCGCTCTTGTCAAGGCTCGCCTCGCCTGCGATGAAATTCCTGGGCTTCCCGCCCAGCTCAAGTTACCTCCTTCTCATGACCGACCTGGCCGGCTACCGGAGCGGGGCGGGCATCCTCCAGGGCGAGATCGAGTCGGGCCGCATGAAGCCCCAGGACGGGGACCTCTTCAACCACCACGCCGCGATCTCCCATTCCCTCCTCGCGGATACGGCATTGTTCGCCGTCCTGGGACTGTCGGTCTTCTGGCTTGTCATCCCGAGGCTGGCCTTGGCGATCCTGGTGGTGTGGGTGGAGCGGATCCGCAGGCATTACGTGCGGCGGTCGTTCCGCGCCGGGGTGGCGTGAGGCTCGCTGCGCGCGTCCCCGGAGGCGCCATGGATGCCGAAGCCACCCGTAGCCCTGCCTGTTTTTTCGAAGGCTTTGGACGGGGTTTGACCAATGGATGCCGTCATGGAATGCCGTGGCCTTTTATGGAAGGGTGCCTGGTTAAGGGGCGGCGCGGCGTGGTTGCCGGCGGCGCGTGGGGGAAGACTGCGCGGGCTGCGTCACTTCCCCGAGGCGTCCCGGGTCGCCAGGTCCGAGAACAGTGAGATGACTGCGCTCGACGAATAGTCGAGCCGAGGATCGAGGCCCACCACGCGGGCTATCGCGTTTCCGTTCTTGTCGACGACAATCGTTGTCGGGATGCCCTCGACCCCGTACATTGCGCCGACCCGGCTGCCTGCGTCGAGGAACATCGGCCAGGAATAGGGGTTGGCCTTCAGGAAGGAGGCCACCGTTTCCTTGGGCTCGTTCTCGCTGATGCCCATGATCACGAAATCCTTGTTCTTGGTGGCGGTCCAGAGCTTTTCGATCGCGGGCATTTCCTTGCGGCAGGGTGGGCACCAGGTGGCCCAGAAATTCACGAGGACTACCTTGCCCTTGAAGGTGGAAAGCCTGGTGGGAAGGCCCGCGAGCGACGTGACCGCGAAGTCGGTCATGGGGATCGGTTGCTTGAAGACCTCGAATCCCAGGGCAAGCATTTTTGCCTCGTACCAGGCGGATTGGGTCTGAGCCGAAAGAGGGACGAGGGCTGCGACGGTCAAGGCCGCCAGCAAAATGGCGACGGTTCGCCCCTTCATGGTCATCTTCATGGTGCCTCCATATCAATATTCAATAAATAAGATATTGCTCCCGGCCTTGTTTTTCAAGCCGCTCCGGCAGTTGCATCTGCGGGCCGGGGGAAGATAGTATGCTTTGGCCACCGTGGCGGGTTTTTAGGCCACCGCCGCAAAAAAAACTCAGTATATTGTCCTAGTATGAACACACGATATGAGGAGCGTACTTCCATGAGCAGAGAAAGCCTGATTCGCTACGATGGCGAAGAAGAGGACGAGGAGGAGAAGACTCCCCGCCGTCCGGACGATCCGCTCGCGGAGCGTTTCCTCAAGACCAGGACCATCCTCCTGACCGGCGAGATCAACAAGGAATCCGGCGAGCGCCTCATCCGGCAGCTCCTCCTCCTGGAAAGCCTCTCGGAGGAGCCCATCACCATCTTCATCGATTCCCCCGGCGGGGACGTTGACGCGGGCTTCGCGATTTTCGACATGATCCGTTTCGTGAAGGCACCGGTGAAGCTCGTGGGCATGGGCCTTGTCGCCAGCGCGGCCGCCTTGATACTCCTGGCCGTGCCCAAGGACCGCCGTCTAGGGCTGCCGAACAGCCACTACCTCATCCATCAACCCCTTTCGGGACTGCGCGGCGTTGCCACGGAGATAGAGATACACGCGCGGGAGCTCGAGAAGACCCGCGAGCGCATCAACCGCATAATCGCCGAAGAGACGGGTCAGCCACTCGAACGAATTTCCAAGGACACGGACCGCGACTACTGGATGAATTCCGAAGACGCCATCGTATACGGCCTCATCTCCAGGATCGGCACCACCCGAGGCGACTTGGGCCTATGACCCGCGAACGGATAGAAGCAGGCCTCCCGGCGGCATTTGAAGGCTTTCCCGAAAGCTCGGCCATGGGTCACGGGTACTATCGTGGAAAGGTCCGGGACGTCGTGCTCGGGAAGGACAGCCTCCTCCTTGTGGCGAGCGACAGGATCTCGGCCTTCGACCGCGTCATCGGCACCGTTCCCTTCAAGGGGGAGATCCTTTCGAGGCTGGCCTCCTTCTGGTTCGCGAAGACCGCCGATATCGTGGCAAACCACCACATCGCCGGTCCCGGCGAATTCCCGGGCACAGGAAGGGCATGCCTTGCCCGCAGGGCCAGGATGCTGCCCCTGGAAGTCGTGGTCCGCGGATTCCTCACGGGTTCGGCCTGGCGGGATTACAGCGCCAACAGGCCTGTTTCCGGCATCCGCCTTCCCGAGGGCCTTTGCCAGAACGAGAAATTCCCCGTGCCGATCCTGACGCCCAGCACGAAAGAGGCCTCCGGCCATGATCGAGCCATCTCGCGTGAGGAAATCCTCGCCGAAGGCTTGCTGGAAAAGGGGACCTGGGAGGAGATCGAGAGGATCTCCCTCGCCCTTTTCCGGCGTGGCCAGGAGATCGCCTCCTCCGTCGGCCTCCTCCTCGTCGATACCAAATATGAATTCGGCATCGTGGACGGGAAACTCTGCCTCTGCGACGAGATCCACACCCCGGATTCAAGCCGTTGGTGGTGGTCCGACAGCTATCAAGCCCGCTTCGCGGCGGGTGAGGCCCAGAAGGAGCTCGACAAGGAGCCCTTCAGGCGATGGCTCGCCCAGCGGGGCGTCACCGGCCAGGGCGAGCCCCCCTCTATCCCTGCCGAGATCAGGATCGAGACTGCCCAGCGCTACGTGCAGGCCTTTGAGACCCTGACGGGCGAATTTTTCGTGTCCTTGTCCGGCGACCCTCAAGCGGAACTGGCGGTGCTGGAGCGTATCGTCGCCGAGAGGCTCCGCTAGGCCTTTGGGCGGCATCGAGCCTTTCGGGAGGCTCGATGCGCACTTCCTTTTCCCTGCTTGCCCTTGCCCTCGCCTTTTTTGCGGGTTGCCAGAATGCCTGCGTCGGGCGCGGCCAATCCCAATTGGCCATCATGAGCTACAACGTCCACAACCTCTTTGACGCGACCGATGCCGGGAGCGAGTATCCCGAGTTCAAGGTGGCCGGCGGGCGCTGGAGCGAAGCGAGGTACCGTTCCCGCCTGGAGGACCTGGCCAAGGTGATCAAGGCCGCCGACCCAGCGAGGAAAGGACCCGACATCGTCTGCCTCGAGGAAGTCGAGAACCTTGCCGTCCTTGAGGCCCTGCGGAGCGGCCCCCTCAAGTCCTCGGGCTATCTCGAGGCCATCCTTGTGCCGGCTCCGGGACAGGCGGTGAACTGCGGCATCCTTTCCCGATTTCCCGCGAAACGGGCCCTTGCCCATGGCCTTGCGCAGTCGCCCAGGGCACGCGCCGCCGAGGATGTCCTCCCCGAGGAGGACCCTGACGTACGCGGACGCTATCTCCTCGAGGCGTCGTTCACGGTGGAGGGACGGGAGCTCACGGTGTTCGTCTGCCACTGGAAATCCAAGCTTGGAGGCGCGGAAGCCACCGAAGCCGAACGCCGCCAGGACGGATCCATGCTCGCCGGCCGCGTCGCCGCCCTGCTCGGCGCTGATCCCCTGGCCCTCCTTCTGGCCTGCGGCGATTTCAACGAAAGCCCTGACGAATACCTGCGCGCCGGCAGGCGCTACGAGACCGGCCTCCTGCCTTGGATAGGGGGCGGGCCCCTCTCCCCTGGCGCTGCCGCGCCGCTGTCTCCGGCCCGCGGCCTGCGCCTCTATGTCGCGGAGGACCGCATGGCGGCCGGCCTCGCGCCAGACGGCTCGCCCATCATGTGGAGCCCCTGGGCATCGGCCTCGGGCTGGAGCTATCTCAACAAAGGGGTAGGTGAGCGCATCGACGGCTTCCTCCTGGCCCCGGGGCTTCTCGGGAAGGGCGGTTTTTCCGTGAGCGGCTTCTGCGCCTTCGATGCCGACTTCCTCAAGGATGGCTCGGGCGCGCCCAGCCCCTACAGCATGACGAAGGGCTCGGGCTTTTCCGACCACCTTCCTGTCCTGCTCACGCTCGAGCTGCCTTCCCCCGGCCGCGGATGAAAAAGAGCCAGAAGAGGAGGCTTGAAAGGGCGTAGAGCGAGGCGGTCAGGACAAAGGAAGGTCCAAAGCCCTCGCCGTTTATGAGTTCGCCGGAGATGCGCGCCGCTATGGTCCAGGAGCTCGTCCAGGCCAGCATCTTGACCGCGTTGACCAGGCCCTGCCTGCTCGGGGGCACGAGTTCGAGGGCGAAGTTGTCCTGGATGGGGGTGGACATGTTCATGAGGGCCTGGCGCCCGAGGTAGGCGGCGAGCGCCAGCGGAAGGGATCGCACGGCGCCAAGGACAAGGATCAAGGGGATGGAAAGGCCTTGGGTGACAAAGACGCTCCTGGCCTTCCCTATGCGCCGGGCAAGGACGGGACTTGCAGCCATTCCAAGGAAGGTGGCCACTTGGCCCGCTGCCACCGCGGCGCCGATCGCAGCGTCGCCAAGGCCGAAGACCAGCTTGAAGTAGAGGTTGAGGTAGGGGATGGTCAGGCCGGCGCCGAGGCCGACAAGGAAGCCGGGAAGGAGGAGCTTCACCCATAGGAAAGCCGAGATGCGCATGCGGGGATCCGGGGCCGGCCTGGAAGGGACGGGGCCTGCGCTCGCCGGTTCCGAGCTCTCGGCTTCCATGCCCAGGGGTTCGAGGATGGTGGAGCCGCCCTCTGCCGTCGGGGCCTCACCTTCCCCTGCGGCCCGGCTTTTTGCCGCCGCCCCCGATATCCGCGAAAATGGCAGGAATGAGGCCAGGACAAAGGCGGCGCCGGCGAGGAGGGCGCTGCGATAGGCCCAGGCTTCCGCCATTCCCGCGGCCATCAATCCGTCCTTGAGGAAACCGCCCGCGAGGGAGCCGATCAGGCCAGTGCCCATGGACAGGGCCGCGTTGAGGCTGAAGAGGTGGACCCGCTCGCGCTCTCCAGAGTTGCGCATGAAAAAGGGCCCGGAGCTGACGCTGAAGACCGTGGAGAAGGCCCCTGCCAACAGCACGGAAGCCGAGATGGCAGAGCCCGAGACCGCCAGCGATTGGGAAACGTAGGCCGCCGCGGTGAGGATGGAGGCGGCGGGGAGGAGGCGGCGCGGATTGATGCGCGCGATCACGAGGGATGCAGGCAGGGCGACGAGGGCCGAGCCGAGGGCCCGCAGGGAAAGGGTTTCACCGATGAGGGATGCCGAATACCCGAGGCTTTTCAGGTAGAGGCTCCACAGGAGGCTTATCTGGTTCGCGCCGACGCCCAGGAGGAAGGAGCCGGCAAGGAATAGCCGGGCGTTCCGGCTGAAGGCGGCAAAGGCGGTTTTATATTCGCTGAACAGTGCGGCTGCCATGGCACTCGGACGTTTTAGTGGATTCACGGGATGGAGGGTAGCGGGAGCACGCGGCAAGGGTCAACAGGATGGGATGGCGCGCCGGGGTCGTTCGCCCCGGTTTGGCGTTTTACGCTCGACGGGGGAGGAGAAGCGCTCTAGAATGGCGCCCTATGAGTGAAACCAAACTTTTCGAAAGGTCCAAACTGGACAAGAAGTACCTGTGGAACGCCGAGAGCGTTTTTTTCGACCGCGCCGCTTGGCGGACCGAGCTGGAAGCCATCAAGGCCGACATCCCCGTCCTTGGCGCGAGGGCAGGGACCTTGGCAGGTGGCGGCGGCACCGCCCTCCTGTCCTTCCTCGAGGCCATGCTCGCCCTCGTCGAGCGGGCGACCAGGCTCTACATCTACGCTTCCATGGCCCAGGCCGTAGACACGGGCGATGTCGAGGCCCAGGGCATGAATGGCCAGGCGGCCGGCATCATCGGCCAGTTCATGGGCGCGGTGGCCTTCCTGGAGCCCGAACTCCTTGCCATCGGCAAGCCCACGCTTGAGTCCTGGGCCAAGGCCGAGCCCCGCCTGGATATCTACCTGCATTACGTCGAGAACCTATTCCGCAAGCAGGAGCATGTGCGCTCCTCCGAAGTCGAGGAGGTGCTCGGCCTCGTTTTCGACGTCTTCCAGAGCGCAGAGAACACCCATGACATGCTCATTGACGCGGACATGAAGTTCAAGCCCGCCTCGGACGGCTCCGAGGTCGCCCAAGGGACCGTCGAGAAGCTCCTTGGCAGCGAGGACCGCGAGATCAGGCGCAGCGCCTGGAGGAGCTACTGCGACAGCCACATCGAGCACGAGAACACCCTCGCCGCAGCCCTCGCCACCGCGATGAAGCGCGATGTCTTCTATGCCCGTTCCCGCCGCTTCGGCACCGCGATCGAAGCCGCCCTCTTCGAGAACAACATCCCCCGCAAGGTCTTCGACTCGACGATAGACACCTTCAAGAAGAACCTTCCCGTCTGGCAGCGCTACTGGAAAGTGCGGCGCAAGGCCCTCGGCGTCGAGAAGCTGGAGCACTGCGACATCTGGGCGCCCATCGCCAAGGTCCAGCCCGTCGTGCCCTACGAGAAGGCGGTCGAATGGATCGCCACCGCCCTCGAGCCCATCGGCAAGGACTACGCGGACAGCCTCCGCCGCGGCTGCCTCGAGCAGCGCTGGGTCGACGTCTACCCGACGGTGGGCAAGAGCTCCGGGGCCTTCTCCACGGGATGCAAGGGCATGTTCCCCGTCATCAAGATGCAGTACGTGGACGACCTCTTCTCGATGAGCACCCTTGCCCACGAGCTTGGCCATTCCATGCATAGCTGGCACACCTGGAAGAGGCAGCCCTCGGTCTATTCGGACTACTCGATCTTCGTGGCAGAGGTGGCCTCCAATTTCAACCAGGCCATGGTGCGCGCCAGCCTCTTCGAGCGCGAGAAGGATACCCAGTTCCAGATCGCCCTCATCGAGGAGGCGATGGACAACATCCACCGCTACTTCTTCATCATGCCGACCCTCGCCCGCTTCGAGCTCGAGATGCACACGCGCATCGAGCAGGGCAAGGCGGCGACGGCCCAGGCGATGAACGAGCTCATGGCCGACCTCTTCACCGAGGGCTATGGCGGCGAGATGGAGGTCGACCGGCACCGCGAAGGCTCGACCTGGGCCCAGTTCAGCCACCTTTACATGAATTATTACGTTTTCCAGTACACGACCGGCATCAGCGCGGCCCATGCCCTCACCGGTCCCATCCTGGCGGGCGACACGGCCGCGGCTGGCCGCTACATCGACTTCCTCTCCGCGGGCTCATCGGACTACCCGGTGGACGTCCTCCGGAAGGCCGGCGCGGACCTGCGCGGACCCGAGGCGATCGAGAAGACCTTCGAGGTGCTCTCCGGCCTCGTCGACCGCCTCGAGAAGCTGACGGCCAAGTAAAAGCCGCAGGTATAAGAAGACCGCAGAGGCACAGAGTCACAGGGGGAATATGGGAGAGAGGGGAGGGGAAGGTGGTATGGGAGCCTTCACCCATATCACTCCACTCCTCCCCTCCACTCCTCCCCTCCACCCAAATCCCCAGACTCCCTCCTGCCTCTGCGGTTCAATTGTCAAAAGCGGCCTCACGCGGCCGCGTCGCCGATAGTTCTTGTTCCTCATGGCCGCTTCGCACTACAATGACCCGAATATGGCCGACGGTAAGCCCCTGATTGTCCAGAGCGACCTCTCCCTCCTCCTGGATGTCCACGATTCCGCCTTCGAGGAGGCGCGGGCCGCGGTGGGGGTCTTCGCTTCGCTCGAGAAAAGCCCCGAGCATCTCCACACCTATCGCATCAACGCCCTTTCCCTCTGGAATGCCGCCAGCGCTGGCCTCGGACCGCCCGACGTCCTCGACGTCCTCGAGCGCTTCCGGCGCTACGAGATGCCCGCCGACCTCCCGTTCATCATCCGCGATACGATGTCGCGTTTCGGCAAGCTCATCCTCCGCGCCATCGACGGGCCAATCTGCGCAAGGGCCCTGGCCATCACTGGCGGAAGCCCTGACACGGATGGCGCGGCTTCCATCGAAGGCGGGTCCGAGCCGCCGGTCGCCGGCCTTCCCGCAGACCTCCTCCTCGTCTGCACCGACCCTGGGATATGGCGTGAGCTGGGGGCGAACAAGAAGCTTGCGAAGTGGCTCGAGCCCGTCGCCGGCGTGGACGGCGGCGAGGGCGGCTTCCGGGTGAAGCTCACGGAGCGAGGCACCGTGAAGCGCGAGCTCCTCCGCCTGGGATGGCCCATCAAGGACGAGGCCCCACTCGTCCCCGGCGATCCCTTCATCCTCAACCTCCTGCCGGAGCGCCGTTCCGGCGGGAGCTTTGGACTGCGGCCCTACCAGGAGGACGCGTTGGCCGCTTTCGCGGGAGGAGGGCTCCCTGGCTCCGGCTACGGTGTCGTCGTCCTCCCCTGCGGCGCCGGCAAGACCATCGTGGCGATGGCCGCGATGTCGGCGATCGGCCGCAAGACCCTCATCATCACGACCAACATCGCCGCGGTCCACCAGTGGATGGACGAGCTCCTCGACAAGACCGACATCAGGAGCGAGGACATGGGTGAGTACACAGGCGGCGCCAAGACGGTCAAGTCCGTCACGGTGGCGACCTACCAGATCCTCACATGGCGGCCCGACAAGGAATCCGATTTCCCCCATTTCGACCTTTTCAGGCGGGAGAGGTGGGGTCTTATCATCTATGACGAAGTCCACCTCCTCCCGGCCCCGGTCTTCCGCGTCGTCGCCGAGATCCAGGCGGTCAAGCGCCTCGGGCTCACCGCCACCCTGGTGCGCGAGGACGGCCGCGAGGACGATGTCTTCAGCCTCATCGGCCCCAAGCGCTACGACGTGCCCTGGAAGGACCTGGAGCGCAAGGGCTTCATCGCGGAGGCCTATTGCCGGGAGATCCGCATTCCCCTCCCGCCGCGCGAGGAGCTCATCTATGCCGTGGCCGAGCCCCGGGAGAAGCACCGACTCTCCGCCGAGAATTCCGCCAAGTACGAAGCCGTGAGGGAACTCGTGGAAAACCATCCCGACGAGCCGGTCATGGTCATAGGCCAGTTCCTTGACCAGCTGGCGCGCATCGCCAAGGACCTGGGCGCCCCCATCATCACCGGGAAGACCCCCAATCCCGAGCGCGAGAGGATCTACGCCGACTTCCGGGCCGGCAGGGTCCGCGTCATCGTCGTGTCCAAGGTGGCGAACTTCGCGATCGACCTCCCCGACGCCTCGGTGGCCATCCAGGTCTCGGGCAGCTTCGGCTCCCGCCAGGAGGAGGCCCAGAGGCTCGGCCGCATCCTCCGCCCGAAGGCGCGCAACTCGTATTTCTACTCCCTGGTCTCGCGTTATACGGTCGAGGAGGAGTTCGCCTCCAACCGGCGGAAGTTCCTGACCGAACAGGGCTACCGCTACGCGATCGAGGCCTGGGAATGATCCCGGCGGTCCCGCTGAAGGTCGACGAGGAGCTCTGGTCGAGCGCCTTGCTGGCCGCGGACACCGAGCTCCTCCTGGGCGCGGCGCGCAACTACCTTGGTCCCGTCAAGACGCCCTACGACAAGCGCGAGATCGTCGAGCGCCTCACCGCCTTCCTCCGCCGTCCAGACGTGCGCCAGGCCATCCTCTCCCTCCTGGACGCCCTCGACGCCCGCATCCTCGGTTCCTTCTTCATCCTTGGGCCCTTGCCCGAGGTCGAGATCCGTTCCCTTTTCGAGGGCGAGCTTCCCCTCTTCGACCTGGGCATCAGGCTCGCGAACCTGCAGGACCGTCTGCTCCTCTTCCGTTTCGAGCTCGGCGGCCGGCGCCTCCTGGCGCCCAACCCCGTCCTCGCGGACGTGCTCCAGGAGATCATCCTCGATCCAGTCTCGATATTCGGCGTTCCCCCGCCTGTCGGGGCTCCGGCCGGAGAGGCCGGGTCACCCGACAAAGGCGAGTCAAGCCATGTGATTTCGTCAGGGCCGCACGAGGCCCCGTCCTTGCTGGTGTCCGCTGCGCCGCCGCCATCGGCGCCGGTCACGGCGAAGGATGTCGTCGCCCTGTTCACCTTCCTTTTCCACGCCCCCACGGGGCTGCGGAAGAGCGGCGCGCTGACGAAAAAATCCCTGGAAAGGGCGGAGGACCTTCTGCCCGATGCGGCGAGGCTTCCCGCCGACCGCCTCCCGGCACTCCTGCGCGCCTTCGATTCCTGCGGCTTCCTTGGCGCCGGCCGCGAGAACCGGGAACCCGACCTCCCCGCCTTCTCGGCCGCCCTCGCGGCCTGGGGGGAGACCTTCCCCGCCTGGCTAGCGGCGACCTTCGCCACGGGACCCGGCTCGGTCGAGGATGGCGTCCTCGGAAGCCATGGCCCTGTGGTGGAGATGGCCGCGGCCGCGGCCGCGGCGCTTGGGGCCGCACCCGAGGGCTTTCCCTTCTCCCGCGGCGGGCTCAACCGCTGGCTCGAGATCGCGTTGCGCCGGGCGCGCCGCGCGACGGAGAGCGGCGCCTCGGAGCGTCGTGACCTCGTCGATGCCCTCCTGGCGCTTGGCATCGTCGTGGAGAGCGACGGAGCCTTCCTCGTCCGTGCTCCGTGGAAAAGGCCTGAGGCGGTCTCCGCCATGCCAGTGGATGGACAGGCCGTCTCGAACCTGGTCGCGGAGGGTTCCCACGCGCTCCACCTCCTTCCGGAAGCGAGCCTCGAGGAGAGGCTCCTCGTGGGCATGCTCGCCCGCCCGACAAGCTTCGCGACCGTCTGGAGCTTCGAGGTCGACCGGGAGAGCGCGCGCCGCGCCTTTGCCGCGGGGCTGGGCGCCGACGATGCCATCGCGCGCCTGGCGGCCTGCGCCGGCCGCTCCCTCCCCCAAAGCCTCACCTTCTCGCTCAAGGCCTGGGAGGACGAATATCGCTCCCTCCGCCTCTATCGCGGCTTTGTCCTGGTCGCGGACGAAAGGCTCCGGCACGTCGTGGAGCACTCCAAGGCCCTCGCCCCGCGCATCGCGGAGCGCCTTGGCCCGGGGGTCTACGTGCTCGCGGCATCCAGCCCGGAGGAAGTGGCCGAGGTTCTCGAGGAGGCGGGCCTCGAGGCGCCGCCGGAGATCCACCATGGCTCGGCCGCCCGCCTGTCGGTCGGTGGACGCCAGACCCAGCTCTTCCCTGAACCCGCCACGGCCGGCGGCCCGGGCGAAGCCGTCGACGCGCTTGACGACTCCCTGCGGGCGAGGGTGGCTTCGCGCGCGGCGGCGGCCGTCGCGCCCCTGGCCGGACTCAAGCTCCGCGAAGTCCCGGCCCTCGATCCGCGCCCACGGATCGGCTCCCTCCTCGACTCGCTGGAATCGTCGTTCTTCGGCGTCGGCGAGGCGAGCCTCCTGCCCCAGGCGGCCTCCGTCACCACCGAGCCGAAGCCCACGCCCCTCCGCGGCAGCGCCGAGTTGCGCGAACTCGCCGACCGCATCGAGCGCAGGCTCATCCTCACCCCGCGCCAGCTCGCCACCGCCGAGGTGCGGCCCGAGCGGCTCGAGGCGACGGGGCTCGACTACCTCGGGAAGGTCCGCATCGTTGAGCGCTCCCTGCGCGGCCAGGGCGACCGTCTCGAACTGCTCTACCGGCTTCCCGGCGCCGAGCCCAAGCGCATCTTCGCGCGGCCGGTGCGGCTCGAGAAGACCGAAAAGGGACTTGTCCTCGAGGCCGAAGACCTCGGCACGGGCGAACCCGTCCGCGTTTCCCTCGGCGCCGTCAGCTCGGTCCGCAGGATGCGCGCATCACTATTCGGAGAAGACACATGAAAAGCAGCCAACAGCAGCAATACCAGAACCAGCCCAAGTCCGAGCCCGTCTACCAGGCCCAGCTCAAGCTCGCCGTCCTCGTGGACGCCGACAACACCCAGGCGTCCATCATCGAGGGCCTCCTCGCCGAGGTCTCCAAGTACGGCGTGGCCAGCGTCAAGCGCATCTACGGCGACTGGACCAACACCAACCTCCGCTCATGGAAGGACAAGCTCCTCGAGTTCGCCATCCAGCCCATCCAGCAGTTCTCCTACACGAGCGGCAAGAACTCCACGGACAGCGCGATGATCATCGACGCGATGGACCTCCTCTACACCGAGAGCCTGGACGGCTTCTGCATCGTCTCGAGCGACTCCGACTTCACGCGCATCGCCATGCGCCTGCGCGAGGACGGCAAGATGGTCCTCGGCTTCGGGCAGAAGAAGACGCCCAAGCCCTTTGTGGCGGCCTGCGACAAGTTCATCTACACGGAGATCCTCAGGGTCCCCGAGGAGGAGCGCGACGACCGCGCGGAGCGGGAGGACAGCAAGGGCGACCGCGAGCGCGAGGCATCCCGAAAGGCAGGGGACGCCGAGTTCAAGGCCGACCGCAAGGTGGCCAACCTCCTCCGCAGCGCCGTGGAGGACGCCACCGACGATCAGGGCTGGGCCTACCTCGGCGCCGTCGGCACCTTCGTCGCCAACCGCCAGCCCGAGTTCGACCCCCGCAACTACGGCTACAAGAAGCTCGGCGACCTCATCAAGGCCTCCGGCCTCTTCGAGATCGAGGAGCGGGACAACCCCTACAACCCGGGCAAGCAGGTCTACCTGCGCGCCCTGCCCAAGGGCAGAAGATAGTACTAAATGTGATAATATGCGCGTGCCGGCTCCCTGGGGGAACCCGGCGCCGGGCTCTCCGCACCGACCCCGGGCCGCGTCCCCTTGACGGGGCCTGGATGTTTCCGCTCACTGTCCCTCGCGCGGGGGAGGGCCTCGCCGGTGCCGATTACCCAAATTTACCGAAGTGTCCTTCGCGGCGCACCGGGGTCGCTCCAAAGACCGTAGCGGCCGCGGCGATGAAGGCATCCGCCAAGGACAGGCGCTCGCTCGCCGTCACGCCAAGTTCGAAGGCGCGGATCGAGACGGCGGCGTCGATGGGAATGACCTTGCCGAGCTGTCGAGGAGGAAGGCGGCCATTGACGTCCAGCCCCCGCCCTCGCGCAGGGCGGTCAATTCCGCCACGGAGTCCCGCCCGGGAGAGGGCGCACTACCGCTTCCTTTCACTTGAACTCACCAGCCCAGCACCCGCTTCCTGTTCGCGACCCCGATCCGCTCGAGCTCCGTCATGAGGGGCTTTGTGGGATCGGCGTTGTTCTTCACCTCGATGGCGAACTGGTTCATCGAGAAGTGGCGGAAGAGCCAGACCCTGTCCCGCAGGGCTTGGGGCGCGTCGAGGTAGGCCTTGCCCAGGGCATCGGCATAGCGGCGGAAGAGGCCCTTGGGGCCGAACTCGCCGAGGCCCGAGAGCCAAAGGACGGTGTCCGAGGCGCCGTGGAGCCCGCGGGCGATGAGGGCCATCTCCGCCTGGCTCCCCGTGAAGGCGGCGCGGAGGGCCTGGCCTTGTCGGGGGCCCAGTTCGTCCGCCAGGGCAAGCAGGCGCCGAAGCTCGGCGGTCTTGGGCGTGTGGATGGGCGACTTGTTGAGGATGAGGACCTCGCGTCGGAAGTCCACGCCAAGCCTCTTGTTGAAGAAGCCCTCGGCGAGCTTGCCGGACTGGCCCACGAGGTAGCGGTTGTTGACGGCGAGCTGCTCCCTCTTCCCGGGGTTGTCCGCGACGAGGATGAAGGAGAATGCATCGGCCGGCTTGACCTCGTCAAGGGCGCGGTTGTAGACGATGGGCGTCTCGATGCGGTAGTCGTCATAGCCGCGCTCGATGCGGAGCTTGTCCTGGATGGCGGCCAAGCCCGGATTCTCCGCTTCGATGCGTGAGACGAGGGCGCGGAACCGCTTTCGTGCGCGGTCCAAGGCGGCATAGGCTTCTTTGTTCATGACTTCCCTTAGACCGCGAGGATGCACTGGATGCTCGCGTGAAGGCAAGGCATCACGAGGCCTTCCCCGTTTCGTCACGCCAAGGCTATAGTTCTCCCATGCGAAGCTCCCCCTTCCCGCAACCTATGGTCCTGGGCGCAGTCCTTGCCGCCTGCCTCACCCTTGCCTGCGCAGCCGATCCCCGGCTTGCCGCGGCAAGGAAATCGGTCCAGGCGAGCTTGCCCGCCGCCGCGGCCGTCGAGGTCCTGGCCAGGATCGACAAGGCGCCAAAGCGCTTCCTCGAGCTTCTCGCCTCCGTGGACGCCGAGACGAAGGCGCTGCCCGACCTCCTGCGCCGCGCGGACAAGGAGAAAGCCCTCCCTGAATCCTATGTCCCCGCCGACCTCGTATCCCTGGATGGAACGGGCGTCTCCGTCACCCGGGAAGGCTTCAGGCTGCGCAAGCCGGCAGCCCTGGCCCTCGCCGCCATGGCCAACGCCGCGCGCGGCGAGGGGGTCGGCCTCACGGTGGGTTCGGCCTATCGATCCTATGCCTACCAGGTCGGTGTCTGGGACCGTGGCGTGCAGGCCGAAGGCGAGGCCAGGACAGCCCAGGCCATCGCCCGCCCCGGCCACTCCCAGCACCAGCTCGGCACGGCGATGGACTTCTCCCCGATCGACGACAGCTTCGCCAGGACCAAGGCCTCACAATGGCTCGCGGCCAACGCGGCGCGCTTCGGCTTTTCCCTGTCCTACCCGAAGGGCATGGAAGCGGTGAGCGGCTACCAGTGGGAGAGCTGGCATTGGCGCTTTGTGGGCAAACCCGCGGCGGCGCTAGAAAGGGAATACTTCGGGGGGGCGCAGGAGGCCATGGTGCTTTTCATGGAGGTGAGGGCCAAGTGATGGCTCGCCGCCATGCGATCAGCATGCTGGATGCGCCATCCGGAGGCCAGGACCCTTGTTGCGGGATAACAATGTGATGTGCATGGAAAAAAGCGCCGCGCCGCGTGCCGCATCCATCTTTCTCGTGTTGGGGGGCATCTCCGCGAACGCATATTCCGATAGGACCTACAGGGGATTCCCGTTCGTGGATGCCGGCTTCCATCGGCGGCCTTCCATTCCAGCTTCAGCTAAGTCTGGATGTATGATGTCGGCTTGGGCTTTCGCCAGGCCTTGGGCGAGACGATGGGCATCTGGGCAAGGGCCATGTTCGCCGAGCATTCGATGGGCATGGGCAGCCCCTGTCATTCCGCGTGTCCGAAAGGCCTAGCGCTTGGCCGCGTCCCGCGCCGCCCGCGTCGTCTCGAGCCTGAAGCCCTCCATCATGGACTCGGCGACCTTCTTGAAGGCCTTCTCCGAGGTGAAGCCATAGCTGCGCAGGACGGTTTGGTCGATCTGGTCGTAGGTCACGACGCCCTTCTCGAATTCGCAGAGCATGTTGGCGAGGTACACGGTGTCCACGACATCCTTGTGCTCGGGGCCGGCAAGGCTCGGCTCGTGGTGGAAACGGATGGCCGCGACGAGGGTCTCGGGGAAGAACCACTTTTCCGCCACCCGCGCGCCGATCTCCGCATGGTTCATTCCGCCGGCTATGTTCTCGAAGGTGTTCGAGGCTATGCCCTTGTCGGAGCAGAAGTTCCGGATCTTGGCCAGGAGGTCCGGATGGACGGTCGAGAAGACGATCTTGCCCATGTCGTGGAGCATGCCGCCCACGTAGGCGTCGTCCAGGAGGGCCTTGTTGTTCGGCTTGAAATTGCGCGCCAGGTTGTAGGCGTAGTAGGCCGCGCGGTAGGAATGGTCCCAGAGCTTCTTGCGTTCCTCCGTGGAATCGTCGCCCAGGATCTTGAGGGTGCCATAGGAATACAGGAGGCCGCGGATGGTCCTCATGCCGGCGAGCTTGACGGCATCCACGATGTTGTCCACCTTCTTCGACAGCATGAAGGCGGCGGAGTTCACGAGCTTGAGGAGGTCGGCCGTCATGGCGGGGTCGGTCGAGATGGCGCGGGCGATGTCGATGATCTGGCTGGCCGGGTCGGTGATGAGGCGCTGGACCTGGACGACGTTCTCCGGGAACTGGGGCAGGCTCGTGATGGACTTCACGATCTCGTCCGTGAGGAGGGAAACGCCCTCGAGGTGGGTGGCGGCCATGGGCACCGTGATGCGGGCGACGGTCTCGCCGTTCTCCGCCCAGATGTCGAAGCATTCCTCGTCGAGGCCGATCTTCTTGAGCATGAGGACGAGGATGACAAGGCCGAGTCCTGCGCCCTCCGAGGGGTCGAGGACGTTCGACAGGGCTTCCTCGAGGGTGTTGTACTGCCGGGAACGGGCCAGCTTGTCGTGGATGCGGAGGTATTCCTTCTTGTTGATCTCGACGTTGTTACGCACCTCGATGAGGATGTTCGGCCCCTTGGCCTGGTAGATGATCTTGATGTAGAAGCCTTTTTCCTTCTGCTTGGAAAGGTAATAGGCGATGTTCTCGAGGGTGTCGGTCTTGAAGGTCTTCATCCCCTCTTCGTAGTCTGCCGAGTCCTCGATGTTGAGGGCCCTGGTGTCGAAGTAGACGCGCTTGGTGTTGGCTTTCTTGGCGTTGACCGCCAGCTCGCGCAGGCAGTAGACGAGGTAGTCCTTGAGCTTTTTCTGCCCGAGTTCGGACAGGAAGGCATCCAGGACTTCCTCCATATACACCTCTATGTCGTGGGGGAGGGTATAGGTGGTGATGGTAAGGGGGATGGCGCTTAGTGCCGCTCTCTTGATCTTTGGCACATCCACGACGAGTTCGGCTGCGGGCATTGAATCACCTTTCACTTGTTGGAATGAGAAACCGTTACTATCCGTCAATAATACCCATATACCCGTTATAAATCAATAAATCAGCCCATGTAGTTCTTGATAGTCTTGGCCATGCGCTGGAGTTCCTTCCTGACCTTGCAGTTGAAGGAGTTAGAGGGGAATTCGCCCTTCTCGTTCGCTTCCCCCGGTTCGATGCCGGAGAGGACGGCAAGTCCTTCGTCGATGCTCGAGACAGCCCAGAGGTGGAAGGTTCCCTTGGCGATGGCCTCCTGGACCACGTCGGGGAGGGTCAGGTTCACCACGTTTCGCCTCGGCATCATCACGCCCTGGCTCCCCGTGAGGCCGGTCTTCTCGCAAACCCGGTAAAAGCCGAGTATCTTCTCGTTCACCCCGCCGACGGGCTGGACCTGGCCGATCTGGTTGAGGGATCCCGTGACCGCGATGTCCTGGCGCAGGGGGATGCCGGAAATGGCCGAGAGGAGGGCGTAGACGGCCGTGGAGGAGGCCGAATCGCCCTCGACCGCCGTATAGGACTGCTCGAAGCAGATGCTGGCGGTGACGGCCAGCGGCACGTCGCGGGCGTAGCGGCTCCGGAGGAAGCCCTCGACGATGAGGACAGCCTTGTCATATATCTCGCCGGAGAGCCCCGATTCGCCTTCGATGTTGATGACGCCGCTTTCGCCCGGGCTCACCTGGGCGGAGATGACGGCGGGCAGGCCAAAGGCGTAGTAGCCGCGGTCATGGACCGCCAGGCCGTTGATGCGCCCGACCGCCCGGCCCTGGACCTGGAGGATGATCTCCCCGGAGGCGATCATGTCGCCTATCTTCTCCTCGGGCAGGTTGGAAAGCTGGGCCCTGGCCAGGACGGCGGCGCGGACAGCCTGGGCGTCGACGGCGGCGGCTCCCCTCGAGCGGGCCCGGTAATCGGACTCTCGGAGAATGTCGGCCACGGCCCCGAAGCGCGTGGAGAGGCGGTTCCGGTATTCGGAGAGGCGGACCCCCTCCGCGGCCACGGCGTCCAGGCCCTCGCCAGTGACCGGCAGGAGCCCCTCGTCATCCACGATCTTGCGGACAAAGGCCGCGTAATTGCGCAGTCCTTCCGCGTTCCGGGGCATGGAGGAATCGAACTCGGCATGGAGCTTGAAGAGCTTCTGGAAATCGCCGTCCGACTGGTAGAGGATATCGTAGGTGGACTCGCCGCCGATGAGGATGACCTTGACGTTGGCGGCGACGGGCTCGGGTTTGATCCAAGCCAGGCCCTGGGGTCCCTCCCGCGGCTGGATCTCCACGCGGCCGTCCTGGAGGACGCGCTTCAGGCGGAGCCAGGCCTCCTCGTCCGCGACCACATCCTCCGCGCGGAGGACCAGGTAGCCGCCTGCGGCCTGGAGGAAGGATCCGCCCCGTATGCGCAGGTAGGAGATCTTGGTGTCGCCCTCCTCCTCGGGACGGGGCTCGATGAAGCCAAAGAGGTTCGCGGCGGTGGGATGGTTCTCCACGACGACCGGAGCCTTGTCCGTGCCGGAACGGTCCACGACGAGATTCACGCCGTAGCGGGCAAGGGCCGGGCTACGCCGCCTTTTCCCTTCGCCCTCGCCCTGGCTGCGGAAGAGGTAAAGCCTTTCCTCCACGTCGTCGGAAAGGCGGGCGATCCAATCGCGGACCTCCTGGTCCTTCCATCGCTCGCGGAGGATCCCTGCCTCCGAGCGCACCTGGGGCTTGAGGGTCTCGTCGCGCTTCTCGGCCAGGCTGTCCTGGAGGTCGCTCCTGCGCTTGCGCAGCTCGGCGAAGAGGTGTTTCATGTGGTCCACGTGGCCGTACCACTGTTCGCGCAGGCGGTTGTAGTCGGCCTCCGGCAGCTCACCGGAGGCCACAAGGTCCTGGAGGGCCTCGAAGCTTGTCTCGACGGCCTCGACGCCGTCGGCCGCCGGCTTGAGCGGGACGATGTCCATGCCGGGCCCGCCTTCGCCCTCGACCTGGACCGCCCTGAGGCCGTCGGCGGCGAGGGCGGACTCGAAATCGGCAAGGCGGCGGTTCTCGGCGGCCTCGAGGGCGGCGACGGCTCCGGCCTCTTCCCGCTTGCCCGCCTCGCTCTCCATCTGGAGGGTGACGATGCGTTTCAAGGCCTCGACAAAGCGATGGAGGTCGCGCTTGAACTCTCGGCCTTCCCCGGCCTTGAGGAGTATGGCCTTTGGCGCGAGCGGCGAATCGAAATTGTAGACGAAGGCGATGTCCTTGAGCTCGCAGGTTTCCGTTCTTGCCTCCTCGAGGACCGAAAGGACGGCGCTCCTCCTGCCGGTGCCTGGGATGCCGGAGACATATACATTGTAGCCCTTGGACCTGATGCCGATGCCCATTTTCAGGGCTTCGAGGGCCCGCGGCTGCCCGATCACCCTGGAGCCCCAGCTGGGGGCGGCGTCAAGGCGGGGGCCGGCGGAATCGCAGGCTTCCCCCTCGATGTCGACGGAGAAGGCGACCTCCTCGGCCGCCAGTTCGAGCTTCGCGATGTCCATGCTTCCTCCGCGGTCATTCACTTGATTGGCTTACTTGGCGTGTTCCAGCAACGTGGCGACCGGCACGATGGCGTAGCCCTGTTCCTCGAGGGCGTTCACGAGGAGGGCAAGCTCCAGGAAGAGGTAGTCGTCCCTTCCCCCCTCCGGGGCCCCGAGGCGTATCGGCACGATCGAGCCCGGCCGGACCGTGGCGACGATGCGCTCGACGATCCGGTGGGCCTCGAGGTAGGAACCCGGAAGCCTTGCCGCGTCGCGGAGGCCCACCCAGTCCAGGGTATCGATGTCCCTCCCGATGCAGGCATAGTTCATCGAGGCGCCGGAGGCGATGATGTCGTCGTTGGCGCTGTAGTAGGGCGGATGCCAGAGGAGGGCCAGTTCGCGGCTCGTGGCGGCATACCACTCGTCCTCTGCCCTGGCCAGGCCCCGCCTGATGTATTCGCGGTCGGCGTTGAAGCGCGTGTCCGTCGGGTCGACGGTCGTGAAGAACATGGAGCCTATCTCGTGGCCGCTGGCGGCAAGGATGCGGGCGGCTCCGGGGTTGCGCCTGATGAATTCCCCGTTGACGAAGAAGGTGGCCGTTATGCCGTAATCCTTGAGGGTGTTGAGGACGGGGATAAGGCCCTCCGATGTATCGAGGGCATCGAAGGTGATGGCTATCTCGCGGCGCCTGATGCGGGAGCCGTGGTCGAAGGCCGCGCCCGTGCGGGTCTCGTCGCGGTCGGGGAAGGCCGCGTAGGCGGCGGGCGGCGGCGGGAGGACGGGCTTCGTCCCGAAGGCTTTTTTGGAGCGCACCATCACGAGGTTCTTGAAGGAGCTGGAGGCCGAGGGTTCGAGGTAGACCCGGTAAGAATCCGAACTCGATGCGGCGGTCTTGGGAGTGAAGGAGTCGATCGCCTTCCAGTCCCCCGCACCATCTAAGGTGGCGACACCACCTGCGGTGGCGACACCACCTGCGGTGGCGATGCCAGCCGCGGCAGTCGATCCGCCCGCAACGGGAACGGAGGCGGCGAGCCTGAAGGCCTGGCCGCCCGTGCGCGCGACGATTCCGCCCGCCTCATCCCAGCCGTAGGCCTCGACCTGGGCCAAAGCCACGAGGCTGCGCCTGCCGCCGTCGAGCTCCACCTTTTCGATGAGGCGGCTGGAGGCGATCACGATGGTCTTCGTGTCCGGCCACAGGACATGGAGGGAATCGGCGGCCGCGACCCGGGAAAGGACCTCCCAGTCCTCGTAGGATCGTACTATGATGCCCAGCTTGGTCACTATGGCGATCTTGGTCTCATCGGGCGAAAGCACGAGCTCCCGGGCGCCGACAACATCCAGCTCCCTGACCGCGGGGGCGAGGTCGAGGTCCGTCGGGTCGGCCGGAGCGCTGAAGCGGTAGGCGCCGGGATTCCTTGAGCCGCCGTTTATGGAATCGGCGAAGACCGTGACAGGACCGCGGCTGGGCCAGAGCACGTCGCGCACGCGCATGCCGCCCTGGAGGAGGAGGTAGGGCAGGGCGGCGACCCGCTTCGCTGTCTTGACGTCGTCGGGGTCGAGGTAGAGGAGGAAGAGGTTCCGGCCGCCCTTGGATAGCACGATGCGCGAGCCTTCGGTGGATACCCAGAAATCGTCGAAGTTGGGGTCGAAGGGGAAGGGCGTGTTGCCCGCCAGCGCGCCCATGCCCGCGAGTCCGCGGTAGAGGGCCTGGGGGAAGAACTCCGCGGGGAGGATGCGGTAGAGGGAGGAGTCGCGGAGATAGAAAAGGCTCGAGTCCTTGCCCCAGCGGGCGGAGCGTATCTTCCCGGGGCCGATGCGGCGGAATTCCTCGGAAAGGACTCGGCCGCCGACCAGCTGGTCTATCGAATAGTAGAAAAGGTTGCCGCCCTTCGCGTAGACGAAGTAGCGGGAATCGGGGGACCAGCGCGCGGCCGAGTATTCGACCTCGGCCTCGACGTTTTCCGATATGGTGGTGCGCTTGGCGCTGGCGATCTCCACGATGACAATGCGGCAGAAGGCCGGGGAGGTCTTGTCCATCGCCAGGACCCAGGCGCCGTCGGGACTGGGCGCCGATTCGGGGAGGCGCCCGATCGGGACATTGGCGCCGCGCGCGAAGGCCGGATAGCCCTCCACCGGCGCGAGGTTACGCAATTCGGCGTCCGTGCGGAAGAGGCCGAACCGGTTCTGCACCTGGAGGCGGCGTCCCCCGTCCACGAGGGCGACGTTCTCCGGATAGGCCGAGAGCTGGCTCACCTTGCCGGTGCCGAGGGGAGAGAGGAAGAGACTGTCGTACTTGCCGTCCCCGGGGAGGTCGGCCCTGGCGGTAAACAGGAGTCCATCGTCCTTCGCGAGATCGAGAGACAGGAACTCGACCTCGGCCTGCGCTGCCTGGAGCGCGGCGAGAGCGAGGGCGGTAAGCAATGCTCGACGCTTCATGGTGTGACCCCCATCAACATTCTCGGTCAAAATATCCAGGAAGTAAACGTGGGCATTGGGAGAGCCGAGAACCTGGATCGAAACCTGCTATGGGCTACCTGACGGAAAAATAGCTTTCGCAGCGGCTGGAGGCCCTGATGGGGGCGCGATTGACCCGGCAATGGCCGAAAGAGTCCGCGTCCACCTTGATTTTCCTGTGTTCCGGGTCATAGACCCTCTTGCCGTCCCATTGAAGGCAGCCGTAGCAGTGAGGTTGCCCGACCCCGACGGGATAGATATCTTGCGACATGCCCACCCTCCCGGATCGCGCCAGCGATCCTCCACTAAATATCGGAGGGAGGGGGAGCGACGATTAGCACGGTTTGCTCGCGGCCCCGGCAAGGACAAAACGCTCCACGACGTCCGCGACAAAGTCTTCCTCGTTCGTGAGGGCGGAAATATGGCCCGCGACCGCCTTTGTCTCGGCGATCGCGTTGGCCGGGCAGCAGCCCAGCCCCGCGGCCTTGAGCATCCCGAGGTCGTTCACGGCGTCGCCGCAGGCGATGGTCCTGCCGATCTCGATGCCCAGCTGCGCGCACAGGCGCGCCAGCGCGTCGCCCTTGTCCACGCCGTCGCTGAGGATCTCGAGGAGGTAGGGCTTCGAGGTGAGGACCTCGGCCCTGCCGGCGAACTCGACCGACATCTCCTTGCGCAGGATGGCGATGCGCTCCGGCTCGGCCGGGACGACAAACTTGGTGTGGCCCCGCGAAAGGAGGGCGGGCACATCCTCAGGGCGGACGACCTCCAGTCCTTGCCCCGTGAGCCGGACATCCTCGTCGTTCCAGGGATGGGGCTGGCTGGCGAAGATCTTGCCGCCTTCGTAGATGAGCCAGGAAAAGCCGCGGGCGGTGATCGCCGCCGCGATCTCCTGGCAGAGGGCTCCGCCTATTTCGCGCTGGTATACTCGCTGCCCGGTGGCGGTCTCCATGATCTCGGCGCCATTGGTGCAGATCATGAACTCCCCTGGACCGGCGGCGTCGAGCTCTTCCGCGTAGCGTTTCATGGAGTGGATGTTGCGACCTGAAGCCAGGACGATCTTGACTCCTCGGGCGGAGGCGGCGCACAGGACGCTGCGGTTCCGCGCGGAGATCGTGAGGTCGGCGCGGAGAAGGGTATCGTCGAGGTCGAGGGCGATGAGGTCTATGGACATGCGATGTTTATAGCCTCAACGGGGCAGGAAGGTCGAGGACCGCCGGCAGCCCTTTCCCGGCTTTCAAAATGCCGCCGCTTGTGAGAAAATCCCGCCATACCCAAGGAGATGGCATGAACCGCATGGAAAGCGAACTCGAGACGAAACTCGGCGCCTTTGCCCACGCCCTGATCGATCAGGAGAAGGCGCGCGTGATCGTGGCGCCGGAAAAGGCCGAGCGCGGCTACTGGTTCGGCGGCGGCAACATGGCGGCCGGGCCGGACGGCGCCCTCTATCTCTGCGGCCGATTCCGCAGCGCCGGCGATTCCCGGACCGGCCTTGACCTGGGCGACCGCGGTCGCGAGCTGGCCATTTTCGCCTCGATCGACAAGGGGCACTCCTGGAAGAAGCTGCACTCCTTCCCGAAGGCCGCCCTGCTTCCCAAGGGGATGGCAGGCGCGGCCGCGGCAACTCCCCTCGACCGCGGCCCCCAGGGCTGCGGCGAGGTCCTGTCGATAGAGGGCGCGGCCCTTCGCTTCCTCCAGCGCTCCGTGCAGCTTTTTGTCTCCTCTGAAAAGGCGAGCCCCTATCCGGAAGGCGTCCGCGAGTACATGAAACCGGGCACAGGTGTCTGGACCATCGAGCTCCTCGCTGCGCCCGACCTCGCCGGCCTTGCCTCCGCCGTGCCGCGCACCATCCTGAGCACCCAGGATCCGCGCTATCTCCACATCAAGGACCCCTTCATCGTCGAAAGGCCCGGCTGTCCCCTCCTCCTGGGCTTCTGCCATCATCCTTTCACCTGGGCCTCTTCCTCCACGGGTCTTGTCGAGATCGACGACGAAGGCCTTCCACGCAAGCCGCCGGTTTTTGAGGCCCTGCCCCGCGGGCCGGCCTGGGACGTGGCGATAACCCGCGTCACTTCGATTCTCCCCCTCTCCTCCTCGGCGTCTTTTCCGCGCCTGGGGGCGGGATTGGTTTTCTACGATGGCGGTGAATGCCTGCGCAATCTCGACGAGCACGCGGGCGCCAAGCGCCGGCCCCGGGGATATTCCTGCGAGGAGCTCGGTGGCCTTGGCTATTATGCAGGCGATGACCTGTCAAGCATGGAGCGCATGTCGAAGCTCGCACCCGAGTTCCTGAGCCCCTACGGGACGGGTTCCAGCCGCTATGTGGACGTCCTGTCGACCGAGGAAGGCTATTACGCCACCTGGCAGCAATCCCGGAAGGACGGCTCCCAGGCCCTCGTCATGAACTTCCTCCCTGCCGCCGAAGCGGCGAGGATCCTGGGCTGAAGAGGCGGGCAGGCCGCCATGCAGGCGGGCGGCCTTCTCCCTTGTACTGCCTCCGCCCTTCGGGGTAGCGTAGGCGCCAATGTCCGATGAAACGGCCCCGATCCCTTCCCCGCCCTCGACCTCGTCGAGGATGCTCAGGGAAGGAAGCAAGCTCTCCCTCCTCACCCTGATCTCGCGCGTCCTTGGCCTGGTCCGCGAGATGACCAAGGCCGCCTTCATGGGCACCGGGGGGCTGGCGGACGCCTTTACCGTCTCCTTCATAATCCCGAATTTCCTCCGCCGCCTCTTCGCCGAAGGCTCGATCACCGTGGCCTTCATCCCGACCTTCTCAGGCTTCATCGGGGAGAATGACGAGAAGAAGACCCGGGAGTTCCTTTCGGCGACCCTCACGGTCCTCGTGACCCTTGTCACCGCCGTCGTCGCCCTCGGCATCGCGATGACGCCCCTCCTCGTGAGGCTTTTCTTCGGCTCCGATCCCGTGGAGACGATCATCCTCACGCGCATCATGTTCCCTTTCCTGGCCCTCGTTTCCCTCGCCGCGCTTTTCCAGGGCATGCTCAACAGCGTGGGGGTCTTCACCCCTTCCGGCATGGCGCCCATCCTTTTCAACCTCTGCTTCATCGGCGTGCCGTATCTCATCGGCGGCTGGACGGTCAATCCGGCCCGCGCCATGGCCATCGGCGTCCTGGTCGGCGGCCTTGTCCAGGGCCTGTGGCAGCTGCCTGCCGTGATCAAGGCCGGTTATCGTTTCGGCTTCATCGGCCTCGGTCGGGCATTCCGCAATCCCGGCATGCGCAAGGTGATGAAGCTCATCGCCCCGACCATCATCGGGATGGCCGCCTACCAGCTCAACGACCTCGTCTGCACCTCCCTGGCCTCGAACGCCGGGACCGGCGCCGCCTCCAGCCTCCAGTATTCCCTCCGCCTCCAGGAGCTGATCCTGGGCATCTTCGCCGTGTCCGCCGGGACCGTCCTCCTCCCTGAGCTCACCCGTGCGGCCAGGGCCAGGGAATGGGACGTCTTTTCGGAGCAGTTGCGCAAAACCCTCTCCGCCATCGCCCTGGTCACCATACCCGTGGCCGCCTTTTCCCTCCTTATGGGCCGTGAGATCGTGACCGTCCTCTTCAGGACCAGGGCCTTCGGCGAGGACTCGGTGAGTCTCACCGCCCAGGTTTTCTTCTTCCACATGCTGGGGCTATTCTTCATCGCCTCCAACCGCCTCCTGGCCCCGGCTTTCTACTCGCGCGAGGACACGAGGTCGCCGACTTGGGCGGGATTGGCCTCTTTCGGCGCCAATATCGTCCTCGCCCTCCTCCTTGTCCGTCCGATGGGCGGAAATGGCATCGCCCTGGCCCTTTCGCTCTCGAGCGCCCTCAATACCTTCATCCTGGTGGCCCTCCTCCTCCGCTCCGGGGTCAGGGGCATGAAGGGGGCACTGAAACGCTCATTTCTCTACATGCTGAGGCTTGTCGGCCTTTCCCTGCTGGCCGCCATTCCCCTATATTTCCTCCGGGCTCCCCTCGTGAATATTTTTTCCTCAAGTCCCTCACGGCTGGTGGCCGCCGGCATCCCCCTGGTGCTGGCGACCCTCCTTTTTGGCGGCATCGGAGTCATTCTCCTTGCCATAACCAAGGACGAAACGGCGCTTTTCCTCTCCGGGGGCTTGCGGCGACGCCTCCTTAGACGCTAATCTCTGGCAACGGTGAGGATGCATTTTCCGTGCCCAGAATAAAGGCCTTGGCCAAAGTCAAGGCCTTGACATGCTCTGGGTGGTGGTGATATGTTTCCGTCACTTCTCTGAATGCCCTTGTAGCTCAGTTGGCAGAGCATATCCATGGTAAGGATAAGGTCAACGGTTCGATTCCGTTCGAGGGCTTTCGAAATGCAGGGTCGGGGCGGTTTTCCGCGCCGAAGCTCCGATGAAAGGAATGAAGCATGGCCGCCAAGAAGCAGACCGTCGAGATCATCGCCCTTGCCTGCACGGAGTGCAAGCGCAGGAATTATACGACGACCAAGAACCGGAAGACCCAGCAGGAAAAACTCGAGCTGATGAAATACTGCAAATGGGATCGCAAGCACACATTGCACAAGGAAACTAAGGTCAAGTAAGGCTTGCGGCCACCTTGGGTGGCCGTTTTTTACCTAGGGCCCCGTTCGCGGTTGCCGCCTGGGCGGAGACTTTGGAGAGGACCTGATTGATGAGTGTGCGATTTCGCCAGGCGAAATCGCTTCGCGAGACCGGAAAAATTGCGAAAGTTTTCCGGTCTCGCGAAGGCCAGTAGCTCTAATGGTAGAGCGCCGGTCTCCAAAACCGGATGTTGAGGGTTCGAATCCTTCCTGGCCTGTTCGCATTCCAGCCGACGGTGCGCGCGAAGAGCGGGCCGCGTGCGGCGCAAGGAGCCGCTATGAAGATTGTTCAGTTTTTCAAGGATTGTGTCGCTGAGCTCAAGAAGGTTGTCTGGCCGAACAAGGATGATGTCATCGCCTCGGTCAAGGTCGTCGTCGTCTCGACGATCGCCATGGCCCTTGTTCTCGGTCTTCTTGATGTCCTTCTCGTGGCCGGCATAGATTTCATCTTTAGGTAGTAGGGGTAGGCCGCATGGCTAAGGCCTGGTACGTTCTCCACGTCTACTCCGGATACGAGAACAAGATCGAGCGCACCATCAGGATGATGCTCGACCACGGAGACCTCTCAAAGGACATCGTCACCGACATCAAGGTGCCGAGCGAGGAAGTCGTCGACGTCAAGGATGGCAAGCGCCGTTCCACGTCACGGAAGATACTTCCCGGATACATCCTTGTGGAGATGGATCTTCCCGAGGACCTTTGGAAGGCCACCTGCTCCTCCATCAAGAAGATCACCGGCGTCACGGGTTTTGTCGGTGCCACCCAGCGCAACAAGCCGCAGCCGATATCCTCCGAAGAGGCCCGCGGCGTCTTGCAGAGGGCGGGCGAGATCAAGGGCGAACGCAGCGCGCGCAACCGCCAGACTTTCACTCCCGGGGAGCAGGTCAAGATCATCGACGGGCCCTTCGAGTCCTTTACGGGGGCGGTCGAGGAAGTCAATGTCGAGAAGGCGCGCCTGAAGGTCATGGTCGGTATTTTCGGTCGAGCCACCCCGGTGGAAGTCGACATGCTCCAGGTCGAGAAGATTTAGCGGCCCTTCCAAGGGTTCAAAGCGTTCTTTAGTACAGCGGCACCGCGCGGACCACGCCCGATGGGGCAGCGCGGCGCTTCTCATATAGAGGGGTGTTACCTCCGCAAGATGGGAGCCTTCGCGATATGCGCATGAGTGCGCTTATCGCGTGCGATCGGCTAGCCGGTCGCATCAGGAAGGCGCTACCCCGGCCACGGACAAGGGCGATCGACCACGGGCGCGGACTTCGGTCCGAGCACGGGAGCGAAGCCCGGGACCTGCCGGGTACACCACGAAAGGAGAGAGTGATGGCGAAGAAAGTAGTCACCGCGGTCATCAAGCTGCAGTGCCCGGCCGGCAAGGCGACTCCAGCCCCGCCCGTCGGGCCCGCGCTCGGTCCGCATGGCGTTTCCGCTCCGCAGTTCTGCCAGCAGTTCAACGACAGGACGAAGAGCATGGAGGCCGGCCTGACGATCCCGGTCATCGTGACCGTCTACAAGGACAAGACCTTCACCTTCATCATGAAGACGCCTCCCGCGTCCGTGCTGATCAAGAAGGCCCTGGGTCTCGAAAAGGGCTCCGGAATCCCCCACAAGCAGAAGGTCGGGAAGCTCCCGACGGACAAGCTCGAGGCGATCGCGAAGCTCAAGCTTCCCGATCTCAACGCCAACGACCTTGAAGCCGCCAAGCGCATCATCGCCGGCACCGCCCGTTCCATGGGCGTCGAGACGGAGTATTCCAAATGAAGCACGGCAAGAAGTACAACGAAGCGATCAAGAAGATCGACCGCGAGATGTCCTATGACGTCTCCGCCGCCTGCGTCCTCGTGAAGGACGCCACCTTCGCCAAATTCGACGAGACCGTCGAGGTGCACGTCAGGCTCAACCTCAAGAAGAGCCAGTCGGTGCGCGACACGGTCGTCCTCCCCCACCAGTTCCACGGCGAGAAGAAGATCCTCGTGTTCTGCAAGGGCGAGAAAGAGAAGGAAGCCCTCGACGCCGGCGCCGCCTATGCGGGCTCCGACGAGCTCATCGAGAAGATCAAGGGCGGCTGGCTCGATTTCGATGTCGCGGTCGCCACGCCAGACATGATGAAGGACGTCGGCAAGCTCGGTATGGTGCTCGGACGCAAGGGCCTCATGCCCAACCCGAAGACCGGAACTGTCACCCACGACCTGAAAGCCGCCGTCGCCGAGCTCAAGAAGGGCCGCACGGAATTCCGCACCGACAAGTCGGGAATCATCCACCTCGCCATCGGCAAGGTGTCCATGGATCCGACCGCCGTCGCGGAAAACGTCGGAACCCTCCTTGGCGAGGTCCAGCGCAAGCGTCCGTCGGACACGAAGGGTGAATTCGTCACCTCCGTGTTCCTCAGTTCGACCATGGGTCCCGGCGTCCGCGTCGTGCTGACCAAGAACGAGAGGTAAGCCATGGCCATGAGAGCAAGCAAGGTCCAGCCCATCAAGACTGAGGCCATCGGGTCGCTCAAGACCCAGATCAACGCGAACAAAGATTTCATTTTCGCCGAGTACCGCGGCCTCACGGTGGAGCAGATCTCCGCCTTGCGGAAGCAGCTCCGCGAGAAGAACGCCCAGTTCCATGTCGTGAAGAACAACTTCGCGCGGATCGCCTTCGAGGAGCTCGGCTTCCCGAAGGACGTGGAGCCCGTCCTCCTCGGGCCCACCGGCGTCGCCTTCACGAAGGGCGAGGCCAACGAGGTCGCCAAGGTCCTCGTCGACTTCGCCAGGGAAGTCCCCTCCCTCAAGGTGAAGGGCGGCCTCATCGACAAGGCTTTCATGGACGCCAAGTCCATCGAGGCCTTCTCCAGGCTCCCTTCCCGGAACGTCCTCATCTCCATGTTCATGGCGGGGCTCAAGAGCCCCATCCAGAAACTCGTCTACACCCTCGTCGCCTACCAGGAGAAGAGGGCCGCCGAAGGCGGCGCCAGCACAGCTGGCATCGCCAGCACAGCTGGCGGCGCCAGCACAGCTGGCGACGTTGCCGAATCCGCACCTGTCGCCGAAGCCGCCAGCCCCGCTGGCGATTCCCCGGCCTCGGAAGCCGCACAGGCCTAGGCGTCACCGCGTGGTGGGCCGCCATGCGAACCACCACGCGCAGGCACTGAGCCAAGATGAGGGACCACTGCGTGATCCCTGTGGTGAATGATAATGTGTTTCCAAGGTGTCCAGGCTTCCGGTTTGCTGCCGTTCCTGTTCGCCGACAAAGTCGCCCGTATGGGCGGCAAGTGCTTTCGAAGGAGAAGATAATATGGCAGCCATCACCCACGAGCAGATCCTCGACGCCATCGCCGAGATGAAGATCACCGAGATCTCTGACCTCATCAAGGCCATGGAGACGAAGTTCGGCGTCACCGCCGCGGCCCCGACCGCCGCCGCCGCCGGCCCCGCCGCAGCAGCGGTGGAAGAGCAGACCGAATTCACCGTCATCCTCAAGGGCGGCGTCCCTGCCGACAAGAAGATCTCCATAATCAAGGAAGTCCGTGCCATCACGGGCCTTGGCCTCAAGGAGGCCAAGGACCTCGTCGAGGCCGGAGACAAGGCCCTCAAGGAAAACGTCACGAAGGCCGAGGCCGAGAAGGTCAAGAAGCAGATCACCGACGCGGGCGGCGCCGTTGACATCAAGTAAGAAGTCCCGTGACCCCGTTTCGAGTCTCATGACACGCGCGGAGTCCGCGCCGGCCGGTGGAGAGATCCGCCGGCCGGCGCGTGCCGCTCGCGTGGTTCCGCGGGTCCGCCTGGTCGCGGCCCTACGGGACCATTTTCGCGTTATACGGAACTGTTCCGCAGTTGATGACCGGACCGATCCGTGCGCCCGAACGGGGCGCGCAGCGAGGGGGTAACGGATGGCATATGCCGAGAAGAAGATACAGCGCTGCTACATAGGAAAAGAATTCCAGAACGTGATGGAACTTCCCGATCTCATCGACATCCAGCTCTCTTCTTACGAGCGCTTCCTGCAACGCGACCGCCTCCGGAAAGGCGAGAAGCTCGAGAACCTGGGTCTCGAGGAAGTTTTCCGGGTCACCTTCCCAATAGAAAGCCCGAACGGGGACATGCTCCTCGAGTACGAGCGCTACTACCTCGACGAGAACTCGATGAAGTACTCCGAGATAGAGTGCAAGCAGAAGGGCCTCACCTACGCCGTGCCGCTCAAGTCACGGATCAACCTCGTATTCCAGAAGACCGGAGAGATCCGGCAGAAAGAGATATATCTCGGCGATGTGCCCCTCATGACCGACCGGGGCACCTTCATAATCAACGGCGCCGAGCGCGTCGTGGTCTCCCAGATCCACCGTTCCCCCGGCGTCATCTTCTGCCATGAGAAGGGCGTCTATTCCGCGCGCATCATCCCCTACCGCGGCTCCTGGCTCGAGTTCGAGATCGACCAGAAGAAAGAGCTGATCTACGCCAAGATCGACCGCAAGAAGCGCATCCTCGGCACGATGTTCCTCAGGTCCCTCGGCTTCGAGACCCGCGAGGACATTGTCCGGGCCTTCTACGTCTCGGAGAAGGTCGCGATAGGCGACCTGCGCGAAGGAAAGGAAAAGGCCATCAACCGGGTCCTGGCCAAGGCGGTCCGCGTGACCATCAACGGCGAGGAGAAGAAGCTTTTCCGCGCCGGCGACAAGCTCCACCTCCACGATGTCGACGAGCTCTACAACGTCGGCGTCCGCGAGCTTGATTGCATCAATTTCGAGCATCCGGACTCCCTCCACTTCGACATGATCCTCAACTGCTTCGAGCGCGAGGACATCAAGCTCGTGAAGGACGAGCCCGGCCAGGACGAGCCTTCCAAGGCCGACGCCCTCGCCGCCGTCTATTCGACCCTCATGCCCGGCGAGCCGATCACGGTGGAGAACGCGGAGCGCGACCTCTCCAACATGTTTTTCTCCAACCGGCGCTACGACCTGGGCAAGGTCGGCCGCTACAAGCTCAACAAGAAATTCGACTACGCAGTGCCCGCGAAGGACTTCACCCTCATCCGCGACGACGTGATCGCGACGATGAAGTACCTCATGAACGTGTACTACGGCGAATCCAACGTGGACGACATCGACCACCTTGGCAACCGCCGCGTCCGCTCCGTGGGCGAGCTCCTCGCGAACGTCATGAAGAGCGCCTTCGGCCGCATGGAGCGCATCGCCAAGGAGCGCATGAGCCTCAAGGAGACGGACACCATCCGTCCGCAGGACCTCGTGTCCATCAAGCCGATCGTGGCCGCGATCAAGGAGTTCTTCGGCTCCTCCCAGCTGTCTCAGTTCATGGACCAGGTCAACCCGCTGGCCGAGCTCACGCACAAGCGCAGGCTCAACGCCCTCGGTCCCGGAGGCCTGTCCCGCGACCGCGCCGGCTTCGAGGTCCGTGACGTCCACTATACCCATTACGGCCGCATGTGCCCGATCGAGACGCCGGAAGGCCCGAACATCGGCCTCATCGTGTCCCTCGCGACCTACACCACCGTCAACGAGTACGGCTTCCTCGAGACGCCCTACCGCCGCGTCGAAGGCGGCAAGGTCACGAAGAAGATCGAGTACCTCTCGGCCATGGACGAGGACAAGTACTATGTCGCCCAGGCCTCCGCCCACATCGACAAGGGCGGCAACTTCCTGGACGACAACGTCTCCTGCCGCCACCAGGGGGACTACACCACCCGGCCGCCGGCCGAGCTCCAGTACATGGACGTCTCCCCGAAGCAGATCATCTCCGTCTCCGCCGCCCTCGTCCCCTTTCTGGAGCACGATGACGCCAACCGCGCCCTCATGGGCTCGAACATGCAGCGTCAGGCCGTGCCCCTCGTCTTCCCGGAAGCGCCGCGCGTCGGCACCGGCATGGAGGAGAAGTGCGCCTACGACTCCGGGGTCCTCATCAAGGCAAGGCGCGAAGGCTTGGTGGACTACGTGGACGCCAGCCGCGTCGTGATCAAGCCCGACGAGGACAAAAAGGCGAGGGACGAGTATCCCCTCGTGAAGTACCAGCGCACCAACCAGGACACCTGCTATACCCAGCGCCCCATCGTCAAGAAGGGCGAGAAGATCCTCAAGGGCCAGGTCATCGCCGACGGCCCCGCGACCAACCAGGGCGAGCTGGCCCTCGGCCGCAACATCCTTGCCGGCTTCGTCCCGTGGAATGGCTACAACTATGAGGATGCCATCCTCATCTCCGAGCGCGTCGTGCGCGAGGACATGTTCACCTCCATCCACATAAAGGAATTCCAGACCGAGGTGCGCGAGACCAAGCTGGGACCCGAGCGCATAACGCGCGACATCCCGAATACGAGCGAGAAGAGCCTGGACAACCTCGACTCCGAGGGCATCATCCGGGTCGGCGCCAAGGTGAAGGCCGGGGACATCCTCGTGGGGAAGGTCACGCCCAAGAGCGAGACCGAGACCACCCCTGAATTCAAGCTCCTCAACTCGATCTTCGGCGAGAAGGCCAAAGATGTGCGCGACTCGTCCCTGCGCGTCCCCCACGGGATCGAGGGCACCATCATCGACGTGCAGCGCCTCAAGCGCAGCGCCAACGACGACCTCTCCCCGGGCGTCGAGGAAGTCGTGAAGGTCCTCATCGCCGCGAAGCGCAAGCTCAAAGAGGGCGACAAGATGGCCGGACGCCACGGGAACAAGGGCGTCGTCGCCCGCGTCCTCCCTCCGGAGGACATGCCCTACCTAGAGGACGGCACGCCCCTCGACATCTGCCTCAACCCCTTGGGCGTCCCTTCCCGGATGAACATCGGCCAGATCATGGAGACGGAGCTTGGCTGGGCCGGCTCGACCCTGGGTGAGTGGTATTCCTGCCACGTCTTCCAGTCCCCCTCCCAGGAGCAGATCGAGGGCAAGCTGAAGGAGGCGGGGCTCCCCGTCAACTCCAAGGCCAAGGTCAAGGACGGCCGCACCGGCGAGTTCTTCCAGAACCCCGTCTCCGTAGGCGTCGTCTACTTCATGAAGCTCCATCACCTTGTCGACGACAAGATGCACGCCCGTTCGACAGGCCCCTACTCCCTCGTCACGCAGCAGCCCCTGGGCGGAAAGGCCCAGTTCGGCGGGCAGCGACTCGGCGAGATGGAAGTCTGGGCCCTCGAGGCCTATGGCGCGGCCAACGTCCTCCAGGAGCTCCTCACCATCAAGTCCGACGACATGACGGGCAGGGCCAAGGTCTATGAGGCCATCGTGAAGGGCGAACCCCACACGGCGGCCGGCATCCCCGAAGCCTTCAACGTCATGGTGCAGGAGCTCAGGGGCCTTGCCCTCGATATCAGGGTTTTCGACGCCAAGGGCAAGCAGATCGCCCTCACCGAACGCGACGAGGACATCATCAACAAGCAGGGAGCCTTCTAGGCTGCCTCGGGACGATATACAACATAGCCATCGCCAAGCCCTGGGGCTTGGCGATGACACAGAGGGAGACGAAATTGAGAAGAGGGATCGAGATGGGAGAGGATAAAATGGGGATACCTGCCCTTCATTCTTCACCCAGCTCCGTCATGACTCTTGCTCCGTGCCTCTGTGTCTGTGTGGTTCAATTCGTGAAGATTGCCCACGTCGACACGATGAGGGGGGACTGATATGAGAGACATCCAGGATTTCGACAGCATAACGATACGCCTCGCGAGCCCGGACATGATCCGGGCGTGGAGCTACGGCGAGGTCAAGAAGCCGGAGACGATCAACTACCGAACGCTGCGGCCCGAGAAAGACGGCCTGTTCTGCGAGCGGATCTTCGGCACGACCAAGGAATGGGAGTGCTACTGCGGGAAGTTCAAGTCGATACGGTACAAGGGCGTGATCTGCGACCGCTGCGGCGTCGAGGTCACCCATTTCAAGGTGCGCCGCGAGCGCATGGGACACATCGAGCTTGCCAGCCCCGTTTCCCACATCTGGTTCTACCGCTCGGTCCCCAGCCGCATGGGCCTTCTCCTTGACCTGCCGGTGGCCGCCCTCCGGAGCGTCCTGTATTACGAGAAGTACATCGTCATCGACGCGGGCGACACGGACCTCAAGAAGCAGCAGCTCCTCACCGAGGAGGAGTTCTACGAGGCCCAGGACCGCTACGGCGGCGCCTTCTCGGCCGGCATGGGCGCGGAGGCTGTCCGCTCCCTCCTCGAGAACATCAACCTCGACGAGATGTCCGCCGAGCTCCGCATCAAGATGATCGCCAAGGGCCCCAAGAGCGACAAGCGCCTCCTGAAGCGCATCGAGATATGCGAGTCCTTCCGCAACTCGGGCAACCGCCCGGAGTGGATGGTCCTGGACGCGATCCCCGTCATCCCCCCGGAGCTGCGCCCCATGGTCCAGCTTGACGGCGGCCGCTTCGCCACCTCGGACCTCAACGACCTCTACCGCCGCGTCATCAACCGAAACAACCGGCTCAAGAGGCTGCAGGCCCTGAACGCCCCTGACATCATAATCAGGAACGAGAAGCGCATGCTCCAGGAGGCAGTGGACGCCCTCTTCGACAACTCGAAGAAGAAGCGTGTCGTGAAGGGCGCCTCGAACCGCCCGCTCAAGTCTCTCTCCGACATGCTCAAGGGCAAGCAGGGCCGCTTCCGCCAGAACCTCCTTGGCAAGCGCGTCGACTACTCCGGCCGTTCGGTCATCGTGGTCGGTCCCGAGCTCAAGATGTGGCAGTGCGGACTCCCCACCAAGATGGCCCTCGAGCTCTTCAAGCCCTTCATCATGAAGAAGCTCGTGGAGAAGGACGTCGTCTACAACATCAAGAAGGCCAAGATGCTCGTCGAGTCGGAGACGCCGGAAGTCTTCGCCGTCCTGGACGAGGTGGTCAAGGAACATCCCGTCCTCCTCAACCGCGCCCCGACCCTCCACCGCCTGGGCATCCAGGCCTTCGAGCCCGTCCTCGTCGAGGGCAAGGCCATCAAGCTCCACCCCCTCGTCTGCAAGGCCTTCAACGCCGACTTCGACGGCGACCAGATGGCCGTCCACGTCCCGCTCACGAGCGCCGCCCAGACCGAGTGCTGGACCCTCATGCTCTCGAGCCGCAACCTCCTCGACCCCGCGAACGGCAAGACCATCGTCTACCCCTCGCAGGACATGGTCCTTGGCATCAACTTCCTCACGCGGCACCGCCCGGGCGCCCCGGGAGAAGGCCGGCGGTACTCGTCCCCCGAGGAGCTCCTCATGGCCTGCGAAGTCGGCGCCACCGACTACCAGTCCCTCGTCAAAGTGCCGGTCTCCCGCCTTCCCGTGTGGTCCAAGGTCAACCATGGGGACCCGGGCTACAAGAACGGCCTCGCCGAGACCACGGCGGGCCGCATCCTTTTCAACGAGGCCATGCCCCCCGAGATCCCCTACATCAACTACGCCATGGGCGACAAGGACCTCCGCAACCTCATCGAGGCCATCTACAACGACAAGGGTCCCTACGTCACGGTCCGAATGCTCGACGCGATCAAGGACATGGGCTTCCGCTACGCGACCTTCTTCGGGGCCTCCATCGGCATGGACGACATCGTCATCCCGAAGGAAAAGCCCGAGATGATCGAGGCCGCGAACAAGCAGGTCGACGCGATCCAGAACCAGTACCTCGCCGGCCACATCACCCAGGACGAGCGCTACAACCGCGTCGTCGAGGTCTGGTCCAAGACGAACGAGGACCTGACCGCGGTGATGATGAAGACCCTCGAGAAGGACCGCAGCGGCTTCAACTCGATCTACATGATGGCCAACTCCGGCGCGCGAGGTTCCAGGAACCAGATCCGCCAGCTGGCCGGCATGCGAGGCCTGATGGCCAAGCCCTCCGGCGACATCATCGAGCTCCCGATCCGCTCGAACTTCCGCGAGGGCCTCTCCGTCATCGAGTTCTTCATCTCCACGAACGGCGCCCGCAAGGGCCTGGCCGACACCGCGCTCAAGACGGCCGACGCCGGTTACCTCACGAGGCGCCTTGTCGACATCTCCCAGGACGTGGTCACCAACATCGACGACTGCGGGACGATCAACGGCACGACCTATTCCGCCATCAAGGACGGCGAGGAAGTGGTCGAGGCCCTGCGTGACCGCATCATCGGCCGTTTCTCCCTCGATCCCATCCGCCATCCCATCACGGGCGACCTCATCTCCGAAGCCAACATGGAGATCACCGAAGCGATCGCCGACTCGATCGACGAGGCCGGCATCGAGAACGTCTCCATCCGCACGGTCCTCACCTGCGAGGCCGAGCACGGCGTCTGCCGCAAGTGCTACGGACGCAACCTGGCCACGGGGCGGACGGTCGAGATCGGAGAGGCGGTGGGCATCATCGCCGCGCAGTCCATCGGCCAGCCGGGCACCCAGCTGACGATGCGTACCTTCCATATCGGCGGCGCGGCGACCAAGTCCTCGGAAGAGAACCGCATCTACCTCCGCTACCCCGTCTTCGTCACGGAGGTCCAGGGGACGGGCGTGCCGCTCCCGGACGACCGCTTCCTCTTCACCCGCAAGGGCCACATCCTGGCCTGCAAGATATTCACGAACATCGAGCTCGGCGCCGGCGACAAGCCCATCGCGCTGGACGGAAAGCGCATCCTCAAGGGCGACGTGATCGCCACGCGGGCCGACGGGACCAACGTCAAGGCGACCGACATCTCCTATGCCCGCATCGTCCCAGGCAAGGACGGGAAGGTCAAGCACCTCCTCCTCATCGCCCAGGAGATGAAGATCGACATGCGCAACGGCTCGGAGGTGATCGTCAAGGTAGGCGACATCGTGGCCGCGAACGGCACCCTCGCTTCCTTCGACCCCTTCTCCGACCCGATCATCTCCGAGAAGGACGGCTATGTCCGCTACGAGGACATCATCCCCGGCTCGACCCTCAAGGAAGAGATCAACGAGGAGACCGGCAACGTCGAGAAGAAGATCACCGAGTTCGCCGCCGAGCGCGATGCCAAGCAGCCGCGCGTCGTCATCACCGACGAGGCCGGCAACGAGATCGTGACCTACTTCCTCCCTGGCGGAGCCTACCTCAACGTCGAGGACGGCGAGATCGTCAAGGCCGGCCGCACCCTGGCCAAGACCCTCAAGGAGTCGGCCAAGGCCATGGACATCACGGGAGGCCTCCCGAGGGTCTCCGAGCTTTTCGAGGCCAGGAAGCCCAAGACCCCGACCGTCCTCGCGATGGTCTCCGGGGCGGTCGCCTTCAGGGGCATCGTCAAGGGCAAGCGCGTCGTCATCGTCAAGGACATCTTCAACAAGGAATACAAGCACCTCGTACCGATGGGCCGCAGGCTCCTCGTGCGCGACGGCGACACCGTCGAGGCGGGCGACCTCCTGTGCGACGGCAACAAGAACCCCCACGACCTCATGAACATCCTCGGCGAGCAGTATTGCCAGCGCTTCCTCATGGATGAGGTGCAGCAGGTCTACCGCCTCCAGGGCGTGACGATCAACGACAAGCACATCGGCGTCATCATCCGCCAGATGATGAAGAAGGTGGAGATCGTGGCGCCCGGCGACACGAAGTTCATCTACGGCCAGCAGCTCGACAAGTACAAGTTCCATGACGAGAACAAGAGGGTCCAGGTCGAGGGTGGACAGCCCGCCGTGGCCCGTCCCCTCCTCCTTGGCATCACCCGCGCCTCGCTCAAGATCGACTCCTTCTTCGCGGCCGCCTCCTTCCAGGAGACGACGAGGGTCCTCACTGACGCGGCCATCGCCGGCGCCACCGACACACTCCGCGGCCTCAAGGAGAACGTCATCATCGGCCACCTCATCCCGGCCGGCACCGGCATGCGTTCCTACCGCAACGTGAAGCTCTTCGACCAGGAGAACGACGACCTGGATGCCCTTGTCGAGGACATCCTCGAGAAGCGCAAGCGGGAAAAGGAACTCCAGCCCTTGCCTGTCCTGGAGGATCGCGCGAACAACGGCGCGGCCTTCGAGGAAGACTCGGTCTTCGAGAACGACGAAGGTTTCGAGGCCGTGGAGCCCGAGACGGACCTGGACTGATAATCTGGCGCCAGGTCCGCCTCCCCGGGGGCCTGGCGCAGCTCGCTTGACGAGTACGGGACGGAAACTGTAGGATAGATCTGTATCTGCCCCTGTTAAGGTTCGGGGCCGGGAAACCGTTTTAGATATTCGCGTACCATCCAATACGCCGGGCGATGCTGAAGTCCGGTACACAAAGGGAGCCTTAGAGCATAGAATGCCGACTATCAACCAGCTCATCCGCCTAGGACGCAAGGTCAACACCTGGCGAACCAAGGCCCCGGCACTCCAAGAGTGCCCGCAGAGACGTGGCGTCTGCACGCGCGTCATGACCGTAACCCCGAAAAAGCCGAACTCGGCCCTCCGAAAGGTAGCCCGAGTGCGTCTCACCAACGGGATCGAAGTCACCGCCTATATTCCCGGCGTTGGCCATAATCTCCAGGAGCACTCCGTGGTCCTCATCCGTGGCGGTCGTGTAAAGGACCTCCCGGGCGTGCGTTACCACATCGTCCGCGGTGCCAAGGATACCCTCGGCGTCGAAGACCGCAAGAAGGCGCGTTCTAAGTACGGCGCCAAGCGTCCGAAGGCGTAGGGGGAATCATGGGCCGCAAAAAGAAGACCATAGACCGGGGCCATTTGCCCGATACCAAGTACAACAGCGTCATCGTGACCAAGTTCGTGTGCCGGATGATGTTGCAGGGCAAGAAGTCCATCAACACCCGCATCATGTACGACGCGATGGAGATCATGGAGAAGAAAGCCGGCGCGCCGGCCCTCGACGTCTTCAACAAGGCGATCGAGAACGCGAAGCCCCTCGTCGAGGTCAAGTCCCGGCGCGTGGGTGGAGCGACCTACCAGGTCCCCATCGAGATCCGCGACATCAGGCGCGAGGCGCTTTCCATGAGGTGGCTCATCACCGCCGCGCGGAACCGCTCCGGCAAGGCCATGGCGGACAAGCTCGCCGACGAGCTTGTGGACGCCTTCAACAACACCGGCACCGCGGTGAAGAAGAAGGAAGACACCCACAAGATGGCTGAAGCGAACAAAGCGTTCGCCCACTATCGCTGGTAGCCGTCCGACTTGGACAAGGAAACCCGTTCCGCAAGGGACGGGTCTTTTTTTTATCGATCCCTCCTCCTCCGATCCTTCCGGCGGCCGAGCTTGCTACCTGCATGTCGCTGGATATACTTGAAATAAACATGCGCACAACAAGGCCTGTCTCGAGACCGCCTTCCCTGCGGGGAGTCCTCCTCATGACCTTGGTCCTTGTCTACGCAGTGGCCGCGGGCCTCGCCTTCGTCGCCTTTTCCTGGAGCGCCGGCAGGATCAGCGAGCGCTTCGCCTCAAGGTTCTGCGCTTCCCAGAGCGAGCTCCAGAAGAATCGCATCCTCTCCCTCGTGGAACGCGAGCTCGCGCTGAGCCGAAAGCTCGGGGACGACCCCGCGGTCAAGGCATGGATGCTGGCCGAGAAGGACCTGGCCGCCAGGTCGGATGCCTACGCCGAACTCGAGAGCTACCGCCGTTTCCTCATGGACGGGGCCTGGTTCGTCGCGATCCGCGAAAGCGGATCCTACTACGCGAAGACCCCGGGGACTCCCAGCCCGGTCCGCTCGACCTTGAGGGAAGGCAACCCCGCTGACCGCTGGTTCTTCAACGAGCTGGCCCGCGACGGCGACTATGCCCTCAACGTGGACCACAACGACCTCCTCGGCGAAAACCGCGTCTGGATCAACGTCCTCGTACGGGACTCCGGCGGCAAGGCGATAGGCCTCGCAGGCTGCGGCATGAACCTCACGTCCTTCCTCGACGCCCTCGTGCGCGGGCAGGAGGCCGGCCTTTCCACCGTGATCGTGAACGCGGCAGGCGCACTCCAGGCCTCGGCGGATGACAGCCTGGTGGCGCACAACGCGGAAGCCGGGAGCGAGGCGGAGAAGCTGGATGTCTACGGCCAGATCGAGGACCCCGCGGACCGCGCGACCCTCCGCTACGCCCTTGAGACGGCGGGCCGGGGCGGGGACCCCGGGGTCTTCGCCATCGGCTACGGCGGCCGGAGGCTCCTGTGCTCCATCGGGGCGATGAACGAGCTCGGTTGGTACAGCCTTGTCTTCGTCGATGCGGCCAGCGTCATCGCTTGGGCGGACTTCCTGCCCATAGGGCTTGTGATCCTGCTTTCCCTCCTCCTGGTCGCGGCGAGCATGATGGTCGCCACGAACCGGCTCGTGATCGATCCGATACAGAGCCTTACGGCCGCCTCCGCGCACCTGGCCGGAGGAGCCTTCGACATCGAATTGCCGGTGACCGCCCGGAACGAGATCGGCATACTGAGCGAGTCCTTCAACTCCATGGCCGCAAGGATCCGCTCCTACACCGCGGGCCTCGAGGAGGAGGTCGCGGCCAGGACCAAGGAGCTGCGGCGGACGAACGGGGAGCTCGAGCTTTCCCAGCGGCGAATCTTCGACTCCATCGACTACGCCAGGCTCATCCAGGATTCCATCCAGCCGGGGCAAGCCGATCTCGAGGCGGCGCTCCAGGGGCATTTCGCCATCTCGAGGCCACGCGACATCGTCGGGGGGGATTTCTTTTTCTTCCGGCCTGTCGAGGACGGTTTCCTCGTCGCCGTCGCCGACTGCACAGGCCACGGAGTGCCGGGTGCCATCATGACCATGCTCGCCAAGGCCCACCTGGACCGCGTGGCCGAATCCGCCGCGGCCAAGGGACCCGCGGCCCTGCTGCGCGAGCTCGATGGCCTTGTGAGGGAAAGCCTCAGGAGGGAGTCTGAGACCGAGCATCTGGAAAACGGCCTGGACGTCGCGCTTTGCCGCTGGCGGGCCTCGGCGAAAGTTCTTGAGTTCGCGGGAGCCGCCTTGCCGCTTTTTGCGTGGATGGGCGGCAAGCTCCTCGAGGTCAGCGGCGACCCTGTCCATCTCGGTTTTTCCCGACCGGGACGGCCAAGGCACCTCACCGACCGCCGCATAGAGGCACGGGGCGAACTGCGCGTCTACCTCGCCAGCGATGGCGTCTTTGACCTTCCGGGCGGGCCAAAGGCGCGGGGCTTTGGCCGCTCCCGCCTCTGCGCCCTCATCGAAAGCATGGCGGAACTGCCTTTCGAGCGGCAGGCGGAGATCGCCATCGCGGCACTGGATGACTACCGCGGGGACGCGTCTCCGCGTGACGACCTGACTTTCGTCGGCTTTGGCATCGCCGATGGCATCGCCGATGGCATCGCCGACGGTATGGAGGAAAAGGATGCATGACCTTCTCGCAATGCGGAAGAGCTTTACGCAAGACGGCGTTCTCATGAGCTTCAACGGGCCTTTTTCGCACAGCATCATCGAGGAGATCGGGAACGCGATAAAGCACTATCTGGAAGGCGAGAACATCAACAAAGGCGCGGTGACCGACGTCTTTGGCGTCTACATCGAGCAGACGCAGAACGTCAGGAATTACCTGGCCCGCCGCGCCTTCGCCGGCAGCGAGCGGAATTCCGCCATTGTCGTCATCGCGATCGTGGACGGTCTCCATGTCGTGAGTTCGGGCAACGTTGTCCTCAAGTCGGACGCGGCGGACCTGGCGGCCAGGCTCGACGAGATCAACGCGCTCGACAAGGACGGGTTGAAGCGCTTCTACAAGGAAAAGCTCCGGGCCGAGAGGGCGCCGGACGCCTTTGGCGCGGGCATCGGCCTCATCGACATGGCCAGAAGGGCGAAGGGGAAGATCGAGTACTCGTTCGTCTCCCTCGACGCCGGGCACGACTTTTTCAGCCTCAGCGTAAAGGTGGCGGGAGCGTGAAAAACATGCTGGATATGGAAGGTACAAGCTCGACGCCGGCCATCGCCTTTGACGAGGCGTCCATGACGCTCTCCATCCGGGGGGAGTCCTACCCCGAGAATTCCTTCGCCTTTTTCGCGCCAGTTTTCGAGTGGCTCAACGCCGAACTCGGGAAACTCGCGGTTTTCAAGCTCCATGTGAGCGTGAGCTACATGAACTCCAGCAGCACGAAATGCATGCTCGACATCCTGGACATGCTCTGCGAGGCGACGCGGGGCGGGCTGGACGCCAGGGTCTCCTGGTTCTATGACGCGGACAACGAGAGGGCCCTGGACCTTGCAAAGGAATTCAGCGAGGATATGGAGATCCCCTTCGATATCATCCCCGTCGGGGGTGAAGCGAAATAACACCTGACCCGGGACGGGAAGAGAGGACCTCGAGGCTCCTGCGCCGCGCCGCGGGGCTCGATTCGCTCTCCGATCCCCTGGCGACGGAGTTCATAGAGCTCGCCGAGGCCTATGCCAGGCTGGACGAACGGATGGCCAAGATAATCGCAATTGGCGACAAATACCAGGCTGAGGCGCTCGAGAGCGCGAGCAGGCTGCGCCATGCCCTGGAGGCAATGGAGGCCCTCGGTTCGGGGAACCGGGCCTTGCCTCCGCGTCCAGCCCCCGAGGCGCCCCTGCCAAGGGCAAGGGGCCAGGATGGCCTGAGGCCGCGAAGGGGAAGCTCGGTGGTCGATCCCCTCATCCAGCGCCTTCATGCGGCGATCGAGGAGGGAGGCGAGGGCCGCCTCGCGCCCTTCGCCGTAAACGACGTCAGCCTCCTCCTGCGGCGCTACGAGAAGACCGATGCGCGGCTCGAGAAGATCGTGACCATAAGCGACGGCTACCAAAGCCAGCTCCGCGAAGCCACGACGCGCATGGATTACCTGGCCAGGACCGATCCCCTCACCGGCCTTCCGAACCGGCGGGACATGATGGAGAGACTGGCGAGGGAAGTCGCCCGTTTTGACCGCTATGGCACCCTGTTCTCCCTCATCCTGTTCGACATCGATGACTTCAAGCTCGTCAACGACAGGTACGGGCATGAGACCGGCGACAAGGTCCTGCGGAATGTCGCCTCGATCTTCGGCCGCGAGCTTCGCAAGTCGGATACCTGCGCCCGCTGGGGAGGCGAGGAATTCCTCGTCCTCTGCCCGGAGACCGGAACCGTCGAAGCGGTGATCGTCGGGGAGAAATGCAGGAAGGCCATCGCGGAATCGGCCGTGGAGGCAAGGGAGTGCCGCATCGGCGTCACCGTGAGCGGCGGGGTCTCGGCGATAGCCGCGGGCTTCGACATCGATGCCCTTATCCGCGGCGCGGATGATTCGCTGTACCGGGCGAAGGATGCCGGAAAGAACCTCATCCGTGGCTGCGAAGCCTAGTGTTCAGCCTCACAAATGGGCAGCACGGGCTCAGCCGATTATCGATAAGGCGCGAACGCGCCAGTGCAATCCTGCCGGAATCATGACCTCGAAAGTCCAAGGGGCGAAAACATTTGATGGTTCCAAGGCGGAACGCTAGATCGGTATCTCGACTCGCGGCCGGTGCGGGATGCCCCTGCGGCTTTCAAGGATGACCTTGGTCAATTCCATGGCTCTGAATGCCTCGGCCAGCTTGTCCTTGGGGCAGAGCATCCGCCCCGTCACCGTGCCGAGGCGGTAGCACCAGTTGGCCGACATGAGGGGGGCTTATCCGGAGCTTGTCGTTCATTGTCCGCTTTGATCCGTGCCAGTCGCCGAAGTGCCCGTCCAGGGCCGAGAGGCTGGAGGTGTTGACAATGCTCCCATTGCCCGGCATGCGGGCGAAGACGTATTCGCAGGCTTCGCGGTACAGCGCAGCCTCGGGCATCTCCTCGAGGACGGAGAAGAGGCCGATGAAGCCGCCGCGTCCGGAAATCTCCATCGTGGCCTCGAGGGCACGCGCGTGGCTGCTGCCGTGGAACCAGCCAGCCCCGAAACCGATGCAGGCGAGGAGCTTGGCGGGCAGGTCGAGGGAATCGACCGCTATCATGCTGGCCACGTCCTCGGAGGGCGTGCCGAGGTCTTCCTCGTCCCCGCGCCACGGCCCGTCATATCTCGAACGCGTAGCCCTGGGCCTGGAGCCTCACGTAGGCCTCCTTGTCAAATCGGTAGAGCTGGGCCGCGCGATGGGCGACATCGATCTCCACCTCATCAAGGGGGACGAGGAGGCCGGTGGTGAGGATCTTCTTGCGGAAGTTGCGCTTGTCGAGCCCTTCGCAGAGGATGGTTTCGTAGAGGCGCTGCACCTGGGTGAGGGTGAACTTCTCCGGCAGGAATTCGAAGCCGAGGGGCTGGTTGCGCAGCTTGGACTGAAGGCGCATCAAGGCGAGGTCCAGGATGAGCCGGTGGTCGAAGGCGAGGGGGGGGGAGTCATCCACGGGGAACCAGGCCGCGCTCCGCGCGCCGGTGTCGGGACTGACCTTGTGCTCGAGGAGGTTGACGATGGCGAAATACGCCACCGTGATCACGCGCTCGCGGGGATCGCGGCCAGGCTTCCCGAAGGTGGCCAGCTGTTCCAGGTAGAGGTCCGTGACCCCGGTCTCCTCGGCGAGCTCCCGGCGCGCCGATTGCCCCAGGTCCTCGTCGAGCTTGATGGATCCGCCAGGCAGGGCCCAGGAAAGGGCGAAGGGCTCGAGGTCGCGCTGGATGAGGAGGACCTTGAGCCCGCCGTCATCGAGGCCGAAGACCACGCAGTCGACCGTGACGGCTGGATGGGGATATTCGTAACTATACATTGTTTTCCTCCAGGGGGGCGGTTTGGGCCGTTTCGGATCGCTCCAGGCCGATGCGTGCCGCGACGAGTCGCGATGCTTCGCTTGGGCGCCAGCGCCCGCAGTAGGCGAGGGTGATGCCGTACAGGCGCCCATCGAGGAGGCGGACCGCCGGCGCCAGGAGGCTGTCGGGCACCCCGCCGTAGAAGGCCTCCGCGATGGAACCCGAAATCGCCGCCTGGGTGTCGGCATCGGCCCCGAGGGAGACGGCGTTGCGGATGGCATCCTCGAAACCCGACGAGTCGAGGAAGGCGATGAGCGCCTCGGGCATCGTGACCTGGCAGGTCTCGTCGAATCGCGCCTTGGGCCGGATCTCTTCCATGCTCGCCTTGAGGTCGTAACCGAAGCGTGCGGTCATCTCCCTCCGGATCGTGCCCTTGTCCGCCTTCTTGCGGGCCAGGAAGATGGCCAGGGCCGTGGCCTCGGCTCCCTTGATGCCCTCGGGGTGGTCGTGGGTGGGGAGGGCCGTGGCGCGTGCCGCGGCAAGGACCTCCTCCTCGGTCTCGAAGGCCCAGGCGACGGGGCTCACCCGCATGGCCGATCCATTGCCGTAGCTGTTGCAAGGCCCCTCGATCTGTCCATCCATCCAGCGATGGAAGCGCTTGCCATAGCCCGAATCCATGTAGTGCCGTCCGACCCTTCGCATCGCCGTCCCGAAATCGCCATCGCCAAGGAGGGCGTCCGCCACGGCGCAGGTCATCACCGAGTCGTCCGTATAGGAAGACTCTCCCTGGAAGAGCTCGAAATCCTTGCGCTTGACCGGGTGGAATTCCCGGGTACTTCCGATGATGTCCCCGACTATGGCTCCAAGCATGTTGGACTCCTCGGCCGCGCTTCACGTGCGACCTCATGTGGTGTTTATAATACACTAAGACGGGAACGGCAAGGGCTTTTCCTGCTTTCCGCCAGGGCACGATCTAGACTCCGGCCATGGGAAATGCCGCGCGGCTGCGAGGAAGCCGCGGCGCGCGAATTCATGCATATCCCTTCCATCGCCAGGCCCTGGGCAGGGCCGCTTCACCGAGGAAGGCACCCGAGATCCCGCAGGCCATGGCCACGAGGGCGAAGATCGTTGGCGGTCCGCCCGCGTAGCCGCGCCATGGTTCGGCCGACCCACGGCGATGGACGCGTGCGGCAAGGCCTTCGCCGCCAATGGCGCCGTCCTCGACCGGGACTTCGGCTAGGCCAGTGATGTGGTCCATGCCATATCCCTTTTATAATGAATTGACAAAGTGTACATAATACACGATTATAGGACAACCCAAGGGTCAAGGGGAAAGCATGCGCCACCTAACGCAGATCGGCGACTCGATCTTCGACAATGGCAGCTATGTCCCCGATGAGGACTGCCTCGAGGCCCAGCTACGCGACCAGCTCGGGCAGGCCGACCGGGTGACCTGCCTCGCCGTGATGACCGGCATCCAGGCGGACTTCCGGGCAAGCTATCGCAAGCTCCTTGACGCAGTGGCCTCCTGCGGCCTTCCCTTCATGGTCTGCACCATCTATGATTCGGTTCCGCGCCTCGAGCCCGAGTGCCGGATGGCCTTACTGACCGGCAATTGCCAGGGCAGTGGGCATCTTCAACGACGTCATCCTGCGCGAGCCCTCGTCCCGGGGCGGGCTCAGGATAGCGCGGGCCATCAAGGGCGCCCTCGATTCAGGATCCTTCACGAAGGGCCGGACCACTGTTTTTACCTGACGACTTGACCATTGGGAGGCGAGGCATGGGCACGGAGATCGAGCGAAAATTCCTGGTGGATACGCTGTTGTGGCGGCCGGCCGACGCAGGGACGAGGATCACCCAAGGCTACCTTTGCTCCGAGAAGGGGCGCACGGTCCGCATCCGCATCTTCGGGGACGAGGCGCGCCTCACGGTCAAGGGCGCGACCGACGGCATCTCCCGGGCGGAGTACGAGTACCCCATCCCCGCCGCAGACGCACGCGAGATCCTCGAAAGGCTATGCGAGCGTCCCTTCATCGACAAGACCCGCTACCTTGCCGCCTTCGCGGGAAGGACCTGGGAGGTCGACGTCTTCCATGGCGACAACGAAGGCCTCGTGATGGCGGAGATCGAGCTGGACTCGGCGGACGCCACGGTCGAGCTCCCGCCTTGGGCGTGGAAGGAAGTCTCGGACGATCCCCGCTACTTCAACTCCAAGCTCGCGAAACGGCCGTTCTCCACCTGGAGCCGGGATGGCGCTGGGGCCGCGCCGGCCTAGATCCCGAAGGCCTGGCCCACCTTCACGAAGCCCTGGAAGTAGGACAGCCACATCTTGGCCTTGGTGTCCTCGTCGAAACGCAAGTCTACGCCGCCGCATTCGCAGTCCTGGAAGATGAGGTCGGCCCGGTGGCAATGCTCCTCCATCTGCCGGGGCGAGCAGTGCTGCGAATCCGTCATGCAGCACACGGAGTTCCTGCCTTCCCTGGAGAAGAGGATGCCGAAGGACGGCGTGATCATGGAGCCCGACAGGATGTGGATCTGCTGGATGAGCTCGACCTGCCAGCCCTGCCAGGTGAAGGCGACGTTCGGTTCCATGGGCATGGGCTCGAAGAAGGTCTCGAGTGTGGCCACGAGGCCTCCATGGATTCAAGGCCGGCCTTGCGCTCCCGGGGCTGGCGTTCCACCTTTCATGCGTCATACTGTGAGCATGAAGCCAATACCAACCTTCGACCATGACGTCCATGCCTTCATCAAGGCTCGGTGGAGCCCGATGGCCTTCGACGAAGGCCTGCTTGGACAGGAGGCTATCCTCTCGCTTTTCGAGGCGGCGAGATGGGCCGCCTCCGCCTCCAACGGCCAACCGTGGCGCTTTGTCTGGTCCCAGCGCGACGGAAGCGAACTCCACAAGAGGCTTGTCGCCTGCCTCAAGCCCGGCAACGATGTATGGGCACCCAAGGCGCCCCTCCTCATCCTCACCGTGACGCGGACGACACGGGAGCGCGACGGAGCTCCCCATCCCTGGGCCCTGTACGACCTTGGCCTTGCCATGGGCAACCTCACGGCCCAGGCCAGCTCCATGGGGCTCCTTGTCCATAACATGGCCGGCTTCTTCCCGGAGAAGGCGAAGGAGCTTTTTTCGCTGCCGGCCGACCATGAGCCCGTCACGATGGTCGCCGTGGGCAGGTTGGGCGATCCGGAGGGCCTTCCCGAGAAGCTGCGCGCCCGTGAGCTTGCCGAGCGGACGAGGAAGCCCTTGTCCGAGATCTTCCTGGGCCAGTCGCCCTGACCCGTCCGGACCGGGGCGGGATCCACCCTTCCATGGAGCCATCTGCATGATATGGGCCTTGATATCACCCAATACCGGAGCATCGTCTCCCTGCACGGGGCCAGGACCATCCATGTCCACATCAAGTAGCTGGGGGAGCGGGGAAGCTGGTTCATGGAAGAGTCCCTGGGACGCGCCGAGGAGGTCCTTCCCAGGCTCCTCGCATACGGCAGGCCGGACGCAGGAACTTTTCCTTCCGTCTGATATACTGGCCGTCAGGAAAGAAAAAGGAAGTGCCGTGACGAACAATGAGGGGATAGCTCCCGGTTCAGACAAGATCCAGGCCGAGGGCTTTTCCTTCACCCTGTCGCGCGTCGTGGATAACGCCGATTGCCTGGTTATCAAGCTCGATGGCTATTACCTCCACGAAGGCGGGGCCACCCTCACCAGGATCCTCGATTGCTGCCTGCGGGCCGGTTTTTCCATCTTCATCTTCCGCCTGGACCTGGGGCGCTTCGATCCCGGCGAGTTCAAGATCGCCTGGAAGAAGATCGCGCTGAACGACGGCCGAATGGCCTTCGCGGGCATCGAGTGGAGGCATATGGAGGCCTTCAAGGAGAGCGGCCTCGACGACATCCTGCTTTTCGCGAAGACAGTGGACGAGGCGGTGCGGCTCTGCAGGGAGGCTCCGGCTTTCGAGAACGCGAAGCTGCGCGATGAGATAGATGAGGCCACGGGAAAGGACCCGGAAGGGCTCGGGCTCAGCTACCTGCGCGTCGCGGAAGGCCTGGTCGTCCGCGTGGCGGGTGTCCTCGACGGGACGACCATGGGGACCTTCGAGGCCAAGATAAGGAAGGCGGTCGAGCTGGGCCATTCCCGCCTCGTCTTCGACCTCATGAAGGTCGAGCGCTGGGGTGGCGACAAGACGCTCCTGGCCCTGGAAGGCATCGTGCGCGCGGCGCTCAGGAAGGGCGGCAACGTTGCCCTGGCGCGCCTTCGCGAGCCAGAAAGGAAGAAGCACGAAGGCTCAGGTGCCGTCCGCGCCCTCAGGATCTTCGCCACCATCGAGGATGCCCTCGCCTTCGTCGCCGACCGGGGAAGCGCGCGTTTCTGACCGGTCGTCCCCGAAACGCTGCGGCGGCAGGCTGTCCACGGGATCGAGCTCCTCGATCTCCCCTGCGAAGCCCAGGTGGAACGGGAGATGCCCGCCCAGCAGTGCACCGTCCAACCGTCTGTCCAGCCCCGCGTTTCCATGTAGAACCGCAGGACGCGCCGTGCGTCGCGGATCGAGGGCAGGCGACCCCTCAGGCCGATCCGGGCCAGCTGCGCCTTGTCCTCCAGGTCATGGAAGGAGAGCCTGAGCACGCGTTCGAAGGACGATCGGACCACGGGGTCCAGGCGCTCGCCACTTTCCGCCGCGCGGTGGAAGGGGCGGGGATTGCCGATGGATATGCAGGCGCGGTACGCGGCTCGCCCCTGCCCAGCCGCGCCACGAGCTCTTTCTGTCCGTAGACCTCGACTCCCGGGGACACCTTGCCGGTGTTCATCCTGCATTCCCGCGTGGATCAGGCTGTGGCGACCGCAGCCCATTGCTTGAGCCTCGATTCGATGAAGTCCAGGCAAAGCTCATGCTCGGCCTTGCCCCTTCCCTTCACGGGTATCGGGTCCCCGAACTCGATGTGGATGAGCTTCTCGCGGTGGACGGGGCCAAAGCCCCTGAAGATGCCGCTGGAGCCCCAGTAATCGGTCTTGAGCGCCACCGGCATGACGCGGACTCCTGCCCTCGCGGCGAGCTTTATCCCCAGGCTGTTGAAGCCTTCGCGTTTCCATTCCAGGGTCCTGGTGCCCTGGGGGAAGATGATGACGGAGATGCCCGCCTGAAGGCGTGCGGGGCCATCGCGGAGGACGAGTTCGAGGTCGGCCCGCGGATCCTTGCGCGAGACAGCGATGGGATCACGCGAGCGCATGATGGGGCCCCAGAAAAAGCCCTTGGTGAGTTTTCTCTTCACCACGTAGGTGACCGGCTTGAGGGGGCGGATGAGGCCGGGGAGGACGAGTGTCTCGAGGGTGCTCATGTGGTTCGCCACCAGGACAAGGGGGCCTTCCGCGGAGCGGACCTTGTCCATGCCCTCGATGAGGAACCTCGCCTTGCAGCGCTCGAGGTTCCTGATGATCTCGAAGGACGACGCGGCCCAGGCTTCATCGTCGTACCTGCCATGAAGCGCGAGGGACCTGCTCCGGAGGATGGTCGCGAAAAAATGGCAGTACACGCTCCAGCGCGTATTGAGGAGGACCTTTTCGCTCAAGGCCTGGGGCAGGCCCTCCGCGGTGGCGTAGCGGTCGCCGGGAAAGAAATCGGTCATGGGCAGCCTCCCCCTTCCGGATGGTCTGGATTCAGGAGCGGACTCGGACACCGACCCCGCCGAACACGGCCAGGCCCTCGATCCTGACCAAGGGCGCCGAGTCGGGGGCGTCAGGCGTTTCACGATGGTCAAAACCGCCGAAAATGCCGATGCCTCGCACCTCAAGGCGCATGTCGGGCGGCACAGTCACGTCGACGCCGCCGAATACAGCCATGACATGTATCGTGAGGCCTTCGGGCGGGACCACGGCCCTGCGGAGGTCGATGTTGGCGCCGCCGAAGACACAAAGGGTCTGGAGCTTGCGTGGCGCGCGCCAGATGCCCTTGCGGTCCGAGCCGCCGAAGATGCAGATGGCATGCTCGGTCTCCTTCACGCTTTCAGTGCTGACCCGCCAGCCCGTCGCGCCGCTTTTGGCCACCGGCAGCTGTTTCCCGACGACATCGGGCAGGTCGACGATGGCGGAGAGTATCTCGGCCTTGTTGGCCGCCTTGGTGACGAGGATCGTGCGGCGCTCGAAGTCCTCGAGGCCCAGGCTCTCCTGCGAAAAGCGCTCGACAAGCCCGTCCATCACTTGTTCGCGAAAGGCCTCGACCGGCAGCGTCTCGATGTTCGCCAGTTCCTTCATGGTTCCTCCCCGGGGCCTTCGTACGGAACCTCCAGCCATAAGGAGCGTCGCCGACTTGCCCGCGCTACGAATATACTCCCGGTCCTGAGCTTTCGGTAAGGCCGACCGGCACGGCCGGCACTCGATTGATCGGCGTTTAGGGTCTATACTTCCACCCCCATGAAAAGCAGCAGGGGCAGCGTCCGCAACATCGGCATCATGGCCCATATCGATGCGGGCAAGACCAGTCTCACCGAGCGCATCCTCTTCCTCTCCGGCCGCATCCGCAGGCCCGGCGAGGTCGATTCCGGCACGACCGCGACCGACTACCTCTCCGTCGAGCGCGAGCGCGGGATCACGGTGAAGGCCGCCTGTGTGCGCCTGGCCTGGCAGGATTGCGGCGTCAACCTCATCGACACGCCGGGCCATGTGGACTTCGGCTCCGAGGTCCAGCGGTCGCTGCGCGTCCTCGACGGGGCCATCCTCGTGATCTGCGGCGTGGCCGGCCTCCAATCCCGCACCGAGGGCATGCTCAGGGCCTGCAGGGCGCGGGGCCTGCCCCTCCTCGCCTTCGTCAACAAGATGGACCGGCGGGGCGCCTCTTTCGAGCGGGTCATGGGCGAGTTCTCCGCCCTCTGTCCGGAAGCGCTGGCCCTCCAGGTCCCCTGGGGCGAAAATGACAGCTGGCAAGGGGCGGTCGACCTTGTCAGCCTCGAGGCGCGCGACGAGGCATCGGGGACAGTCCTTCCTTCATTGCCCTCGGAGGGCCTCCCGGGCCTGCCGCGGCAAGCCATCCAGGCGGCCAGGCTCTCTCTCGTGGAGCGCCTGGCCGAGCAGGATGACCCTGTCATGGAAGCCTGGGTCGCGGGCCTGGACCCCAGCCCCCAGGACCTCGCCAGGGCATTGCGGGCGGCCTCCATCGCCGGCACCGTCGTGCCTGTCCTCCTGGGCTCCGCCTTTTCCGACCTGGCCGTTTCCGCCCTCCTGGACGCGGTCGCCGCATTCCTCCCGAGCCCGGCCGAGCAGGGATGCCCGACCGGGGTCGATCCGGCCAGCGGCCTGGTCCTGCGGCGTCTCCCAAGCCCCGAGGAGCTTTTTTCCGCCCTGGTTTTCAAGACCCAGGTCGAGGAGCAGGCCGGGCGGCTCTCGTGGCTGCGCGTCTGGTCCGGAAGGCTCAAGCCGGGCGACCTCATGGTCGAGGCGGGCAGCGGGACCGCCCTCAAGGCCCAGCGGCTCTTCGCGATCCATGCCGACAGCCTCGAGGACCTGGACGAGGCTGTCGCCGGCGATATCGCGGCCGTTTCCCTTGTCGCGACGGCCAGGAAGGCGGCCGCCCGGACCGAGGCGTCCGGCATGAACGGTGCCGCCGGCTCGGCCCGGAGCGCCGCGGGCTCCACGGGCGCGAGCCTGTGCGCCCCAGAGGCGCCGATCCTGTACGAGCGCATAGGTTTCGAGGAGCCCGTGGTCTCCATAGCCCTCGAGCCCGTGGCCGTCGCCGATGGGGAAGCCCTCCAGGGGGCCCTTGCCGTCCTCCTCGAGGATGATCCCTCCCTGCGGGCCTCCGTGGATGGCGAGACGGGCAGGGTCACCCTTGCGGGCATGGGGGAACTCCATCTGGAAGTGGCCGTCGAGCGCCTGCGCGCCGAGCAGGGAATCCGCCTCAGGTCGGGGAAGCCCCAGGTCTCCTGCCGCGAATCGCTTTCCGGGAGCGCGGAGGCCACCTGCGATTTTGACCGCGACATGAATGGCGAACGGGTCCGCGGCCAGGTATCCCTGCGCCTCTCGCCTCGGCACCGCGGAGCTGGTCGCCTCGTGACCCTCGCCCCCGGGCTCAGGCTGGGAGCGGTATATATGGAAGCCTTGCGACGAGGGATCGAAGCGAGCGCTTCGGTGGGGCCATCCTCATCCTGGCCGGTCGAGGACTACGAAGCCGTGATCCTTGCCTGCGCGCCTCCCTCGACCCGGCAGGCCGAGCTTGCCCTGGAGATCGCCGCCTCCATGGCCACACGGGACTGCCTGGGCAAGGCGGGCACCAACGTGCTCGAGCCTTGGATGCGCCTCGAATTCCGCCTTCCCGAGGAATGCCTCGGAGCCGCCGTCACCGCCCTGTCCGCCCGCGGCGGCCGTGTGGAGGCCATCGAGGACTCGGGCGGCGGGAAGACCATCCAGGCGGCCGCCCCCTTGCGCCTCCTCTTCGGTTTCGCCTCCGAGCTGCGATCGGCAACGGCAGGCCGGGCTTCATACCAGGCCCGTTTCCTCCGTTTCGAGGCGGAAAAGCGCTGAATGCCGCCCCCGACCCCCCACTCGGACCCCGCTTGCACAGCCTTGACAGTTTCTGTATACTCCGGAAACCCGTGTAGGAAAGCTATTGGCGCTACGAGCCAAGGAGGAGTGACATATGGCTAAAGAGAAGTTCGAGCGTACCAAACCCCATATGAACGTCGGTACAATCGGCCACATTGACCATGGAAAGACGACCCTGAGCGCTGCCATCACCCAGTACTGCGCACGCAAGTACGGTGACAAGGCCCTCAAGTTCGACGATATCGACAACGCCCCTGAAGAGAAGGCCCGCGGTATCACCATCAACACCCGACATCTTGAGTACCAGTCCGAGAAGCGCCACTACGCGCACATCGACTGCCCCGGCCACGCCGACTACATCAAGAACATGATCACCGGAGCCGCCCAGATGGACGGCGCGGTCGTCGTCGTATCCGCACCGGACTCGGTCATGCCCCAGACCCGCGAGCACGTCCTCCTTGCCCGCCAGGTCGGCGTTCCCTCCGTCCTCGTGTTCCTCAACAAGGTCGACCTCGTTGACGACGCCGAGCTCATCGAGCTCGTCGAGGAAGAGGTCCGTGACCTCCTCAACTTCTACGGCTTCCCCGGCGCCACGACCCCCATCATCAAGGGTTCCGCCTTCAAGGCCCTCTCCGAGCCCGACAACACCGAGGCCACCAAGTGCGTCCAGGAGCTCCTGGACGCCATGGACACCTTCTTCCCCGATCCCGTCCGCGTCACGGACAAGCCCTTCCTCATGCCGATCGAGGACGTGTTCTCCATCTCCGGCCGCGGAACGGTCGTGACCGGCCGTATCGAGCGCGGCATCATCAAGCTGAACGAGACGGTCGAGATTGTCGGCATCAAGCCGACGAAGAACACCGTCGTCACGGGCATCGAGATGTTCAACAAGCTCCTTGACGAAGGCCAGGCCGGCGACAACGTCGGAACCCTCCTCCGCGGAATCGACAAGAAAGAGGTCGAGCGCGGACAGGTCCTCGCCAAGCCCGGCACCATCACCCCCCATACCAAGTTCAAGGGCCAGGTCTACGTCCTGAACCAGGCCGAGGGTGGACGCCACAGCCCCTTCTTCTCCGGCTATCGTCCCCAGTTCTATTTCCGTACCACGGACATCACCGGAACCGTCACCCTCCCCGAGGGCCGCGAAATGGTCATGCCCGGCGACAATACCGAGATCAACGTCGAGCTGATCTACCCGATCGCCATGGAGAAGGGCCTCAAGTTCGCCATCCGCGAGGGTGGCCATACGGTCGCCTCCGGCCAGGTCATCGAAGTCGTCGCCTGATCGGGATCGGCGGCCTCATTTGGCTGCCGTTCCTGGTCCGGAACGGGCGGTGCGGGTCTTGATCCGCACCGCTTGTTTGCTGTAGTCTGTTTTCGGGCGCGGGGCCGCAAGGCCAGGAACCGCACCCATGCTCGAAGGGCTCCCCAGCCCTTCCGCGCAACGCTCGGATGGCGCGCCCGCCAGGGTACGGCCAACTTGGGACGTGCGCAAGCGATCTTTGGAGGAAGTGTATGAAGGACAAGATCCGAGTCAGGCTCAGAGGTTTCGACGTGCGCCTTATTGATGACAGCGCCCGCGGCATCGTGCAGACGGTGCAGAAGGCGGGAGCGAAGGTCGCGGGGCCCATCCCCCTTCCGACGCGCATCAGTAAGTACACGGTCTTGCGCTCTCCCCACGTCCACAAGAAGTCCAGGGAGCAGTTCGAGATGAGGACCCACAAGCGCCTGATCGACATCATCGATCCTACACCCGACGTCATGGACGCGCTCATGAAGCTTGAGCTGCCAGCCGGTGTCGATGTCGAGATCAAGCAGTAAGGTTATCCGGTAAGGGCCTGGCCCTTATTATCCAGCAGTCAACGCCTGGCTTCGTGCCGGTAGCGTTCAACGCTAGGAGTAGTACATGTTCGGATTGATCGGCAAGAAGATCGGCATGACCCAGATCTTCGACGCGACCGGCAAGCTCGTGCCCGTTACGGTCATCGAGATTCCCGCCAATGTCGTCGTCGCCACGAAGACCGTCGCGAAGGACGGCTACAGCGCCGTCGTGATCGGCGTCAACGAGAAGAAGAAGAACCGCGTCACCAAGCCCTACGGTGGACAGTTCCCCGAAGGCATCGCCCCCACGAAGATCCTCCGTGAGATGCGTGATTTCGGCAAGGAGCCCGCCGTCGGCGAGAGTCTCGGAGCGGCTGCCCTCGAGGGCATGCGTTTCGTCGACGTCCAGGCGGTGAGCAAGGGCAAGGGTTTCCAGGGTGTAGTGAAGCGCTGGGGTTTCGGAGGCGGTCGCGCCAGCCACGGCTCCAAGTTCCATCGTGAACCCGGTTCCACCGGCCAGAGCACCTATCCCCACAAGACTTTCAAGAACGTGAAGCTCCCCGGCCGCATGGGCCGCGAGACCTGCACGGTTCAGAACCTCAAGGTTGTCCGCGTCGATGCGGCGAACGGATGCATTCTCATTCGCGGGGCCGTCCCGGGTCCGAGGAACTGCACCGTGGTCGTCCGTAGCGCGGTCAAGAAGACGAAGTAACCCGGAGGACCAGAATGGAAAGGAAAGTCGTTTCCTTGCAGGGCAAGGAACTCCGGAACATCGAGCTTTCAGACTCGGTCTTCGGCCTGCCCATAAACGAGGACGTAATTTATTACGCGATCAACAATGAGCTCGCGAACAAGCGCGTCGGCACCGCCGACACGAAGACCCGTGGCCAGGTCCACGGTTCGAACAGGCGCCCCTACTCCCAGAAGGGCACCGGTCGCGCTCGCCAGGGCGACGTGAAGTCGCCGATCTACGTCGGTGGTGGCACCGTTTTCGGTCCCCATCCCCGCGACTATGGCTGGTTGCTTCCCAAGAAGGTGAAGCGGCTCGCGCTCAAGACCATCCTGAGCCTCAAGGCCCAGAATGGCACCCTCGCCGTCGTCGAAGATTTCACCGTCGAGAGCGGAAAGACCAGGGACCTCGTGAAGAAGCTCGAAGCCATCGCTTCCAACGCGGAAGCCACGCGCACCGTGATCGTCCTCGGGGACGACGATGCCGAGGTGAAGCGGGCGGGGCGGAACCTTCCCTGGCTCAGTTTCCTCTCGTTCAACCGCCTCCGCGCCCACGATCTCTTCTACGGCCGGAAAGTCCTCGTTCTCGAGTCCGCCATCAAGGGACTGAACGAGTTCTACGCGGACAAGTAAGGAGCGCAAGGTATGGAATACGAATCGATCCTTATCGAGCCCGTGCTCACCGAGAAAAGCAACGTCATGCGCGAGCAGAACCGGTATGTGTTCAAGGTTGACCCGAGGGCCGACAAGCTCATGATCATGGAAGCCGTGCGCCGCATGTTCAAGGTCCACCCCGTCGACTGCAACATCATCAACGTGAAGGCCAAGCCGAAGCGTCTCCGCGGACGCGCCGGCAAGACCGCCACCTGGAAGAAAGCCATCGTCCGCATCACGCCCGGTGAGACGATCTCGATTTTCGAGGGCGCTTAAGGCGTAAGGGGAAATTATGGGTATCAAGACTTTCAGGCCGATCACGCCGGGCCTTAGGCACCGCGTGCAGGTGGTGAACACCGAAATCACCGCCAACCAGAGTAATCCCGAGAAATCCCTTACGAAGGGAAAGCGGAGCACTGGCGGCCGCGCCGCCAACGGCCGCATCTCCGTCAGGCACCATGGCGGCGGGCACAAGCGCCGCTACCGGGACATCGATTTCATGCGCGACAAGACCGGCGTGCCGGGAACCGTCGCCAGCATCGAGTACGACCCGAACCGCAGCTCCAACATCGCCCTCATCCATTACGTGGACGGGGAAAAGCGCTACATCATCAGCCCCAAGGGTCTCAAGGCCGGGCAGAAGATCGTCTCGGGGCCCCAGGCCTCTATCGAGACGGGCAACTCCCTTCCTCTCGAGAACATCCCCGTCGGCATCACGGTACACAACGTGGAGCTGACTCTCGGCAAGGGCGGGCAGATGGCCCGTTCCGCCGGGGCGAGCGCCCTCATCGTGGCTCGCGAGGGTGACTACGTCGTCATCAAGCTTCCCTCCGGCGAGCTTCGCATGGTCTTCAAGAAGTGCTCCGCGACCATCGGGTCCGTGGGCAATGAAGAGCATATGAACGAGCGCCTTGGAAAGGCCGGCCGTTCTCGCTGGCTTGGTATCCGTCCCACCGTCCGTGGAACGGTCATGAACCCTGTCGACCATCCGCACGGAGGTGGAGAGGGAAGGGGCAAGGGCTTCAAGCAGCCCGTGTCTCCGTGGGGCCAGCCATCGAAGGGCTACAAGACGCGTGATGCTCACAAGCCGTCTAGCCGCTTCATCGTCAAGCGCAGGAAGTAAGGGAGGAGCCCGAAGTGTCCAGGTCCGTCAAGAAAGGGCCCTTCATTGAGAAGAGCCTGTACAAGAAGGTCATAGAGATGAGCAAGGCGGGAGACAAGAAGATCGTAAAGACCTTCTCCCGCACGTCGACGATCATTCCCGAAATGGTTGGCCAGACCATCTCTGTGTATAACGGCAAGACGTGGGTCCCGGTCTATGTGACCGAAAACCTCGTCGGCCACAAACTCGGCGAGTTCTCTCCCACGCGGGTCTTCAGGGGCCACGCCGGGAGCGACAAAAAAGCCGAGAAGAAGTGAGGCCTTAAGACCATGGCTGCCAACAAGACAGGGTACAGGGCGACCGCCAAGTGGCTCATCGCTTCGCCGACCAAGGTCAGGCCCGTCGCCGACCTCGTGAAGCTGAAGCCCTATGGCCAGGCTCTCGCCATTCTCGAGAATGTCCCGAACAAGGGCGCCAAGCTGCTCACGAAGGTGGTCAAGTCCGCCGCAGCGAACGCCCTCGACCGGAACCGGAAACTCGACGAGGATATGCTTTACATAAGGGAAATCCGCATCGACGAGGGTCCGCGAATGAAGCGTGTGTGGTTCAGGGCGCGTGGGCGGGCGGATATGCTCCTCAAGCGTATGTGCCACATAACGTGTGTCATCGACGAGATCGGAAAGGCGGAGGCGTAACTGTGGGTAACAAAGTAAGTCCCATCGGACTCCGGCTCGGCATAAACAAGGACTGGAAGTCCCGGTGGTATGTCGACCCGCGCGATTACGCGAAGACCCTCCATGAGGACTTCGCGATCCGCAAGCGGATCCACGAGCTTCCGGAGACCAAGGGTTCCGAGATCTCTCTCATCGAGATCATCCGCCATCCCCAGCGGGTGACGGTCGTGATCCACACGGCCCGCCCCGGCGTCCTCATCGGCGTCAAGGGCGCCAACATCGAGCAGATCGGCCTGGCCCTCCAGAAGACGGCGACCAAGAAGATCCAGATCAAGATCAAGGAAATCAAGAAGACGGACACGAACGCCCAGGTCGTGGCCCAGAGCATCGCCCGCCAGCTTGAGACCCGCGGTTCGTTCCGCAAGGCCATCAAGATGGCCGTCGCCAACGCGATGAAGGGCGGAGCCCAGGGTTGCAAGGTCCGTGTGTCTGGCCGCCTCGGCGGAGCGGACATGTCCCGCACCGAGCAGCAGAAGGACGGCCGCGTTCCCCTCCATACCCTTCGCGCCGACATCGACTATGGTTTCGCCGAGTCGCTCACGACCTTCGGCAAGATCGGCGTCAAGGTCTGGATCTACCAGGGCATGGTGTATCGCAGCGACAAGATGGAAGATGCCGGTCAGCTTGTCCGCAAGCCGCGTCCCTTCGGTGAAGAGCGCCATGACAGGCCCGAGCGCCACGACCGTGGCGAGCGCCCTGCCAGGACCGATTCCCGTGGCGAGCGCCCGGTACGCGAAAGCGTGGCCCGCGAGAGCGCGGCCCGGCCTGAGGCGAGGAGCTAGCTATGCTGAGTCCAAAGAGAGTCAAATACCGGAAGCAGCAGCGCGGCCGTGTCCACGGCATCGCCCACACGGGCAACACCATCGCCTTCGGCGAATACGGCCTCGTGTGCATGGAGCCCGAGTGGCTCACGAGCCGCCAGATCGAGGCGGCGCGCGTGGCCCTCAACCGCTATATCAAGCGTGGTGGAAAGCTCTGGATCCGGATTTTTCCGGACAAGCCGATCTCCAAGAAGCCCTTGGAAGTCCGCATGGGCAAGGGCAAGGGAGCACCGGAGCAGTGGGTGGCCGTCGTGCGCCCTGGCACCGTCCTCTTCGAGCTCGCCGGAGTCGAGGCCAAGGTTGCCCAGGAGGCCATGCGCCTCGCCGGCTCCAAGCTGCCCGTGAAGACCAAATTCACGCTTCGCGCGGAAACGGAGTGACCAGATGAAGAACTCGTTCAAGGAGCTTTCCCACGACGAACTCGTCGTCAAGCTCGTCGAGCTCAGGAAGAAGTACTTCGACGTCCGCTTCAAGGCAGTCGTCGGGCACGTCGAGAACCCTCTCGAAAAACGGAATCTGCGCCGCCAGATCGCGCGGCTTGAGACCCTGATACGGATGGCCGACCTCAAGTCCGCCGCCGCCCAGGTTCGCTAAAAGACGACAGGAGAGGAACGTGGAAACGTCCGAACACAAGGCGAACAAGCAGACCTTCACCGGGGTCGTGAAGAGCGACAAGATGGACAAGACCATCGTCGTCGAGATTACGATGAGGAAACTGCACCCTCTTTACAAGAAGTACGTGACCAAGTCCAAGAGGATTAAGGCCCACGACGAAAACAACGAGGCTCATGTCGGAGACACTGTCCGCGTGATCGAGGCCCGTCCCATCAGCAAGGACAAGTGCTGGCGGCTGGCGGAAATCCTCGAAAAAGCCAAATAAGACAACGGGGATAGAGCAATGATCCAAGTTGAAAGCAAGCTGATCGTGGCCGACAATTCCGGAGCGAAGACGGTGCAGTGCATTAAGGTGCTCGGCGGTACCCGCAGGCGTTACGCCCGCGTGGGAGACCTCATCGTCGTGGCCGTGAAGACCGTCCAGCCGAACTCGGCGATCAAGAAGGGAACGGTCGAGAAGGCCGTCGTCGTCAGGACGCACAAGGAATACCGCCGGCCGGATGGGACCTACATCCGTTTCGACGACAACGCCTGCGTCATCATCGATGCCAACAAGAACCCGAAGGGCAAACGCATCTTCGGGCCGGTGGCGCGCGAGCTCCGCGAGAGGGATTTCATGAAGATCATCTCGCTGGCGCCCGAGGTCCTGTAAGGAGGAGCGAATGGCAGAAATCAAGTTCAAGCTCCGAAAGGACGACCTCGTCGAGGTCATCGCCGGCAAGGACAAGGGAAAGCAGGGCAAGATCGTCAAGATCGACGTCGCAAAGGCTCGTACCATCGTCTCCGGCGTCAACATGGTCAAGAAAGCCATGAAGAAGAGGAAGCAGACCGATCGCGGTGGCATCATCGAGATCGAAGCTGCCCTGGCTCTTTCCAACGTCATGATCGTGTGCAAGAAATGCGGCCCGACGCGCATCGGCTACAAGATCGATGGCGACAAGAAGAAGCGGGTTTGCCGCAAGTGCGGGGAGGCCCTCTGATGGCTGAATTGAACCTAAAGGCCGCCGAGGCCGCGGAGAAGAAAAGGGCGAAAGCCGCGGCAGCGGCCGAGAAGAAGGCAGGCGGGGTTTCCGCAGCCCTTCCGAAAGGCTATGTTCCGCGCATGAAGAAGCTGTATCTCGAGACCGTATCGCCTGAGCTCAAGAAGGAGTTCTCGTACGCCTCGGTGATGCAGGTTCCGAGGATCGTGAAGGTCATAGTGTCGATGGGTGTCGGCGAAGCCAAGGAGAACAAGAAAATCCTTGACGCCGCCGTGGAGGATCTCGCCCATATCACTGGCCAGCACGCCGTAAAGACGAAGGCGAAGAAGTCCATCGCGACGTTCAAGATCCGTCAGGGTCAGGAAATCGGCGCGAAGGTCACCCTCCGCGGGATCTACATGTGGGAGTTCCTGGACAGGTTCATGAACGTGGCACTCCCCCGCGTCAAGGATTTCCGCGGCGTCAACGCGAACGCTTTCGACGGGCACGGGAACTATTCTGTCGGTCTGACCGAGCAGATAATCTTCCCGGAGATCGATTTCGACAAGATCGAGAAGATCATGGGGCTCAATATCGCGATCTGTACGACCGCGAGGACTGACAAGGAGGCGAAGAGCCTGCTTGCCAAGATGGGCATGCCCTTCAGGAAGTAAGGAAGGTAGTATGGCGCGCAAGGCGATGATTCTAAAGGCCGAGAAAAAGCCGAAGTATTCCACCAGGCTCGTCCGCCGCTGCAAAGTCTGTGGCAGGGCCCGCGGGTACATGGGCAAGTTTGCGATGTGCAGGATATGCTTCCGGAAGTACGCTTCCGAGGGGCTGATTCCCGGCGTGACGAAGTCGAGCTGGTAGGAGGGCAAGCGATGAGCGTTTCTGATCCCATCGCGGATATGCTGACCAAGATCCGCAACGCGAGCTCCGCCCGGCATGAGAAGGTGGACATTCCCACTTCCAAGCTCAAGCTCGAGATCGTGAAGATCCTCAAGACCGAGGGTTTCATAAAGAATTTCAAGAAGATCCAGTCGGACGGCTCCAATGTCATCCGGATCTTCCTGAAGTATGACGACGCGAATGACCCCATTCTCCATAACGTGGAGAAGGTCTCGCGGCCCGGCAGACGCGTGTACTCTTCCTATAAGGAACTCCCGCGCGTCTTCAACGGATACGGAACGCTGATCATCTCCACCTCCGAGGGTGTGACGACCGGCAGGAAGGCCGTTGAAAAGAAGGTGGGCGGCGAGCTCATCTGTACCGTCTGGTAAGCGAAGGGGAATGCAATGTCGAGAATCGGAATACGGCCGGTCCTTGTCCCACAGGGCGTGAAGGTGAACATCACCCCCACCCAGGTGTCGGTCGAAGGGCCCAAGGGAAAGCTCTCCCAGAGCTATGATCCTCTAGTCGAGATCGCCATGAAAGAAGGCGTCATCCGCGTGACGAGGAAGAACGACTCCAAGCAGGCGAAGTCCTTCCATGGACTTTACTGGAAGCTCGTCTCCAACATGCTGGTCGGCGTCTCCGAGGGCTTCAAGAAGACCCTCGTGATCAACGGCGTCGGCTACCGTGCCGAAGTGCAGGGCAAGCTCCTTGTCCTCTCCCTCGGGTATTCCACCGATTTCGCGGTGGCTGTCCCGGAGGGCCTCCAGGTCGTCACCGAGGCCAACAACCAGAAGGTTGTGATCTCGGGCTCTGACCGCTGGCTCGTGGGTAAGTTCGCGAGCGAAGTCAGGTGCCTCCGCCTTCCCGAGCCCTACAAGGGCAAGGGAATAAGGTACGATGATGAGACGATCCGCAAGAAGGTCGGCAAGACCGGTGTGAAGTGAGGCCCGTGAAATGAGCGTCAAGGAATTCAGCGATAAACTTCGCAAGCGCGCGCAGCGCAAGATCCACGTCCGGAAAAACCTCGAAGGCACCCCCGCAAAGCCGCGGATGACGGTCTTCAAGTCGAATCGTTACATCTATGTTCAGGTGATCGACGATGCGGCTGGCGCCACCCTGGCTTCCGCGAGCAGCCTTGAGGAATCCCTCAAGGGACTCAAGCGGAACGTCGAGGGAGCCAGCAAGCTCGGCGAAGAGATCGGCAAGCGGCTCAAGGAAAAGAACGTGGGAACGGTCGTGTTCGACAGGAACGGCTACAAGTACCACGGTATCGTGAAGGCCATCGCCGACGGCGCCCGCAAAGCCGGGATTGACTTCTAGGGGGAAGGCGTGGACAGGAACAGAAGGGACGACGCGCAGCCGCGCGATAATTATCTAGAGAAGCTCGTCAAGCTCAACCGGACCGCGAAGGTCGTGAAGGGCGGACGCAGGTTCTCGTTCTCGGCCCTGACCGTCGTGGGAGACCGCGCCGGCATGGTGGGCTTCGGCTTCGGAAAGGCGAACGACGTCGCCGAGGCCATTCGCAAGAGCATCGACAAGGCGCGCCACTCGATGGTGCGCTTCCCGACGAAGAACGGTACCATACCGCACGACGTCATCGGTGAATTTAAGGCCACCAAGGTCTACATGAAACCCGCCTGTCCCGGTTCCGGCATCATTGCCGGCGGGCCTGTGCGAGCCATCATGGAGGCCGGCGGCGTTACCGACGTACTCTCGAAGTGTGTCGGCTCCCGTTCCTCCGTGAACATCGTGCGCGCCGTCTTCAGCGGCGTGGACAACCTGATGGACGCGAAGACGGTGGCCAAGAACCGCGGGAAGACGATCAAGGATCTGTGGGGTTGAGTCATGGCGAAAATTGAAATCACGCTCGTAAAGAGCACCATCGGCGAGCTTCCCGCCACGCGGGCGACCGTTCGCTGCCTGGGCCTCCGCAAGGTGTCCTCGAAGACCGTCAAGGAAGCCTCCCCCGCCGTGCTTGGAATGTGCAAGGCCGTGGGTCACCTCCTTTCAGTCAAGGAGATCGCATAATGTCCGACTACAACCTGCACGCGCCGGAAGGCGCGACCAAGAAGAAGCGGATAATCGGCCGTGGCCAGGGCTCCGGCCGTGGCACGACGGCTGGCCGTGGAAACAAGGGCCAGCAGTCGCGTTCCGGCGGGAAGACCTACCCGGGCTTCGAGGGCGGCCAGATGCCCCTCTACCGCCGCATCCCCCATCGCGGTTTCACCAACATCTTCCGCAAGGAATGGCAGGTCGTGAACCTCGTCGACATCGAGTCCCACTTCAACGCGGGCGAGACGGTCGACGGCGTTTCCCTCGCGGCCTGCGGCCTTGTCAAGAAAGCCGACAAGCTCGTGAAAGTCCTCGGCAACGGGGAACTCACCAAGGCACTCACCGTCTCCGTCGACAAGCTCTCCGCGCAGGCGAAGGCGAAGATCGTGAAGGCAGGCGGCAAGGTCGAAGAGCGGTTGGCTCCCGCGTCCACCGACGCCAAGGCCGGCGCCTAACCGGCGCCGGAAAAAGGCAGGGCAACATGGCAGGCAACGCGCTTACGGACATCTTCCGCGTAAAAGAGCTCCGTGACAGGATTTTCTATACGCTTTTCTGGCTCATGATCTTCAGGCTGGGCGTCTACATCCCCATCCCGGGCATCAACGCGAGCGCCTTGCGGATCTATTTCGAGGGGCAGTCAGGCGGCGCCAACGGCGTCACCGACTACCTCGATTTCTTCGCGGGCGGCGCCTTCAAGAACTTCTCCCTCTTCATGCTGGGCGTCATGCCCTACATCAGCATGCAGATCATCATGCAGCTCCTCATCATCGTCGTGCCCAAGCTCAAGAAAGTGGCCGAGGAAGAGGGCGGGCGCAAGAAGATCCAGCTCTGGACGCGGGTCGGCTCGATCGCCGTCTGCTTCATCCAGGGCTATGCGGTGACGGTGTGGGCCGACCGGATACCGAACGCGATCAACATGGGAAAGACCCAGTATATGCTGCTGGCGATCCTGACGGTCACGACGGGATCCATGTTCCTGGTGTGGGTGGGCGAGCAGATCACGAAGCGCGGCATCGGCAACGGGGTGTCGCTCCTCATCTTCTCCGGCATCGTGGCTCGGCTTCCCAACGCCCTCTGGGAATTGGGCAAGAAGATCCAGGCCGGCGAGATCAACCCGATCTACGCGATCGTGGTCCTGGCCATGTTCGTGGGGGTCATAGCCCTGGTCGTGTTCGAGCAGCAGGGACAGCGCAAGATACCGGTCAACTACGCCAAGCGGGTGGTCGGCAGGAAGATGTACGGTGCCCAGAACACCTACATCCCCTTCAAGATCAACCCGTCCGGCGTCATCCCGGTCATCTTCGCCTCGAGCATCCTCCAGTTCCCGCTGCAGATCGCCCAGAGCCTCGGGGTCAACTACAAGTGGCTCAGGGACGTCTCCTACTACCTCTCCCCCTCCGGTTGGCTTTACAGCCTCCTCTACGTGCTGTTCATCATCTTCTTCGCCTACTTCTACACCCAGGTGACGCTCAACCCGCAGGAGATCTCCAAGAACATCCGGGAGAACGGCGGGTCGATCCCGGGCATCAGGAGCGAGAAGATGGAAGAGCACCTGACCAGGATCCTGAACCGCATCATCCTTCCAGGGTCGATCTACCTCGGGTTCATCGCCCTCCTCCCCTCCATCGTGATGACGCTCTTCAAGTTCCCGAGCCAGCTGGCCTATCTCTTGGGTGGTACCTCCCTCCTCATCCTCGTGGGCGTCGACCTCGACACCATGAGCCAGGTCGAAGCCCTGCTCAAGATGCACCATCACGAAGGTCTCGTGCGGAAGGGACACATACGCTCCAGGAACCTGTAGAAAAAAAGCGGGAAATGTTGTTTAATTGCGGTTTGGCCGCAATAGAGGCCAAGAAGCCGCGGAGGGACTACATGAAAGTCAGGACAAGCGTCAAGAAGATATGTGACAAGTGCAAGGTGATAAAGCGTAACGGCATCGTTCGGATCATCTGCGAAAATCCCAAGCACAAGCAGAAGCAGGGCTGAAGGTAGGAGGAAGTCATGGCACGCATCGCGGGAGTAGACCTCCCGAACAAGCATGTCGAGATAGCGCTCACGTACATCTTCGGCCTCGGCCGAACGAGCGCCAGGAAGATTTGCGAGACGACCAAGATCGATCCGGCGAAGAAGATCAACGATCTCTCGAATGAGGAGATCAACGAGCTTCGCAAGGTCATCGAGAACGACTTTAAGGTCGAGGGCCGCCTTCGGTCCGAGACGGCGCTCAACATCAAGCGCCTCATGGACATCGGCTGCTACCGGGGCCTGCGGCACCGCAGGGGCCTGCCCGTCAACGGCCAGAGGACACGGACGAACGCGCGCACCCGCAAGGGCAAGCGCAAGACCGTGGCGAACAAGAAGAAGGCCGTGTGATGAGGGAGGACCGCTAAAGTGGCTGTCACGAAGAAAAAGAAAGAGAAGAAGAGCGTATATGAGGGGAATGTCTACATCCAGGCAACCTTCAACAATACCATCATCACGATCACGGACTTAAATGGCAACGCGATCTCGTGGGCATCCTCCGGCGGCCTCGGCTTCCGCGGCGCGAAGAAATCCACCCCCTTCGCGGCGCAGACCGTGACCGAGACGGCGGTCCAGAAGGCCCTCAACGTGGGCCTCCGGGAAGTCCATGTGTACGTGAAGGGACCCGGTGTTGGCCGCGAGTCGGCCATACGTCAGCTCGGGGCGCTCGGACTGAAAGTCCGCAGCATCAACGATGTGACGCCCATTCCCCACAACGGGTGCCGGCCACGCAAGGCCCGGCGTATCTAAGGACAAGGGGGAAAGAAACAAGATGGCCAGGTATACAGGACCAAGCTGCAGAATGTGCAGAGTCGAGCAGAAGAAGCTTTTCCTCAAGGGCGTCCGCTGCAAGAGCGACAAATGCCCGATCAACCGTAAGGCACTTCCTCCGGGAAAGGCCCCGAAATCCCGTCCCGCGAAGCAGTCGGAGTACGCTATCCAGCTGCGCGAGAAGCAGCGCCTCAAGAGGACCTACGGACTCATGGAGACCCAGTTCAGGAACACCTTCGAGAAGGCGCTCCGCATGCCCGGCAAGACCGGCGAGAACCTCTTCATCCTCCTCGAGCGCCGCCTCGACACCGTGGTGTACCGGATGCGTTTCTCCTCGAGCCGCGCCCAGGCCCGCCAGATCGTGCTCCATGGGCACATTTCGGTCAACGGCAAGCGCGTCAACGTGCCCTCCTTCCTCGTGAAGCCGGGTGACTCCGTCGTCCTCCTCCCCTCGGGGAAGAAGATGAACCTTGTCAAGGACGCTCTCCAGGAATTCGGCCGCTCGGGCGTCATGCCCTGGCTATCGGTCGATCCCGACAATATGGCGGGCAAGTTCAATTCGTTCCCGCACCGTCAGGATATCACCGACATGGCTGATATCCGCGAGCAGCTCGTCGTCGAGCTCTATTCGAAGTAAGGAGCTGAAATGGCGCGGAAGAACCTCCTAAAGGGTTTCAAGAGGCCGAAGGGCATCACCTACGAGCAGAGCGAATCCGGCCCGGATTACGGGAAATTCCTCGCTTACCCCTTCGAGCCTGGCTACGGTACCACCGTCGGCAACACGCTGCGCCGAATCCTCCTTTCTTCGATCCAGGGCTACGCGATCACCGCTGTCCGGATCGTTCGTTACGACGCGGACGGCGCCCAGCACATCGTCACGAGCGAGTTCGAGACGATCCCGGGTGTGGTGGAAGACACCATCGAGGTCCTCAACAACCTGAAGCAGCTCCGCATGCGGCTTCCCGATGACGAGGAGCAGGCGACTTTCCTGTACGAGCTCAAGGGTCCCCTGGACCTCGACGGTTCGATTTTCGGGAAGGACAAGCCAGTGGAGGTCCTCAACCCCGGGATCAAGATCGGAACGCTCATGGAGGACGCGCACATCGACATCGAGGTCCAGGTGGACCTCGGTCGAGGCTACGTGCCCTCCGAGGTGAACGAGAAGTACGTGGAGATCGTCGGGACCATCCCGATGGACGCCATCTTCTCGCCGGTGCGCAAGGTGAAATACTCGGTGGAGCCCACCCGCGTTGGCCAGAGATCCGATTACGACAAGCTCGTGATGGAGATCTGGACGGACGGGACGGTCCGCCCCGAGGACGCCCTGGCCGAGGCCGCCAAGATCGCCAAGGACCATTTCGCCATCTTCGTCAACTTCGACGAGGGCGAGACGGACGGCGACGAGGAGAACGACGAGATCGAGGAGCGCATCAGGCAGATACTCAACACCCCGGTCGAGGAGCTCGAGCTCTCCGTCCGCTCGTCGAACTGCCTCAAGAACGCCAACATCAAGACGATCGGCGACCTTACCCGGAAGACCGAGGACGATATCGCCAAGACCCGCAATTTCGGCAAGAAATCGCTCCAGGAGATCAAGGACAAGCTCAAGGAGTGGAACCTCGGGCTCGGCATGAGCGACTACTCCGCCTTGCGGAACTACCTGAAACTGTCCATGAAGAAGGAAGAGACCGATGAAGCATAAGATCGGATTCAACAAGCTTAACCGGACGCCGGCACACCGCAAGGCGATGCTCCGAAACATGACCACCGTGCTCTTCAAGCACGAGCGTATCCAGACCACGCGCGCCAAGGCCATCGAGTGTCGCAAGATGGCGGAGAAGATGATCACGAGGGCCAAGGAAGACACCGTCCACAACCGCCGCCTCATCGCGGAGAAGATCTGGGACGAGGCCATCCTTGCCAAGCTCTTCAAGGAGATCGCGCCCCGCATGAAGACGCGCAATGGCGGCTATACCCGCATCCTCCGCGTGGGAATGCGCAACCTGGACGCTGCCGACATGGTCATACTCGAGCTGGTTGACAAGGCCGATGACGGCAAGCAGTCCGAACGCGACAAGCGCAAGGTTGAGAAAAAGGCCAAGGCGAAAACCAAGGCCCAGGCCGAGGGCGAAAAGGCCTAACGGGCCTTTCCTTCAGGAGGAAGCACTATGTCCAAAGCACACCGAGGAAAAGGCCTGCGCGAGATCTTCTCCCGTGGTCGGGGCACCTGCCCCGTCTGCAAACGCGAAGGCGTGAAAATCGTCTACGAGCAGGAGATCGAGGGCAAGAAGACCAAGATCTGCAAAACCTGCAAAGCTACCATAGCCAACAAGAAATAGGGGAAGCCCGCCTGGCACATGCCAATAGAGGTTCTCAAAACGAGGCCCATTCCCTTGCGGGGAATGGGTTTTTTTTTAGTCAGGAATCGCGCAAAATCATAAAACAGGACGAATCGATACGGAAAAACGGGGTATAATATTTAGTAACGTGATTTCCTGCCCTGGGGGAGAAGTATGTTCTACAAAAGAAACTCGCGCATGGTCTTGGGCGTCGTGGTTCTTTCCTTCTTTTTTTGGGCGCCCCTTGCCGCGGTGGACCTCGCGATCCACCTTGTTCCTGAGGTATCCATGCCTTCCGTCCCGGCCGGAACGCAGCAGCTCTTCGCCACGGGCGTCGGCCTGGACCTAAGCGCCGACCTGGAGCTCTTCGGCTTTGCCGATCTTTTCCTCGAGGGCGGCCTCCAGCTCACGCCATATTTCGAGGTGGCGGCCAAGAACGTCATCCTTGGCAACGGCGGCGGCGGCCTTGGTTTCTATTTCTATCCCATCCCCCGTATCAAGCTTCGGGCTGCGGCTTCCGGCGGCGTCTACGGCGCCTATCAGACCGAACAGCAGTCGATGGGCTGGTACTGGCAGGCGAGGGCAGAGGCCGGCTACAGGGTTTCGCCGGGCGTAAGCCTCCTTGCAAGCGCCTCCTATGGCAGCTACCAGCTTGGCCTTGCCACCCTGGACCCCTTCTACCAAGGCTATTCCTTCGGGCTTTCCGCCGATATCAGCCTCGGGATTTTCGGCTCGAGCAGCGCGGGCGTCCGGATGGACGAGAAGGCGGGCTCGCCGGTCTTCCCGGTCAACTATACCGCCTACGGCAAGCTTCCCTTCGGAACCGTGAAGATCTCGAATACCGAGCAGGCCGAGCTGCGGAATGTCAAAGTGAGCTTTTCGGTCGGCAGCTATAGCTCCGAGCCGGCCCTTTGCATCTCTGTTCCCTTTGTCCCCAAGGGAGGGAGCTTCGAGGTCCCCCTAGTCGCGAAATTCAACCCGAATATCCTTGCGCTCACCGAGAACACCAAGATCCAGGGCGAGGTCACGATCGAATACGAGCTTCTCGGAAAGAAGATGAAAAGCACCAAGGCCGAGACCGTGGCCATGCTCCACAGGAACTCCTTCACCTGGAAAGACCCCGATATCATCGCCGGTTTTGTCTCCCCCAACGACCCTGCCGTCCTGGACCTCTCCAAGTATGTCGCCGGTCTCGTGCGCCAGAAGCTCAGGCCCGACCTGGACAAGAGCCTCCAGTTCGGCATGGGGCTGTTTGAGTCCCTCCGCCTCCTTGGGCTCAAGTACGCCAACGACCCCTCCACGCCCTATGCGAGCTTGCACAAGGACCCGGCCAAGGTCGACTACCTGCAATATCCCTACCAGACCCTCGCCTACAAGGGCGGCGATTCCGATGACCTCGCTGTCCTGTACGCAGCCTTCCTCGAGTCCGTCGGCCTCAACGTGGCCTTCATCCCGATGGACGGCGAGATGCTTGTGGCCTTCCCCCTGCAGATGAACGAGGCCCAGGCCCGCGCCACCTTCATCAATCCCGCCGATCTCATCTACCGCAAGGGCACCGTCTGGGTGCCGGTCCAGATGTCCAAGATGCGCGAAGGCTTCATCCTCGCCTGGCAGGGCGGCTCCGCCCTCTACAGGACGGCAAGCGCCAACGCCCCGCTTCCCTTCATAGAGATCTCCGAGGCCTGGAAGAAGTTCGAGCCTGTGGGGCTGCCGGGGATCGATTTCCGTTCGGCCAAGCCCGAGGAGGCCCAGGTCAACCTGGCCTTCGAGAATGCCATGGGACGTTTTGTCGCGCAGGAAGTCGGGCCGAGGGCCCAGCGCCTCATCACCGAGATCGGGAGCACCGGCACGGGGAAACAGTACAACACCCTCGGCATCCTCTACGCCCGCTACGGCCTCCTCAAGGAATCCGTGGCCGCCTTCCTCAAGGCGGTGAATCTCGGCTACGCGCCGGCCAACACCAACCTCGCGAACGTGGCCTTCCTCCAGAAGGACTATGAGACCTCGGTCAAGTACTTCGAGGCGGCGCTGGCCCTCCAGCCCACGAACAAGACCGCGCTTATCGGCCTGGCGCGCGCGAAGTACGAGATCGATGCGTATGCGGATGCGGATGAGCTTTTCGCCAAGGTTTCGGCCCTCGACCCTGCCCTGGCAAGCCATTATTCCTATCTTTCCTCCCATGTGGATGTCTCGGCCTCCGCGAGGGCCTCGTCCGCCGCCGCGGACCGTGGAGGAGCGACGACGTGGGACGGCGACCAATAATGGCGGGTCTCCCCCAGATACCCGCCATCCTGCATGCCCCGGCGCGCCACGGTTCTATCGGGCGCCGGGGCGGCTTTGCCTCCGCGTGCCTGATCCTATGCCTGCTTGCCCTGCCAGTGGGGATTGGCGCCCAGTCGGGAACGTTTGCCCACAGGCTCTCCATGGATATCCAGGGGGGAGCACTCCTTCCCCTCACCGATTATTCGACGAGCTACGATATCGGCTTCTCGAGCAGGCTCAAGCTTGACTATGCCCTTTTCCCCTTCCTCCAGCCCCAGTTGCTTTTCGAGTATTCCTCCTTTTCCCTGAAGAGCGATACGCCGTTTTCCGTCATACAGGGCGGCTTGGGATTCAACTTCGACCTCCGGATCGGCGAGCGGGTCGACCTGGGCTTGGGCGCATCCGGAGGCATGGGGCTCGGCCTTTTCACCGATTCCGAAAAGAACAGCTTCCAGGCACGCCTTATCAGCTACGGCATGGATATCTCGGCCGGCGTCCGCCTTTCGCCTTCCACCGACCTCGTCCTGAGCGGCGGCTTGCGCTCCTATGCGCCTTTCGCGGTCTCCCCGGCATTCTCCATCGGGGACAACCTGGTCTCCATGGCCGACGTGGGCCTGGTGCTTAAGCTGCGCTTCGGCACTTCCGATCGCACGACCAAGGTAAGCGCCGACCCGAAGGACAAGGCCAAGCCCGCCCTTTTTTCCATCAAGAGCCTGGACATCAAGCCTATCTTTCCCGTTTTCCATTCGTACTACGACAGCAACGCCTTCGGCGAAGTCGAGATCAGGAATGGCGAGGACAGCGCCATCCGCGACGTGAAGGTGTATTTCGAAAGCGGCGACTACATGTCCCAACCGAAGCTCTGCGCGACCATACCCGTCCTGGCCGCGGGACAGGCCGCCAAGGTCCCGCTCTACGCCCTTTTCAGCGAGGACGTCCTCAACATCACCGAGAACAGCTCCATACAGGCCAAGGTCCGCGTCGATTACCGCCTGATCGGGGCAGCGCGCGCGGCCGAGCTTCCCTTGAAATTGACCCTCTTCCACCGCAATGCGATGAACTGGACGGATGACCGGCGGGCCGCCGCTTTCGCCTCGCCGACCGATCCGGCCGTGCTCTGGTTCTCGAAATATGTCTCCGGCCTGGTGACCGATCGCGAGCGGGCGGGCATTAATCGGAACATGCAGCTCGCGATGGGCATTTTCGAGGCCGAGCGGCTTTTTGGCATCAACTATGTTGTTGACCCCTCGTCCTCGTATGTGGACAACGTTTCGGACGAGACCTCTGTCGACTATCTCCAGTATCCCCACCAGACCCTTGCCTTCCGCGGCGGCGACTGCGATGACCTTTCCATTCTCTTCGTATCCCTTCTGGAATCCATCGGCATCAAGGGCGCCTTCATCACGATACCGGGACATATCTACGCCGCCGTCTGCCTGGAATTGACCGAGGCCGAGGCGAAACAGCAGTTCTACGACCCCCAACTCCTGATCTACCAGGATGGCATCGCCTGGCTTCCCGTGGAGATCACCATGGTGAAGGACGGCTTCGTCAAGGCCTGGCGGGTCGGTGCCAAGGAATGGTACGACAACGCCAAGACCGACAGCTCCAAGATGTTCCCGATCCGGGCGGCCTGGAAGCTCTATCCGGCCGCAGGCCTGGCCAACATCGCTTCCCGCTTCGCCCTCCCGGACGAGGCCTCCTTGATGCAGGCTTTTGACTCGGCCCTGGACCGCTACGTAGTGCGGGAGATCGACGCGGAGGTGCGGAGCATCGCCCTCGATCCCACCAAACCGCAGAGTCCCGAAAACGAGAACGCCCTGGGCCTTGTCTATGGCCAGAACGGCATGCTCAAGGAAGCCTGGGCCCATTTCTCCGCCGCCGCGAAGGGCGGTTACACAAAGGCCTGGACCAACCTGGCCAATGTGGCTTTCCTGCGCCGCGACTACGAGCTCGCCGTGAAGTACTTCGACTATGCGCAAAGCCTCGATCCCAGCGACGACGCCGCGCTCTTGGGGCGGGCGCGCTCATACTACGAGCTCGAGCGCTTCAGCCTGTCCGATGCCGACTACGCGGTCCTCCAGAAGAGGAATCCGATCCTGGCGGCGAAGTTCGGCTACCTGGCCTCCATCGTGGGTGGCCAAGGCCGTGCCTGGTCCCTTGCGGACCGGCTCTCCTCGACCAATTGGACAGCGCCCGAGCTGGCTCCCGCCTTGGCTCCTTCGGAGACTGCGGTCGCCCTTGCGGACGCAAGCAATGCGGCGCAAGCCGCCGCGCCTGCAGCGGCCCAGACCGCGGCCCCGCCTGCGGCCCCGCCTGCGGCTGCGGCGCCGCCCCCTGTCATAGCGGAGCTGGTCGATGACAAGGATATCATCCAGGCAGTCATAGCTGCGCAGAAGGCCGCGGACGCCATCATTCCTGCCGCGACCATTGCCGACAATTCCACCGACAAGCCCCTCATCCCCTTCCTGCCCCAGGGACCCGTGGTCATTCCGCCCCCGGCTCCTGCAGTGGAGGCCATTGCCGTTGCGCCTGTCCAGGCTTCGCCGGTTCCTGAGGCGGCGAAGCCGGCCCCCGTGGCGGCGACACCTCCCCTTGCAGTGGCGACGCCGGCTCCGGTCGCGGTGGCACCTGCCCCCGAGGCCGCGACGCCAGCTTCCATGGCTGCGGCACCTGCCCCCGAGGCCGCGACGCCAGCCTCCATGGCTGCGGCACCAACCTCCTTGGCGGCGGCACCAGCCTCCTTGGCGGCGGCACCTGCTCCAGTCGTGGCGACTCAGGCTCCAGTCGCGGCGGCACCTGCCCCTATTGCGGAAACGCCTCCTCCCGCGGTGGAGACAGCTGCCCCGGTCACACAGCCAGCCGCGCCTTCGGCAGTGACGCCGGTCGAAGCCGCGATCACCCCGGAGCCAGTCGCGCTCCCTCCCCTGGCCCTGACGCCCTTGCCGGAAACAGTCGCCCTGGCTGAGCATCCCCAATCAGCGGCGCCTTTGGCCATGCCTTCCCCGACCGAGCCTGCCGCGATCGGACCTGGCAGCCCCTCCGCGCTCGTGACGCCCGCTTCGCCTCAAGTGCTCCAGAGCGTGCGGACGGTCGCCCAAGGGCTCGCGCCCTTCAAACCCGTCCTTGGCACCTGGACCGGCGATGATGTCAAGGTTGTCCAGCTCTCCGACCAGGAATACTTCGCGAAGATCATTTTCCCCCTGGCCTCGGGCGGCTCGGCGATGCGCTACAGCTTCAACGCCAAGTCCATCGGCCATGCCTGGGTCGGCTACGGCATCCATGTCGCGGCCAAGGGTGCCCTCACCCACAAGGGCTACGGCGAGGGTCATTCCTGGCTGGTCTGGATCACGAGCGACCCGGTGCACCTGGGAAGCAAGACCGCCCACATCCAGCTCTACCGCTCCGATTACGATACGGAGCTCTTCCTCGTCTCCGACGCCCCGATCCCCGAAGACGCCTTTTTTGCCCACTCGATGGAGGTGGACGTGGATCCCGCCTCCGGCTCCATCGTGGCGCGGATCGACGGCACCGAGCGCCTCAGGGCGACGGGCCTTCCCGGGCTGGCAGGTGGCGAATATGTCGTCCTCCGCGCCCTCGACAAGACCGAATTCGACTCATTCACGGCAGAAGAACTCAAATAGGTGACAGGTGGTGTCTCATGAAGCGCGACGGTAATACTTCATCACAACTGGGAACAGTGACGCGGCCCTCGGCCGCGGCCGGAGCCAAGGCCGCCCGCGCCTTTATCGCCATCGCCGCGCTGATGGCCGCCGCCTCGTGCACCAACCTCGTGGACGGGACCCTGCTCAAGGACAAGATAGCGGGCGAGGTGACCGTGGCCACGGCAGCGGCGGTCGACATCACCATCAGTCCGTCCCCGGCCCCTGGCGGCACCATCTCGCTGAGCGGCGCCAAGAGCGAAAAAGAGGGGATACCCTTCAGCCTGACGGCGACTCCGGCCGCCTCCTATGTCTTCATCGGCTGGACCTCCTCCGGTTCCGGGACCGTCACCTTCTCCGACGCGACCGCCATCACCACCAACGTGACGATCGTGAAGAAAGCCACGGACATAGCCATCACGGCGAATTTCGTGACCGCCACCACCAAGGCGAGCCCGAGCCAGGGAGGGACCCTCTCCCTGAGCGGCGACCTGAGCAGCCAGGTGGGCATGACCTTCAGCATCAGCGCCACTCCTTTCGACGCCTATGTCTTCGGCTCCTGGACCGCGACGACGGCGACCGGGACGGTCACCTTCTCCGATGCCGCCACGGCCACGACCTCCGCCACAATCTCCGCTGACGCGACCGCCATCATCATCCAGGGGAACTTTGTCGAACGCCCCAAGGTAGCCGACTATTCCCCCACCGGCACCGGCGTCCTGCGCAACCAGCCCATCTTCGTGCAGTTCGACCGCGACATGGACCCCGCCACCTTCGATGCCACCTCCATCACGGTGACCGCCAAGACGGCAGGTGTGAGTGGAGCGCCGGTAAGCTCGATCTGGGATTATTTTACCCTGGATACTACGAGCGCCAAGGACGGGTTTACCCTTGTTCCCAGCGTGAAAAGCATGCCTGCCAACAATAAGGTCAGCATCACGGTCGCGAAAACCGTCACTGACGTGAATGGCGTGGCCATGGCGGCCGTGCAAAGCTGGAGCTTCACCACGGGCGAGTCCGTCGATGATGCCAAGCCGACCGTCGACTCGATCGAGATCCTCAAGGGTCATGGTGCCACCCCCTTGGCACTCGCTCTCAACGTGGACGCCTATGCGGTGAACGACTCGGCGATCACCATCAAGACCGGTTACGATTCGCATAGCACGACGGGTGTCACGGTCACGGGAATGAAAATAACCGAGACTGACGTGGCCACCAGCGCTTCCTCCACCACTGGCTGGGTCGGCCTTTTGGGCAGCTATGAATACACGATCCAGACAACCGGAGAAGGCCGGAAGAAAATCAGCATCGCGCTCCAGAGCACCAACGGGAAGCAGACGGTCGCACCAGGAGAGGTCTATGTCGATTACGACATCACGGCCCCCGAAGTCGCGAGCCTGGACCTCAAGGACAGGTCCGTTTCCAACGCCGACTTTACGAACGGCGACGTGACCATGACCCTCGGGCCGAGGACCGAGGCAGTGTCCGGCATAGCCAAGTACCAATACAAAGTCGGGCCCGCGGGTGCGTGGACGGACTTCACGCTCACGGGGGATGAAGGTTCCCTCGCCTTGACCGGCACCGATGGCGTAGCTGAAGCGATCAGTGTCCAGGCGCTGGATTATGCGGGCAATGTATCCGCCAGCGTCTCCAGGTCGATAACCCTCGACACGACCCCGCCGGTTCTTTCCATCGCGAGGATAGCGTCGAACAACAGCACGGATTCCTCCTTTGCGAAGACCGGTGACATTGTCACCCTGACCTATACGGCGACCGATGTGAACATCTCCGCATCGACGAGGGGCGCGGTGGCGAACTCGGGCACCCTCACCGGATCAAGTGGCACTTCGAAGACCATCACCTACGAGGTGGCGGCCGGCACGACGGAAGGACTCGCGACCTACTCGGTGACGGCGACCGACCTTGCGGGCAACAGCACGACAGTCACAAGCGCCACAACCGGCTCGATGACGGTGGACAACACCTTCCCAAGCCTGACAGTCGCGTCCATCGGTTCGGACAACGGATTGAGCCCCTTGTACGCGAAGGCGGGCAACACGATCACGCTGGCTTACACGGCCACTGACACGAACATCCAGGCCGCGACCAGCGGAGCGATCGCGAATTCCGGCGCCCTGGGCGGGGCGAGCGGCAGCGGCAAGACGATAACCTACCAGGTCGCGGCCGGCACGACGGAAGGAAATGCGACCTATTCCGTGACGGCGATGGACAAGGCGGGCAACAGCACGACGGTCTCCGCCGGAGCTACCGGGGGCGTGACGGTCGACGTGACCGCCCCGAGCGTGACCATCGCTTCTATAGCTTCGAACAACGGCACGAACCCCTTGTACGCGAAGAGCGGCAATACGATCACGCTGACCTATACGGCCACTGACACGAACATCCAGGGCGCGACGAGCGGGGCGATCGCGAACTCGGGCGCCTTGGCCGGGACAAGCGGTGTCGGCAAGACGATCACCTACGTGGTGACAGCGGGGACGACCGAAGACTTGCCGACCTACTCGGTGACGGCGACGGACCTTGCGGGCAACAGCACGACGGCCAATTCAGGCGCGGTCGGCAGTGTGACGGTCGACGTGACCTACCCGGTCGTGACGATCGCGACGATAGCCTCGAACAACGGCACGAACCCGGCCTTCGCGAAGACGGGCAACACGGTCACGCTGACCTATGACGCGACGGACAGCCATATCGCGGCCGCGACGAGCGGCGCGGTGGCGAACTCAGGCGCCTTGGCCGGCGCAAGCGGCAGCGGCAAGACGATCACCTATGTGGTGGCGGCCGGGACGACTGAAGGGCTCGCGACCTACTCGGTGACGGCGACGGACCTGGCGGGAAACAGCACGACGGACACGAGCGCCGCCAGCGGCACGATGACGGTGGACAACAGCTTCCCGGTCGTGACGATCGCCACGATCGCCTCGAACAACGGCACGAACCCGGCTTTCGCGAAGACGGGCAACACGGTCACGCTGACCTACACGGCCACTGATACCAATATCGTAACGGCCACCAGCGGAGCGATCGCGAACTCAGGCGCATTGGCCGGGACGAGCGGTGCCGGGCAGACGATCACCTATGTGGTGACCGCCGGGACGACGGAAGGGCTCGCGACCTACTCCGTGACGGCTACGGACAAGGCGGGCAACAGCACGACGGACACGAGCGCCGCCAGCGGTGCGATGACGGTGGACAACAGCTTCCCGGTCGTGACGATCTCGACGATAGCCTCGAACAACAGCACGAACTCCTTGTATGCGAAGACGGGCAATACGATCACCCTGACCTACGACGCCATGGACACGAACATCCAGACGGCGACGAGCGGGGCGATCGCGAACTCGGGGGCATTGGCCGGGACGAGCGGTTCCGGGCAGGCGATCACCTATGTGGTGACTGCCGGCACGAACGAAGGGACGCCAAGCTACTCGGTGACGGCGACGGACAAGGCGGGCAACAGCACGACGGCTAACTCAGGCGCGGTGGGGAGCGTGACGGTCGACGTGACCTTCCCGGTCGTGACGATCGCGACGATAGGCTCGACAAACGTTACAAACCCCTTGTACGCGAAGACGGGCAACACGATCACCCTGACCTATGACGCGACGGACAGCCATATCGCAGGAGCGACGAGCGGCGTGATCGCAAACTCTGGCGCCTTGGCCGGGACGAGCGGCAGCGGCAAGACGATCACCTATGTGGTGGGGGCCGGGACCACGGAAGGGCTCGCGACCTACTCGGTGACGGCGACGGACCTGGCGGGCAACAGCACGACGGACACGAGCGCCGCCAGCGGCACGATGACGGTGGACAACAGCTTCCCGGTCGTGACGATCGCGACGATAGCCTCGAACAAC
>JANYKC010000045.1 GCA_025358255.1 Spirochaetaceae bacterium
CGAGCGAGAAGGTCTGGGTCGAGAAGGACCTTCCGCAGGACCGGCAGCGAAAGCGGGGCACATGGCCGAATGCCTTGCTTGTGTGGAAGCCATCACGGGCGAACCAACGATCGTCAGGAGCATGTAAGTGCAGGTTGCAGCAGGGATTAGGGCAAAACGGGAAGGAATGCAAGGGGCCCCCTTTGAGGACCTTCGGATCCCCAATGAGGGAACGCGAAAAATGGTTTGACCTGATTCAAACCCAAAGGTTCGGGACACTATCGACGTTCTTGATCGGGTAGGACTCGAACTCGAGGCTCCAATGGAGGCACGCGACAACCGCGTCCGCTCCCGCCGCACGGGCGGCCGCGACCTGCGCCGCGATCGGCGAGATGTCCGTGCCAGGCCTGTTGAGGCGCAGGTAGTTGGCCAGGTAGCCCTTGCCTTCGGTCAATTCCTTCCAATTGAGCGCAAAAGTGAAGGAGAGGAAGGCCAGTTTCACTCCATTCCTGTCCACCATGACGACGGCGTCACGCTCCTCGCGGCTCCGGGCCGTCCCGACGTGGGGACAGCCTCGGCTGTCCAGGAAGTCCAGGGTTTCCCTGAGGCCCGCCTCGCCCTGGTCCAGGCAGTGGTTGTTCGCGGTGGAGAAAAGGCCGACGCCCTTCCCGCCCTCGTGGATCCTGTCGAACATCGCGGGCGTGCTGTTGAGGCCCATGGGACCGAGGATGCTCTATGGAAGCGGTCTCGACAAAGCCCTCCGCCTTTGAGAAATCGAGGTCCTGGCCGCGGAAATGCTCCTCGAGGCCCGAGCCGGGTTCGGCGGCCTCCACCGGTCGCCAATAGAACTTGTAGGCCCACCACAGGCCTTCGGCGCGGTCCATGTAGGCCGCGTTGCCTTCGAAGGCGCGCGATGCGCGGAACACCTTCCGATGGGCCAGGCCCTGGATTCCGCACGGAAGCTTGATGCGGGCGTCAGCCATCGGTCCACCTCCAGCGCCGGGATGCCGCCGCGGCCGCGCAGGTACCATGGCCGCGGCGAACAGGTTAATTGACAGGACCGCAGGGCCCTATCCAGCCACCGCAAGTTCCGGCGTCCGCACCTTGTGCGCCAGGTCCTTCCTCAGCCTGAACACGACGAAGGAGAGGACGATCATGAGGAGGTTGACTCCTGCGTAGATCATGAACATGGGCCTGAAGCCTACCTTGTCCACGAGGACGCCCGAGAGGGCCGATCCGCCGGAGATGCCGACATTGCCGAAGGCCATGGTGACGGCGAACATGAAGGCGGCGATGCGGGGATCGGCGAAGTCCATGGCGACGGCGAAGTAGACCGTGGAATAGTAGCCGAAGGCGGCGCCGAAGAGGGGCACCACGAGCCAGGCCAGACCGCTTGAGGGCAGGAGGGCGAGGAAGAGCGTGGCGAGGGCGGTGACGATGGCGGTCGTGTAGAGGCTGGCCTTGCGCCCGAAGCGCTTGAGGAGGGGGCCGCCCGCGAGCCCGCCGACCACCTGGCCGATGCCGAAGACGGCGGAGAGGAGGGCGATGGTGTTCATGCCCACGCCGAAGCCTTCCTTCAGGAAGACCGACAGCATGGAGTAGCTCGAGTAGAGGGCGAGGGGAAAGAAGGTCCCGATCAGCACGAATATGATGTAGGCCGGCTTCACGAGCTCCTTGAAGGCTGCCCAGGCAAACTTGGGCTGCTCCTCGCGCGGCCTTTCCTTGACAAAGGGGAGGGCGCCAAGCTCGATGAAGGAGAGGACGGCGATGAGCCAGAAGGCGTACTTCCAGAGGCCCTTAGCGGCAAGGAGGCCGAAGGCGATGCCGAAGGCCACGGCGGCAAGGGCGCGTCCGCCCACGCAGAAGGCCTGGACATTGCCGCGCTCGGCCACGGGGGTGATGTCGATGCCGAGGCCGTCGGTGGTCGTGTCGTAGGTCGCCATGCCCAGGCCGATGCAGAAGGAGACCGTGACGAAGAGGCCATAGCTCTCCACGGGCGAGACGTAGGGAAGGATGATGTAGCCCAGCCCCTGGAGGACGAGGCCGACGAAGATGTAGGGCTTTCGGTGCCCTTTCCAGAAGAGGCTCCACTTGTCGCTGATGGCCCCGATGAATATCTTCAGGATCGTCGGCAGGAGCGAGATGGAGGAGATCACCCCGATCTGCGTGAAGGTCAAGTTGAACCTACGCAGGTAGATGATCATGTAGGTGGAGAACATCGTGAGGACCGCGCCCTCCACGAAATAGATCGAGCCGAAGAAACTGTACTTGCGCGCATTGGTCGCACCTGGCATCATCGCCTCCTTATGGGAACAGGACTTTGGAAAACCGGTATCAAGGCGCCGCCCCCGTGCCATCGGCGCCAGCGCCGCCATCGGCGCCAGCGGCGCCGCTGGCGCCGACTCCAGGCAGGATGCCCGTGGGCATCGGACATTCATAGGTCCCGCCTGTCCTCTCCTGCAATTCGGCTTTCGCCCGCGACACAAGGCCGGAATCGCGGAAGGCCTCGACGCAGGCGAGGCCCAGGACCTTGGCGGCCGCCAGCATGCCCTCGTGGCCAATGGAGGAGGCGGCCTGCGCCGTGAACTGCCAGGTATGCGGAACGGTCCCGAAGGCGGTGCAGGCACAGACCACCTGGCCGGTCGGCACGATCTGGCTCACGTCCCCCACGTCCGTGGAGCCTGGCAGCAGGGCGTCAGCGGGGAACAGGGGGCCGACCAGCTCGCAGAGGGCTTCCTCTTCCAGGCGCCGGGCTATCTCCTTGCCTTGGGTGAAGCGGGCCTGGGCCAGCGCCGAACCTAGCTCCGCGGGCGACAGGGTGGCCCTGAAACGCCGGGCGAGCTCCCTGTCGGCCTCTTCGAAGGCCGGGACGCCGGCCCTCTCCATGCAGCGCTGGAGGAGCTCTCCCATCGCCTTGTTGGGTATGTAGTCGGAAAGGCCCTCGGCGAAGCGTATCTCGCAGGCCGTGCCCGTCATCAATGCCGCCCCTCGCGCGATATCGCACAACCTCTCGTAGATCTCCCAGGCCTGGGCGACCCGGGGCGCGCGGCAGAAGTAGTGGGACTCCGCGTGGTCCTGGACGACATTGGGGGCTATTCCGCCAGCGTCCGTTATGGCGTAATGGATCCGCGCCTCGCTTGCCACATGCTCCCTGAGGAAATTCGCGCCGATGTTCATGAGTTCCACGGCGTCGAGGGCGCTCCGTCCGAGGTGGGGCGCGCTCGCGGCATGGGCCGCCTTGCCGGTGAAACGGAAATAGGCGGAGAGGTTGGCGAGGGTCCTGGCCTGGAGGACACAGTTTACCTCGCCGGGGTGCCAGGTCAGGGCGAGGTCGACGCCGTCGAAGGCGCCCGCGCGGGCCATGAAGGTCTTGCCCGAGCCGCGCTCCTCGCCGGGGCAGCCGTATTACCTGACCGTGCCGCCTTCGCCGCTTGAGCGCAGGTAGTCCTTCGCGGCGAGCGCCGCGCCGAGGGATCCCACGCCAAGGAGGTTGTGGCCGCAGCCATGGCCGTTCCCGCCGGGAACAGGCTCCTCTTTCGCATATCGCGCCGCGGCCTGGCCCAGCCCGGGGAGGGCGTCATACTCGCCCAGGAGGGCGATCACGGGGGCGCCGGAGCCGAAGCTCGCCATGAAGGCCGTGTCGATCCCGGCCAGGCCGGTGACGGCCGTGAAGCCTTCCGCCTCGAGGGCGGCGCGGAGCGCGGCGGCGGAGTCCACCTCCTCGAATGCGGCCTCGGCGAAGCCCCATATCCTGTCGCTCAAGGAGACTAAGCCAAACTTTTCCGTAAAAAAGTTCCTAAATATCAGTATAAAAAACAGTTACAAAAAAATCGGTTGCGCTTTTCTGACTACTTCCCCGCTTTCTGCATCTTGAGCCGATCAGGGCGTCACCCCGAGCAGGTCGAAAGCGCGT
>JANYKC010000061.1 GCA_025358255.1 Spirochaetaceae bacterium
TTTTCGCCTGTTCTCGGCCCTCCGCGGCGCAAAACCAGCTCGTCAATCGGGCCATACAGCAAGTATGGCCCTCAATCCTCGCTGCCTTTTCGCTCGCGGATCGCCTTCGCCCAGGCGAAATCCAAAGTCCGACAGACTCCTGGCGCGTCTTCTGCCTGAAGAGGTCGTTCACCATCTTGAAGGTCTTGGTTCCTTCCTTGTCCGGGTAGGGCTTGTTCGCGATGCTGGGGTAGAAACGGTAGCACCATGCGGAGAAGCCCTCGGCATCCCGCTTTTCGATATCGGCTCCGCTTTTCCCGAGCAGTTCGATGGCTTCAGGGTTGTAGGTGCCTATGGCGAGCATGAGGGCATTACGACCCTCCGCGTCGACCGTGTTCGGGGCGGCCCCTGCATCGAGTGCCTTTCGAACGGCCTTCGCGTCGCGGTTCATGAGCGCGGAGATCAGGGCGGCGTTGGCCTTGTTGGGCGCGGCCGGGGTTCCTGCCCCGCCCAACAAGGCCGACCTCGCCTACGAGTGGCAGTTCCAGGGGATCACTGACCACGCCGGGATGTCCGGCGCGGGGACGATGACCGCTGCCCAGGTGCAGGCATCGGCCCAGAAGGCCCTCAAGGGCGGCAGGGACCTCTCCCGCGGCTCCTGGATCACGGTCAAGGACGGGACCGTCACGGCCCTCGACTTTGACAGGTAGGCCTACCTGACGAGGATGAAGTCGACCCAGGCCGAACCGGCCCCCGTGAGGATGATGAACCCCATGACCTACGTGGGGGCAAAGGGGACGGTGACTGCCAGGCACTGGCGCATACGCCATGGCGCCGGCAACAAGGACGGCTCCTTCGCTGTCCCTGTCATCCTTGCCACGAGGCTCAGGACGGCGGCATGACCGTAGACCTGGCCCTGCCCTGGGGCCAGGGCCACGGAGGCGACTACGACCTTGAGGAGCTTTTTGACTGGATAGGCCAAGTCCGCCGTTGATCGGGGCGCTTCGATGGCCCGCCTCGTTGAGGATCGCCGCGCCCTGGCCATCGCCAGGCGGCGCCACCACATCCGGACATTCCTTACACGCTCTGGTCGTGCACTCCCCTTACGGCGCGACCCCGGGTCGCAGGTTAGCGGAGGTGGCGCCTTACACGCTCTGGTCGTGCACTCCCCTTACGGCGCGACCCGAGGGATCGGCCAGGCCAGCCCAGGCAGCGTCCCAGCGGATGGCCGTGGGCGTCGAGCAGGCGATGCTCGGTCCGTCGGGGACGAGCTCCGCCGCCTGGGGATTCGGGAAGTGGCCCTCGAAGATCGAGCGGTAGAGGTAGGCTTCCTTGGTCGCAGGCGTCTTCTTCGGGAAACGGTGGACGGCGTTGGCCATGGCCGTGTCGGAGACTTCCTTTTCCGCGTAGGCCTTGAGGGAGTCGATCCAGGAATAGCCCACGCCGTCGGAGAACTGCTCTTTCTGGCGCCAGAGGACTTCCTTGGGCACCCAGCCGTCAAAGGCCGCCCGCAGGATGTGCTTTTCCATCCGCCCCGATCCAGGCGCCTCGCCGGGGGCGGCCTTGTGGATCATCTTGTGGGCCGGGTCGATTCCCATGGCCATGTCCATGAATTCGGGGTCAAGGAAGGGAACCCTTGCCTCGACGCCCCAGGCGGCCATCACCTTGTTGGCCCGGAGGCAGTCGTAGAGGTGGAGCATCTCGAGCTTGCGCACGAGCTCCTCGTGGAACTCCACACGGTTCGGGGCCTTGTGGAAGTAGAGGTAGCCCCCGAAGATCTCGTCCGCGCCTTCGCCGGAGAGGATCATCTTGATGCCCATGGCCTTGATCTTCCGGGCCATGAGGTACATGGGGGTGCCTGCCCTGATCGTGGTCACGTCGAAGGTCTCGAGGTGCCAGATCACGTCAGGCAGGGCGTCCTTGGCCTCCTGGATGGTGAAGTTGATCTCGTGGTGCTGGCTCCCTATGGCCTCGGCCACGAGGCGGGCATATTTGGTGTCGGGGGCGTCGGGGAGGCCCACGGAGAAGGAGTGGATGCGCGGCCACCAGGCCTTCTCCTGGCCACCTGTCTCGACCCGCTTCTCCGCGTGCCGCGCGGCTATGGCCGCCACGACGGAGGAATCGACCCCGCCGGAGATGAGGAGGCCGTAGGGCACGTCGCACATGAGCTGGCGGACCACGGCGTCCTCAAGGGCCGCCCGGAGCTTGCCCAAATCGGCCTCGCCAGTGGGGACAAAGCCCGGGACTGCCCAGGCCGGCTTGTACCAATTCACGAGCTTGCCCTCGCTGGCCCGGTAATAGTGGCCGGGGGGGAAGACCTCGACCTTGGGGCAGAGGTCGTGGATGGCCTTGAGCTCCGAGGAGACAAAGAGGTTGCCCTCACCGTCCCTTCCCCAGTAGAGGGGATTGATGCCCATGTGGTCCCGGGCTATGAAGAAGTCCTTCGTGGCCGGATCGTAGATCACGAAGGCGAAGATGCCGTTGAGGCGCGGGAGGAAGCCGGGGCCGTACTCGTCATAGAGATACAGGAGGGGCTCGCAGTCCGACTCGGTCTGGAATTCATGGGGCTTCTTGAGAAGCTCCAGCGTGAGTTCCTTGTGGTTGTAGATCTCGCCGTTGACGGCCAGGACCCTCCCGGTGCGGGAATCGACCAGGGGCTGGGACCCATGGGTGACGTCGACGATCGCCAGGCGCTCATGGCAGATGATTGCGTCATCATTAGACCATATCCCTGACCAGTCCGGCCCCCGGTGCCTCAGGGCCTTCACGTGGGAGAGGGCGAGCTTGCGGAGTTCCACGGGGTTTCCCTTGATATCGAGGACGGTGAAGATGCCACACATAATCGTTCCTTCAGGCAGTAATCTGTCGATTATCCATTTCTGCGCCTGACAGTCAATCCCGGGGCGGATCAGCCAGCCGCCTGGTCCCCTGCCTCCTCGGTCCGGTCCTTTGATACGGTGGAAAGGGCCAGTCCCCAGGTCCGGCCCCCTGCGCCTTGGCCGTGGGCGTGGGCGTGGGCGTGGGCGTGGGCGTCGGCGCCCTGCTGTACATCCTCAAATGGTCCATGTCCTCCGCCGTGGCGCTTCCTTCCCTGATCCTGGCCATGTTCGCCTGTGGCCTCGTGGAGAGGCTCCGCCCGCGCAGCCGCCCGGCCTCGCGCTGGCTCCTAGGCGCGGGATTCTTCCTAATTGTGGCCTTCCCGTGCCGCCAGCCGGACCTGCGGGGGCTCTTTTTCCCCAGGGGGGACGCGTTGCTCCAAGGACACGGCCTCTGGCGCCTGTTCGCGGGCATTGCGTTGCTCTGCTCGTCTCTCCATTTCCGCCCGGAGAAGGACTACTGACCCGGCAACCGAACATTGGCTTTAAGCCCATGATTCTGACCAGCAGCGACGGGCCAGAATCATGGGAAAGCGCCCGATGTGATGTTGCCGGGTCAGTAAGGGGGGAGCGCCGGCCTTGATCGCCGCGCTTCGCGCGCCAACGACCTCGCGGCTTCCCTTCCCGGATCTTCTTTGGCGTCCGGGGGCGTCCGGTGTCCGATCCGGTGTCCAGTTACCTTGGGAGGCATTCGAGGGCGATACCCGAGAAATCGTGCTCGATGCCCATCTCGTCGAGGATCTGGGAGATCTGCCCGCGATGGTGGGTCCCGTGCTCGAAGAGCTGGTGCGCGAGCACATAGAAGGGCACGGCGGCTGGCTTGCCCTCGTACCAGTCGAGCTTCACAGGATGGGAGATGTCGGCCTCGCCCAAGGACAGCACGAGGTCAATGAGGGCCTGGTCGGCGAAGGCGAGGTCGGCTTTCAGCTTCTTCCACTGAGCATCAGAGATCGCGCCCTCGGGCGCCTTGAGGTCCGCCGTGGCCGCCAGGGCCTTCGCGGCGGCGGGGAAGGATGCCCGGTAGAGGCCGTGGAGATAGAGTGTGGCGTCCAGGATGTGGCACGCGAGGCCCGCGAGGCTCTTGTAGTAGCTCTTCCGGTCTTCCCCGCGCGCCGCCTCCGGCAGGGCATCCACGAGGGCGATGACGGTCGCATTGGTCTGTTTCGTGTGGCGGGCGTACATGAGCAGGGTTTCTTTCATCGGGCACCTCCAAGACTTTTCTGGCCGCCTGCATGGGCGGCCAAGAGGATACTATCGATTCAGCCCGGCGGAGTCCATCGACTCACCCGCGACCGGCCAGGCCTATCCCACAGGCTCGCGTCGACACGGTTGCGGCCGCCAGCGCGGGCCTTTGCCTTCCTGTGCCGTCGGCTGGACGCGCAGGGGACCTTCTTCCCCAGGGGGGACACGTTGCTCCTAGCCCACGGCTTCTGGCGCTTGCTCACGGGTCTGCCGCTGTTCGTGGATCCCTTGAGGGCGGTCCGCAGCGGGTTTCCCAGGCAAGTCCTTGAACGGAGGGAGATGAGCCTGCTAGGGGTGGAGCCTCAGCCAGGCCCCAGCCATCGAGGTGAACTCCCTGTTGTGGCCATACGCCATGCTTTTCATGGATAGTAGGACTTTGTGCCGCCCAGCCGCTCGAAGAGGGGTTCGATCGTGTCGGGGGGGCAGGTGACGTCGGCGCTTCCCGAGGTGAGCATCACGGGCACGTCCAGCCGAAGGGCGTGGGCCAAGGTGTCGGCGAAGCCCAGGGCCTGCCATGCTTCCGTCTCCGGGACATCCTAAAAGCCCTCCTTCATGTTCTCCAAGGCGCCTCGAAATCCCGCCTTGGGATAGTTGGCAAGGAAGGGCTGGTCAGCGGCCACGCAGCGGCAGCCCGGCCTTGAGAATACGGAGCCCAGGAGGAGGGCCCTGCCCCCTCCCTGGCTATGGCATGAAGGGGACCTATGAGGGTCTCGGGCATGGCCTCGATGGAAACCGTGGAAGCTGCCTGTGGCCCAGTCCCTCGGGGAGGAGGGCGCTGCGGTTTCCGCAGTTGAGCGAAGCGAATCTGACAGGACACTGAAATTGTCTAGGGCAGGGCCTTCAGGCCGCGGGATCGAGTCCGGAGCCCTCGCCCTCCGCCCCTCGCGCCGGGCCGCGCAGTGTGATACCATGCATACCCTGCGGGGAGGGCTTCAAGATGGCGTGCGACAACTGGATCATCGACGCCGACAATTTCAACCTGGCGACCGGGAAGGACATCCTCCTCCTCAACGACGAGATGCGGGACTACCTCGACAAGGACAACTCGATCCAGTCCTTCGTCGTGGCCACCAAGGGCATCGGCAAGACCATCCTCCTCAAGATGAAGCGGGAGTCGATGGCGAGCTTCCTCATGATCCCGGAGAGCGGCATCGACAAGTTCGCCTTCTCGGACAACCTCTCCCGCGACTCGGTGGAGCTTTTCCGCGACCCGCCCGACATCGAGTCCATCTGGTCCATCGCCATCATCATGGCCACCCTGCGCCGGGTCCAGTTCGCCTTCGCGTCCGGGGAGATCTGCCACTTCCTCACCGGCCTCTGCTCGAAGCGCCAGGTGAGCTCGGTCTCGGAGTACTTACTGACCCGGCAACATAACATCGGGTGCTCTCCCATGATTCTGGCCCGTCGCTACGGGTCAGAATCATGGGCCCAAGCCAATGTTTGGTTGCCGGGTCAGTAAGCCATCTCATCCACGCCGACCGCGACGACTACTTCAGGGCCAAGTCGGACCTCGAGTCGGTCCTCGTGCCCGCCTTCAAGCGCGCCGTGACCAAGCCGATCGCCATCTTCATCGACAACATCGACGAGTACTTCAACCGGCACCTTGACCCCAAGGCGGCGGAGAGCGTCGCGGGCGTCCTCGAGCCCGAGCGCGCGGAGAAGGACCCGGTCGCGGCCTACTTCGGCTTCTCGCAGATCCGCCACAAGCAGGTCAAGTGCGACGAGGACCTCTTCCAGTACCTCTCCCGGCACACGCTCTCGCGCCCCCGCGACCTCATGCAGATAGGCAAGGCACTGTCCCGCCTCGCGCCTGAGGAGAGGTCCCGGGAGACGGTCAGGTCTGTGGTCCAGGAGGTAGCGGCCGACATCGTGGCCACCTACCTCTCCGAGGTCAGGCCGCACATCGATTCAATCGACCTGCCCCGCGGCTTCCTGCCTGGTGGCCTCGATTCCACGATCAAGGGCACTTCGGGCAAGGGACGTCTATCCGGTGGGGATCGGCTCGCCCGGGAAGGGTCAGGTCTGGAGAGCGCTTGATGGAGCCGGCAGGCCCTGTTAGTCCACGATCTCCCAGGAAGCGGCGAGGACCGCGAACCCGGTCTTGTCCAGGACGCCCATTTTTTTGTAGGCCCGGGCGATAGTGTTCCTCACCGTAGACTCGCTGACTTCGAAGTCAAAGGCCACTTCCTTGAGGCTCCTCCCGTTGATGATGGCAATGGAGTAGGCGTGCTCGGCGCTGGACAGGCCCTTCTCGGAAAGCGACAGGCGGGGCTTGGGTTCCTTGAGGTAGACGATCAGCCTTTCCTTGAAGGACAGGTAGAGGAAGAGGAGGAAGATCGTGACGATGATGAGTGGGCCGAAACCCCGATCCGCCCTGGTCTCCTCCTTTAAGAAGCCGCCCATGTCCCTCATGAAGACCTGAAGGACGGTGAGGGCGTAGTAGAAGGCGAGGTAGGCGGTCATTTTCAACGCACGGCGCCTGTTGAAGAAGCCCACCTGGTAGAAGAGGATGGCAGCTGTCGTGGCAAAGATGCTGCTCGCGAAGGGGTCGGGGGAAGTCATGAGGTTGGCGACCATCAGCGCCAGGATGAGGATGGGCTGGATATAGCGCAGTCGTGTCACCCGGGTGCTGGCATACATGGCGAGCGAGAGCATGGCGCAGAGCCAGAAACCGCTATACGTGAAGACCTCAAGGGCTGTTTTCCCCAGCGCGAAGCCAGAGACGACGACGTATAGCCCCGCGACCGCGAAGGCGATCGCGAAGAATGCACCGGTACGGACAAGGCTCTTTTCCATATTGTCTACCAACTCCAGGTTGTGAGGGCTGCAGCGGAGGGGTCGAGGATCGCGTCCATATCCGGACAGGGTCTTGCGGCGACCGAGGCCACGAGCTCCGCCATGGCTTTTCCGCAGTCCATGGCGTTCGCGCCACAGGGATTGTACTTGCCCGTGGCCCTGTCGGCCTCCCGGTCCCGCTCGTAGCCCGCGAACATGACCATTGCAAGGAGGTCCATCCCACGCTCGACGAGGTGCCTGTCCCCGCCGGGGAAATCGCTGATCGGCTCCAGCCTGCGCCGCGGGAAGGCGTCGTCTGCGGGGGAATGGAGGAATGCCTCCTTCGCCTCGGAACGGGTCGCGAGAACGTAGGTGCCCAGGTGGGCCAAGGCGTATCGCCGTGGCTCAGTGCAGTCCGAGAGGAAGGGCAGGGCGCCTATCAGGGTGGCCACGCGGCAGGAGGAAAAGGCATCGCGCTCGGCCGCGCTGAAAGAAAAGCCTTTCGCGATCGAATCGACGAGCCCTGGCCACTCACCAACGAGGAAGCTTCCGGCCATGGTTTACCTCCGACAACAGGTCAGAATAATGTGGAATCTCGCCCGAACTGTCAATGGCAAAATCGGGGGCTTCGGGAAAAGCGGTGCCTGGCGCCCTGGCTTCGTGCACGGCGTCACGGGCCTCGCGGGCCAGGTCATGTGGCGCGTCTGGAGGGTCTGGCCCACTACAACCAGAGCGACGGCGCCTCTAGCAGGCTGTTGAAAAGAGGGCCCGCATGCCGCCCAGGTCGACGAAGGCGCCGTTGGCCTGGATGATGCGGTCGTGCCCGTGACGACCTTGCCCTCGCTCTTTCCGGAGAGCTGCAGGAAGACACTGTCCTTGGAGATCGACACGACTTCGGTCTCTATCGCCTGGCCGGGCGTCCGGGAGCGGCTCGAGGCGGGAAGCGGGGGCTACCTCTTCTGCGATTGTTCGCCCGAAAGCCCGACCGGCCGGCGCAGCCTCTGCTACGACGGCGAGGCCCTAGGCTCGCGCAAGGAAAACAAGCCTGCCGGCAGCGCCCTGGAGATGGCCGCCGCGACGGGCCTCGAAGTGCTGACCGAAGAAGAGTACCGGAGCCTCCAGGACCTGGGGAAGTTTGACCGCAAGACCTCGATCTGGGTGAGGACACCCGCAGCGATCCGGAAGCTCGGCGGCGCCCTCTTCTGAGACCGCCGCTACGACCATGTCTTCGTGTACCACAACGGCGCCGAATCCTACTACTCCGTCCGGGGCTTCCGCGGCCAGCTCCGGGTGTAGTGGCCCTAGGGCCTTAAGTTTATCAAGAGGGGGAGCGCCGCGCCGCAGGTGGCGCTCCGCGCGCGGCCCGCATCGCTGCTCCCCCTACCTCCGAAGTCCTCGCCATCGCCAAGGCGCGACGCGCCTTGGCGCCGGCTCCTGGCTTCTCCGGCACCCCCGCTCTCTCTTGTTGTTCCTATTGCTCGCCGGCGAGAAGGCGAGTAGCCATAGCCCAGTACCACATCGCTTCGGGAATTGCCTTGAGCCTACGGATCGTCGCGAACTCGTCGGGGAAGGTGAAGGTTTTCAGGAAGCTCAAGCGAGCTTCGCTGTAGCGCAGGCTTGAAAGATCAGCCTCTGCATGCATGGCTTGAGAGAGAAGAGCGGCCTTGGCCGCGGCAGTCCTCATATTCCCGCGAGCGGTCTTTCCATTTCGGAATCGGGCCGGTCGCAGATGATGTCGGCGTCGATCGAGAGACGGCGTTTTCGGGGATGCCTGGGAAGAAGGCTTGTCCCGCCCTTGAAGATGGACTTACTGGCCCGGCAACTTAACATCGGGTACTCTCCCATGATTCTGGCCCGTCGCTACGGGTCAGAATCATGGGCCCAAGCCAATGTTTGGTTGCCGGGTCAGTAAAGGCGCTTCCCTGCTGTCCATGCCCCTCTGGCGGCAGCTCATTTTCTCTTGAGGAGCGCTGCGAAGGGGTTGTAGGTATCCGAATCGCCCGAATCGCCCGAATCTCCCAGGTACTTGGCAGTTGTCGCGTCCTGTTCGGCGGTGGAGGCGGGCTTGAGGGAGATCCGCTTCCTGTCCAGGTCCACCCCGAGGATCTCCACGGACAGATCCTGTCCGAGCTTCAGGCTCAATCCCCCCCTCGGGCCCTCGCCGGAGGCCTTGCTGATTTCCGAATCATGCACAAGGCCGTCGATGCCGGGCTCCAGCGAGACGAAGGCGCCGAAATCGGCCAGGCGCACGACCTTTCCCGCATGCTTCGAGCCCACGGGGTAGCGCTCCGCCGCCCTGTCCCAGGGATCGGCGATGAGACTCTTCATGCTCAGGCTGATGCGCTCGCCCTGCCAGTCGAGCTTGAGGATCACGGCCTCTATTTCCTGGCCCGGTTCCAGGACGGCGTGGATGTCCTCCACCCGCGAGCGGCTGATCTCGGAGACGGGAAGGAGGGCCTGGAGGCCGCCCAGGTCGACAAAGGCGCCATAGGACTGGATGGACGCGACCCTGCCCGTGACGACCATGCCCTCGCGAAGCTCCTTCTTGAGCGCCTCGAGCCGTTTCAGGTGGGCCTCCTCGTGAATGGCCCGGTTCGAGACGAGGATGCTCCGGCCATTGTCCCCGAATTCCTGGATCTTGAAGGGCAGGCGCTTGCCGACGTATCCGGCGGAATCCTCGGAGCGCTTTTCGCCCATCATGGAATAGGGGCAGAAGGCGCGGAAATCACCGATCTTGATGTCGTAGCCGCCCTTGATCTCCTTCTCGACAAGGCCCTCCACCGGCATCTTCTCGCGAAAAGCCTGCACCAGCATCCTGGCTCCTGCCTCCTTGCCGCTGATTTTGGTGGTGAAGCGCATCTCCCCGCCCTCGGCCTTGAGGAAGAAGGCCCGGAGCCTGTCCCCCACCTTGACGGCAAGCGTGCCCGTCTCGTCGGTCAGGTCCGCGCGGTCGATGATTCCCTCGCTCTTTCCGTTCAGCTGAAGGAATACGCTGTCCTTGGAGATCGAAACGACCTCTGTCTCTATCGCCTGGCCGGGTTTGAAGGAACTGAAGCCCGAAAAGCTCTGCTCGTACATCGCCGCAAGTTCGTTGGCATTCGGTTCCTGATTGTTCGCTTTCATTCGTGTTCTCCCTGGGGAGGCTCACTATAGCAGGAAAAGGCGGTCGAGGAAAACATGCTGCGGCCCTTCCTTCTGGCCCCTTTCCAGGGGGCTGGAGCGCCCGCGGCTCAGGTTTTTCAGGGTCCTGCGGGACTAGGCGGCGGGAGGGGGAACAAGGGGGGAGCGCCCCGACCGAGGCGGCGCGAGGCGCACAGCCATTGTCGCTGCTCCCCCTCGGGCGGGCTTCCGGCGCCGCCCTCGCGGGCGACCCCGGCGATCCCGCCCTGCCCCCACTCTGCCTTGGGGTCCTAATGCTCGCCGGCGCGAAGGCGAATTGCCATCGACCAATACCACATTGTCTCAGGAATCGCCTCGAGCCTGCGAACCGCAGCGAACTCATCCGGGAAGGCAAAGGTCCTCAGGAATCCCAAGCGGTCTTCGTTATAGCGCAAGTCCGAAAGATCAGCTTCCGCGCGCATGGCCCGGGAGAGAAGTGCGGCCTTCGCCGCGGCAGTTTTCATTTCCTCGCGGCGGAACCTGGCGCCGACAAGGTGACTCTCAAGTTGCCTGCGACCAAGCTCGATGAGCTCGCAGCGTCCATCCCTAGGCGCTCCCGAAAGGCCAACCTGGGCCATGCAGTAGGCTGTCGACAAGGCGTCCTCCAGCGCTTGACCAGAGGAAAACTGACCACCTCGATACCTGTTTTCGGCCGCGAATATCGACTCGTAGGCAGCTCTCACTTCGGCAAGATCCGAGGCCGCGTCGAAAAGCTCCCCGATATCGAATACCTGTTTCATGAACTGCATGGAGTAGTGGTCGTTTAGGGGGATGCCTGTCGTGTTTGGGCCAAAGGCGGTGAGCTTGTCGCCAAGGAGACCTTCCACCGTCGGGACGAGGACGCTCCCGTCGCTTTCCACGAAGGCCGTTCGGAGCGGTACTGCCTCGATCTTGGGGTAGAGGTTTCTTTCTCTCACCACATCGAGGAGTACGAAAGGCGCGGGGTTCCTTGCATCGAGGGGGACATAGAAAAGACGGGGCTTCGGACTTCTGTGTGGATTAGGAGCCCAAAGCTCCTGAAGGCAACATAGAAAGCCCGCCCTTGTGGAATAGAATGGCGATCCTGAATCGAGCCCTGTTCCTGAATCCGCAGGCCCTGGCCTTGATCTTCTGAATGGTCGCATTGATGGATTCGGCTAGGGCATTGGTGACCTTGAACATGATGGCGTTCA
>JANYKC010000090.1 GCA_025358255.1 Spirochaetaceae bacterium
CCAGCGGCGGCTCGCCGGAGAGCGCGAGCTCGCCGGCTTTGCGGTGAGCCGGAGCGACGACGAAGGAAGCCTGAGGCTCGAGGTCAGAACCCGCCTCGCGAAGGGCGCGATCGAGGGCCGCACCGCCTGGACCTTCCTCGCCGACGGCTCGCTCGAGCTCGAGCTCTGCTACGACGTCGAAGCCTCCTGGGGCCACCTCGCGCGGCTGGGCGTGGAATTCGTCCTCCCCGAGGGCTTCGAGCGGGTCGAGTGGTTTGGCCGCGGCCCGGGCGAGAGCTACATCGACCGCCGCGAGGCGAGCCCGGTGGGCCGGTATACCGCGACGGTCGAATCGACCCACTTCCCCTTCGTCCCGGTGAGCCACAGCGGCAGCCACGTCGACACCCGCTGGCTCAGGCTCAAGCAGGCAGAGGGGCGGTCGATCGAGGTCCAGGGGCGGAGAGGCGGAGCCTTCGGCTTCGACGCCCACCACAACACGATCGAAGACTACTGGGGGGCCCTCCACGAGCACGAGCTCGTGCGCAGGCCGCAGACCTTCCTCCACCTCGACGCCGCGATGGCGGGCATCGGCGGGGAGATGGCCTGGTCCACGGTGCTCGACGCGCGCCACAGGGTCGCCGCCGGGCAGCTCTCGAGGCGCTTTCGCCTGATCTTCTCGTAATGGGAGCTGAATAGATGGCCAACAGGAAAGAGGTCGCCGCGAGGGCCGGGGTCTCGGTGGCGATGGTGTCGCGCGCGCTCAACAACTCGGGCTATGTGGCCAGCGAGAAGCGCGAGCTCATCATGAAGGCCATCCGCGAGCTCAACTACCACCCCAACCCGATCGCCGTGTCGCTCAAGCGCAACAGCTCGCGCCAGCTCCTCTTCTACGTCCGCGACCTTTCGAACAACTACTACATGGAGGTCTACAAGGGCCTCTCGGAGACGGCACGTGCACGGGGCTACATGATCGTCATCTCCAGCGGGCTCAGCGAGAAGCAGATACGAAGCCTCATGGTCGACGGCATTGTCCTGCCCTCGGAGGAATTCCTCGCGAACGAGTTCATCGGCGCGGTCCCCGTCCCCGTCGTGGCCTTGAGCTACGGGCATTACGTGCCATCCGGCCTTCACCGCGTCGAGGTCGATGTGGGCAGCGCGATCCACCTCGCCGTCGGCTACCTGCGTTCGATGGGGCATCGAAGGATCGGCTATGTCTCGATGGACAGGAGCCACGACATCGACCCGCGCCAGCGGGCGTATCTGGAGGAGATGGGCGTGTCAGGGGACGAGGGCGGGCGGGGGTATATCCTCGGTCCCGACGACCCGAGGAATCCCATGGACGAGATCGACCACTATGCGATCGGGTTCGGGGCGGCGAGGGAGTATGTCCGTAAGGGGCTCGCCCTCGACGCGCTGGCCTGCTTCAACGACGACATCGCCATCGGCTTCATCAGCGGATTTCAGGCCGCGGGGGGCCGCATACCCCAGGACATTTCCGTGACGGGCGTGGATGGCCATTGGGGAAGCGCCTACACCTCGCCGCCGCTGACGACCGTATCCATTTCCCCACACCGGCACGGGCAGGAGTGCGCCCGTCTCCTCATCGACCTCATCGAAGGCGAGGAGATACTCCCGCCCGAGCCCATCGAGATACGGCTGATAGAGCGGTCGAGCGTCCGGAGGCTCTAGATGTCAGTTTTTTGCCGCCGTGTGTACTCGAGTTCACACGCGGATTCATTGGGTATCCACTATCGCGTCGCGATAGCAGACTTTATGTGGAAGGAGACGAACGTGATGAAAAAACTGATGCTGTGCGCGCTCGCTGTCACTATGCTCTTCGCCCTCGTGACCGGGGCCTCCGCCCAGGGCGCCAAGACCAAGCTCGTCGTGGCCGGCTGGCCCGCGGGCGACGTGGCCTTCAAGGCCATCATTCCCGAATTCAACAAGAAGTTCCCCGATGTCGAGGTCGTCCTCACCTTCATGGCGACCGCCGACCACCACCAGCAACTCCAGACCGCCATCGCCGCAGGCACCGGCGCCCCCGACGTCGCGATGATCGAGCAGGGCTGGATCGGCAAGTTCAGGGACTCGAGCGGTTTCGAGAACCTCCTCGACGCCCCCTACAGCGCCGGTGCGATGAAGAAGGACTTCGTCGACTACAAGTGGCAGATCGCCGCCTCGGTCGACGGCAAGAAGCTCATCGGCCTCGTCTGGGACATCGGCCCCGCCACCCTCTTCTACAACCGGAGCGTCTTCAAGGACGCGGGCCTGCCCACCGAGCCGGCTGATGTCGACAAGCTCCTGTCCACCTGGGACGGCGTCCTCAAGGCCGCCAAGGCCGTCTACGTTCCCAACAAGCGCTGGCTCATCAACAGCGCCGCCGACTTCTACGGCTGGAACTATATGAACCGCGACTTCTACAACGACAAGCTCCAGCTCCAGCTCGACAAGCCCGCGGCCACCGAGGCCCTCAAGGCCGCGCTCACGATGCGCAAGAACGGCTGGGACGCCAACGTCGGACTCTGGACCAATGAGACCTACTCCGGGCTCGGCTCGGGCCAGTACGCGATGGTCGTCGCGGGCTGCTGGTACGGCGGCTTCCTCAAGTCCTGGATAGCCCCCAAGGCCTCGGGACAGTGGGGCGTGGCGCACATACCCGGCAAGATCGCCTCCTCCAACTGGGGCGGATCCTACATGGCCATACCCTCGCAGAGCCAGAACAAGAAGCTGGCCTGGGAATTCATCAAGTTCGCGCTTGCGACCAAGGGCGCCCAGAACACGATGTTCAAGACGGTCGACTACTTCCCCGGCTACATCCCCGCCTGGGACGATCCCATGTACAAGGAGGGCGACCCCTACTTCGCCGGACAGAAGACCAAGGCCCTCTGGGTCGAGATAGCCAAGGCCACCAAGCCCACCTTCTCCACCCTCATGGACACCACCGTGGAGAACACCATCGGCAACGTGGTCAACTCGGGCCTCAACGAGGGCAAGAGCCCCGAGGAGATCATCGCGGCGGTCAAGAAGCAGATCGCGATCGACACCCGCGAGGACTACGACCGGAACGTGGACATCCTCAAGGCGGCAGGCAAGCTCAAATAAGGGAGCATCCCGCCGTCGGCGGGATGCAGGATCAGGGAATCCGGGGCGGTCCGCAGTGGCCGCCCCGCTCAAGCAGCCCCTCGGGAAAAGGTCGACCTATGAACAGCAGCACCCTCTCCGGGAAGCGAGGCGCCATCAGCCCGCTTCGCTCGTTCCTGATGCAGTTGAAAAAAAACAGGGTGGCGTACGCGTACATCTCGCCCTTCTACCTGCTCTTCATCGTCTTCGGCCTCTTTCCCATCGTCGCGGGCCTGTACCTGAGCTTCTTCAGCTGGGATGGCATCAGCAAGGCCCTTTTCGTGGGGCTCCGCAACTACGCCCGGCTCCTGACCGACCCCATGTTCTGGAAGGCCCTCTACAACACCGCATATATAGGCGTCTTCGCTCACATCTTCATCCTGGGCGGGGGCCTGGTCCTCGCCTACATCCTCAACTCCGACCTGGTAAAGCGAAAGGACCTCTTCAAGACGGTGTATTTCCTCCCTGTGGTCACCAGCTCGGTCGTGGTCGCGATAGTCTTCCAGGCCATGTTCGGCACCAATTCGGGGCTGATCAACTACGCGATCCAGTCCCTGGGCCTACACAGGATCGACTGGTGGGGAGGGAAGGGCGACTACATCAAGCCCGCCATCCTCATCATGTTCGTGTGGAGATGGATAGGCTGGAACATGGTCATCTACCTCGCGGGCATGCAGGGCATCCCCCACGAACTCTACGAGGCGGCCGAGATGGACGGCGCGAGGCACAGCCAGGTCTTCTTCCGCATCACCGTGCCCATCCTGAAACCGATCATCCTCTTCACGATATTGCAGTCGGTGATCGGCACGATCAACCTCTTCACCGAGCCCCTCGTGCTCACGAACAGCATGAAGGGCGGCCAGAACAACCAGGGGCTGACCGTGATGATGTACCTCCTCGACAAGGCGCCCTGGGGGAACAACCTCTACGGCTACGCCTCAGCCTGCGCCTATGTCCTGTGCGCCATCATAGTCGTCTTCAGCGTTATCAACATGAAGCTCTTCTCGCCCGACGAGGCCGAGAAACCGACACGGAGGCGAGCATGAAAAAGATCCTTCTGTACGCCTCGCTCGTCCTGGTCGGGGTGGCGATGCTCGTGCCCTTCTACTGGATGTTCGTGCTGGCTACCCGCTCGACGAGCGAGATCTTCCGCTTTCCCCCGCCCTTCTGGTTCGGGGACAATCTCGCAAGCAACTTCGCAAACATGCTCAGGACGGTGAACGTTTTCGGCAGCTACCTGAACAGCGTCATCATCTCGACCGCCTACACCTTCCTCGTCCTCCTCTTCTGCTCGATGGGCGGCTACGCCTTCGCGATGTACCGCTTCCCCGGAAGGGACAAGCTCTTCGGCATCCTCCTCGTGACGATGATGATCCCCTTCATGGCCGGGATCGTGCCCTGGTTCATCATGATGGCCAAATTCAAGCTCATCAACAGCTACTTCGCGCTGATAGTCCCGGGCTGCGCGAACGCCTTCGGCATCTTCTGGATGCGGCAGTATTGCCAGAACAACGTCCCCGGCTCGCTGATCGACGCGGCGAAGATCGACGGCTGCAGCGAGTGGCTCATCTTCTTCAGGATCATCGTGCCCATCCTGCCGCCGGCCTTCGCGGCCCTGGGCATCATGAGCTTCATCGGCTCGTGGAACGATTTCATGCAGCCCCTCCTCATCCTGCGCAACAGCAGGCTCTTCACGCTGCCCCTCCTCCTGCGCTACCTCCAGGGGGACCCGATGCGCGGCGCCGACCAGGGCGTCCTCATGCTCGCGAACACCCTGGCGGTGCTTCCGCTGCTGATCGCATTCTTCGCAGCCTCAAAGTATTTCCTCTCCGGCCTCACCGCCGGCGCTATCAAGGAGTGAACGTGAGCATCCACTTCGGAGTCGACTACTATCCCGAGCACTGGCCCATGGCACGCTGGGAGACCGACGCCCGCCTGATGCGCGAGATGGGCATCGACCTCGTCCGCATGGCCGAATTCTCCTGGCAGAAGATGGAGAGCGCCGAAGGCACTTTCGATTTCGCCTGGCTAGACCGCAGCATCGAGATACTGGCCCGAGCTGGCATACGCGTCGTCCTCGGCACCCCGACCGCGTCACCGCCGGCCTGGATAATCCAGGCCAATCCCGAGATCCTGCCCCTCGACTCCCGGGGAGTCCGGAGGGGCTTCGGCGGGCGCCACCACGATTGCCAGTCCAACGAGGCCTACCGCGTCCACGCCCGCAGGATCGCCCAGGCCATGGCCCGGCACTTCGCCTCCAAGCCATCGGTGCTGGGCTGGCAGATCGACAACGAGCTGGGCAACAGCCACCATGACCTCTGCCACTGCGAGTCCTGCAGGCACGCCTTCCAGGCCTGGCTTCGGGCGAAGTACGGCACGATAGCGGAGCTCAACAGGCGCTGGGGGACCGTGTTCTGGAGCCAGACCTACGACGACTTCGCGCAGGTCCCCACCCCAGCCGCCAACGCAGTGAACGCGCACAACCCCTCCCTCCACCTCGACTGGAAGCGCTTCCACTCCGACCTCATCATCGAGTTCCACGATGAGCAGGCCGCCATCATCCGGCGCGAAGCCCCGGGCCAGTTCATCACCCACAACCTCATGGGCTTCTTCGACCTCGTCGACTACTTCAAGCTCGCCCGGTCCCTCGATTTCGTGAGCCACGACCAGTACCCGATGGGCTTCTTCGACAGGCCCCAGCCCATGAAGGACCCCGCCACCCTCGCCGCCCACCTGGACCTCATGGCGGGGCTGAAGGGCGCACCCTTCTGGGTGATGGAGCAGCAGGCGGGCCCCACGGGCTGGTCGATACTGGGCAAGACACCCCGCCCGGGACAGCTGGCCCTGTGGACCGCGCAGTCGATAGCCCATGGCGCCGACGCGGTGGTGTTCTTCCGATGGAGGAGCTGCACCGTCGGGACCGAGCAGTACTGGCACGGCATACTGCCGCACAACGGCCTGCCCGGAAGGCGCTACGAGGAGCTCAAGGCCTGCATCGCCCAACTTTCGCCGGTCATGGACGACTTCAGGGGTTGCCTCGGCGGGAGCGAGGCTGCCTTGCTCTTCTCCTACGAGCAGAACTGGGCCCTCGAGGTCCAGCCCCACCACCCCGACCTCGATTACCTGCAGCATACGATGGGCTTCTGCCGCGCCTTCCACGAGCGGAACATCCCCCTCGCCTTCATCTCGGGTAGCGAGGACCTGGCCAGGCACCGGCTCATCATCGCCCCCCTCCTCTTCCTCGACCTGCCGGGCCTGGCCGCGAGGCTCACCGCCTACGTCCGCGGGGGCGGCCACCTCGTCCTGACCATGCGCACCGGGGTCAAGGACCAGGACAACCTCTGCCAGACGGAAGGCCCCCTCCCTGGTCCTTATGCCGAACTGCTGGGCATCGAGATCCTCGACTACGACTGCCTCCGGGACTGCGAGGAGAGGGTCGAATGCGAGGGGACGGTCGGCGCCGCGCGGCTGTGGTGGGATGTCATCGAGCTTCGCGGCGCGCGTGCCCTCGCTCGGGGTAGGGGCGGCGACCACGGCGGCGAGCCCATCATCACCGAGGCCGAGGCGGGCTCGGGAAGGGCCTACTACATCGGCAGCGAGCTGGATCCGGCCCTGATGTCGCGCTTCGTGGACCACGCGGCGAAGGCCGCGGGCCTGGCCTCACTGGGACCGAGCGCGGAGGGGCTGGAGCTGGTGAGACGTCGGGGCGCCGAGGCGGACTACCTCTTCGCCCTCAACCACAGGGGCGAGGGCGCCTCGGTGGCCCTCCCCCCCGCGTGGGAAGCGATCATAGGCTCGCGGGACCTGCCTCCCTACGGCTTCAGCCTGTTCCGCTCGGAGCGCACAGAGCCCAGGCCGCGCCCACACTAGAAGCCGCTAGAACCTGAACCCGCGGGCCGCCTCGACCATAGCCATGAAATTCTCCCAGGGCACCTCGGGCTCGAGGACGTGGGTCGGGGCGATGACGATGCCGCCCCTCTCGCCGCAGCGGCGCAGGTTGGCATCGACAGCCCGGCGGACGTCCTCGGGTTTCCCGAAGGGGAGGGTCGTCTGGGTGCCGACAGTCCCCCAGAAGGAGAGCCGGTCGCCGAAGGCGCTCCAGACCTCCTCGAAGGGCATCGACTCGGGCTGGACGGGATTGAGTATGTCGACCCCGATCTCCATGAGCTCCTCGATGAAGGGGAGGATGTAGCCGCAGGAGTGGTAGAAGATGAGGATGTCGGGCTTCGCTGCCTTGGCGGCGGCGACCACCGAGGCGAGCCTCGGCTTCAGCCAGGTCCTCCAGAGCTCGACGCTCATGATGATGCTGCTCTGCATCCCGATGTCGTCGCCGAGGGAGAGGATGTCGCAGCCCGCCCTCGCATAGAGTCCGGCTTTCCGCCTGGCCAGCTCGGTCACCCGGTCGAGGAGGATGGTGGCCCGGGGGTCGCCGGTCATCATGTCGGCCATGAGGTCCTCCATGCCCCGGAGATACCAGGCGGTCTCCCACACGGTGCAGGCGAGCGCGCCGACGGCCGCCAGGCCCCGGGCGCGAAGGGCGGCGCAGCCAGAGTCCAGTCCCTCCACGGCGGCCTCGTCGATCCGTGGGAAGGGGTGCTCGGCCACGCATCGCTCGGAGATTTCCCCCTTGAGGGGGTGGAGCATCCTCGTGAAGTGGTAGGAACCCTCGCCGCCAGGGACACGGGCGATGCCGAAGGCGTCGAAGCTCGTAGCCTGGGGCAGGCTCCCTTCATAGAGGGCGGCCGGGTCGGCCAGCGTCGAAGTCCCTTCCAGCCAGAGGCTCCGGGCAGGCAGGGCGAAATGGTCCGCGGGATCCTGCGCCCCGGTCTCACTTTTGAATCGCTCCAGCTGCGAGGGGCAGAGCTCGAAATCCAGGGGAGCAGAGTCGAAGCCCTCCCTCTTCAGCGTCCGGAGCAGGTTCTCGCGCGGTGTCGGCATGTTCCCTCCATACAGGGAGGAGTATAGACGCCGCGACCTGGGAAGCCATGGGCTCGATGACCCGCATGATGGACGATTTGGCAGTGGGCACCTATAATCCCGCCAATGACGGCTGATTTCAACCGGATACCGCCCCCCTGCGCCCTCTGCGTCAGGCTTGGGCTGTCGATCGAGGGCCTGGGCAGGATGACAAAGGGCCGCTCGCAGGGCTACGCCGCCTTCCCCGAGCGAACGCTCCAGAGCTTCGCCCTGGTCCACCTGGTCGAGGGCCGGGGCCGATTCCGCGCACGCGGCGGGGAGGAGCGCGCGGTCGAGGCAGGAGACCTCATCGCCCTCCTTCCCGGACTGCCCCATCGCTACGGTCCTGACGAGGAGGGGCTCTGGAAAGAGTATTGGTGCATTTTTTCGGGGCGAGTCCCGAATGACTATGTCGCGAGCGGGCTGCTCGGCGCCGGGCGCTCGGTCATGCGCTTGGGCCAGGCGGAATCCTATGTCCCGGCCTGGGAGTCCCTCCTCGCCTGCGCCGACGATGCCCGTGAGAACGTCGATCTTTCGATCCGCTTCGGTGCCTTCCTGGCCAGGCTGCTCGCGGACAACGCCAGTTCCGTCTCCTCGCAGGCCGTGGACGAGCTGGTCGAGCTGGCGAGGGCGAAGATGGCCGAGTCCATCGGCGCGGCGCGCTTCGTGTCCCGCGACTTCGCGCGGGAATCCAACTTGAGCTACTCGGCCTTCCGCCGGCGCTTTTCGCGGAGCACCGGCTCCCCGCCCGACGCCTACCTTGCAGCGCTCACGGCGGCGCGGGCGAAGGAGCGGCTTCTCGATGCGGGGCCGAGCGTGAAGGAGATCGCCGAGGAACTCGGCTTCGCCGATCCCTACTATTTCTCGCGTTTCTTCAAGCGGCACAGCGGCATGTCGCCTCGGGATTTCCGCGAATCCTTCAGCAGCCAGGGCGCATCCTGATCACCGGCCTCAGGCCTCAGCCCTGGAGGGCCTCGAAGTACTCGCCATAGGCCCGCGCGCCCCGCTCCAGGAGCTCAGGCGGCAGGATGAGCCCCACCGTGAAGAAGGCCTCCCTCTCCATGTCGAAGAAGTAGCCGGGCTGCGACCAGAGCTTTTTCTCGCGCAGCAGGCCGAGGGCGAGCTCCTCCTCGCTCGAGTACCGCGGGGATTCCACGATGGCGGTCCAGCCGCCCTCGCAGCGGAGCACCCGGTGGGGGGATCCGGGGCCCTCGAGGATGCCGCGAAGGGCGGCGAGGTTGCCGCACAGGCGTGAGCGGCAACCCTCGGCGAAGGCCGGGGCGCCCTCGAGCAACGAGGGCAGGGCATTCATGATCGGCGTGCCCGCGGAGAGGTAGGAGTCGGCGATAATCTCGAGCCTGCCCTTCGCTTCCTCCAGTTCGCGCGGAGGTCCCGAGGCGGCGATCCAGCCGAGCTTCATCTGGGGCAGGCCGAGGCGCTTCGAGAGTCCGTCGAGGACGAAGCAGAGGATGCCTTCTTCGCCGACGAAGGAGGCTCCGGCATTGACCTCCGCCGCGGGGCCTTCCACGGGAAAGCCGAAGAAGACCTCGTCGACGACGAGGGCGCAGCCGAATTGCCGGCAGAGGGCGATGAGGTCCCGTCGCTCCTCGGCATGAATATACGATCCTGTCGGATTGTTCGGGTT
>JANYKC010000024.1 GCA_025358255.1 Spirochaetaceae bacterium
CTACCTGCAATCCGAAAACAACCTCGGCGTCGCCCTCTACCGCTCGGCCGCACGCTCGGGAGACGCGAGGCGGCGCAACCTGGCCATGACCGCCCTCACGCACTCGGCCAGGCTCTACGACCAGCTCTCGCAGGCGCCGGCAGCCCTCGAGGGCCCGGAGCCGCGGAACCTCGGCCTGGAGAACATGAACACCCTCCTCGCTACGGGCCGGGGCGAGAGCCTCCTCGCGTACACCGAGATCGAGAAGGACATGAGGTTCCCTAGGAGGGACTGAGGGATGGCAGCAGCAGGCAGCGCAGGTGGTCGTGGGCTCTTCGCGGGCCTGCACGGGGCCTATCCCCGCGCCCTCTACCGGGCGGTGGGCTTCGCCGACGCGGACTTCGAAAAGCCCTTGATCGGCGTCGTCAACTCCTGGAGCGAGGCCAACCCGGGGCATGCCCACCTGCGGAAGCTGGCGGCCTGGGTGAAGCAGGGCGTACGGGCGGCGGGCGGCACTCCGGTGGAGGTCAATACGGTCGCCCCCTGCGACGGCATCGCCCAGGGCAGGGGGATGCACTCCGTCCTGCCGCTCCGAGACGTGATCGCGGCATCCGTGGAGCTCATCGCGCGCGCCAACCGTTTCGAAGGACTCGCGCTGCTGTGCACCTGCGACAAGATCGTGCCCGCGATGCTGATGGCCGCGGCCCGCCTGGACCTGCCCGCGATAGTCGTGACCGGCGGACCGATGGATAGCGGGCGGGCGAACGGACGTCCGGTGATGACGAGCGACGTCAAGGAGGGCATGGGTGCCGTCGAGTCCGGGCGCATCTCGCATCGCGAGTTCGCCGAGATAGAGACCCACGCCTGTCCGGGCCCTGGCGCCTGCAATTTCATGGGCACGGCGAGCACGATGTGCTGCGCGGTGGAGGCTCTCGGCCTCTCGCTGCCCGGCTGCGCCACCCTGCCCGCCACGCATCCGAGGCGTCGGCGGCTCTGCATCGACAGCGGCCGGCGCGCGGTCGAGCTTACGCGGGAGGGAGTCGCCGCCCGACGATTCCTCACGGCGGCCAGCCTCGAGAACGCCCTGCGCGTGACCCTGGCCCTGGGCGGCTCGACCAATACCGCCCTGCACTTCCCCGCCATCGCCCGCGACGCGGGGCTGAGCTTGGACTTGGACCGCATCGACGGCCTAAGCCGGACGACCCCGCTGATCGGCCGCTTCCGCCCGAGCTCACCCTACACGGTCGTGGATCTCGATCGCGCGGGCGGCATTCCCGCCGTCCTCAACATCCTGGCTCCATTGCTGAACCTGGAAACCCCTTCCGTCGGCGGCGAGAGCCTGGGCGAGGTGGCCGCGCGCGGCATCGCGCGAGATGCCCGGATCCTGCGTCCCCTCTCCGATCCTCTGGCGCCGGAGGGCGGCCTCGCGGTCCTGCGTGGCAACCTGGCTCCCAAGGGCGCGGTCGTCAAGCAGAGCGGGATCGCTGCCGGCATGCTCGTGTTCCGGGGTCCGGCCCGGGTCTTCGAATGTGAGGAGGACCTGACCAACACTCTTCTCGCCGGCACGATACGGGCCGGGGACGTCCTCGTGATACGCAACGAGGGCCCGCGCGGCGGCCCCGGCATGCGGGAGCTGTCTATTCCCGCGGCCATGCTCACGGGCCTGGGGCTCAACGAATCGGTGGCGGTTATCACCGACGGCCGCTTCTCGGGGGCGACCCGGGGGCCCTGCATCGGCCACGTCGCCCCGGAGGCCTATGCGGGCGGGCCCATCGCCTTAGTGCAGGACGGGGACCTCATATCGATAGACATCCCCGCGAGGCGGCTGGAACTTCTGGTGCCCGAGGAAACCCTAGCGCAGCGGAGGTCGGCGTGGCGGCAAAGGCCGCCCGTCGTCAGGGACGGCTTCCTGGGACTGTACAGCCGGCTCGTGTCAGGAGCGGATCAGGGGGCTGTGCTCGACGGGTGAACGGCCGCGGGGGAATCCGCATTCTTCCGGACTATCCTGTCCCGCGTCGTATCGATGTGCTCGCGGAATTTGTGGAAGGCCGCCAGGGGGTCCTTGTCCTTGACCGCGGACAGGATCGCCTGGTGCTCGGAGACCACTGTGCCCAGGTCGTCCCGGAAGGTGTTGGATACCCGAATCTCCTCGTAGGTGAAGGACCGCAGCGTCTCGAAAAGCGCGAGCACGGCAGCGTTGTCCATCTCGGAGATCGCTATCCGGTGGAAGATGTAATCCACCTGGTTGAGCCCGTCCATGTCGCCCGCGGCGATGGCCGATTTCATCGCGAGTATCTGCTCCTGCATCCTCTCGAGGGCGGCGCCCACCGCGGGGTCGCCGTCACGATAGCGTCGGGCGAGCTCTATCCAGGCTTCCTGCTCAAGGGTCTTGCGGAATCCCATGATCGAAGTGAAGTCTTTTTCACAGAGCAGGAAAGCCCAGCTCAGCGCCTCCGACGACACGGAGTTGCTGTCGTTGAGTATGGTTCCTCTTCTGGTCTGCGTCTCAAATACGCCGAGATAGGTGAATACCTTGACCGCTTCCCGTATCGACGACCGCCCCACGCCGAACATCGCGGCGAGCTCGTTCTCCGTCGGGATCCGGTCTCCGGGCTTGAGCTTGTCCGTTATGATCAGCTCCCGGACCTTCTCCATTATTTGCTCGACGATGGTCTTTTGTTTTATCTGTGCCACCACGTCCGCGCTCCTTGGGGCGATTATTAATTATCTTACCGAAAGAGCGCCATCGTGGACAAGCCGCGCCCGATCGTCCCAATCGAAGGAGCGCGCGACCGCCTTCTGCCAGTGCGCGTAGAGTCCCTCCCGCCTATCGTCGGCGATCCTCGGCTCGAAGGCCCTGTCCAGCTTCCAGTGGGCCGCTATCTCGGCCTTATCGCTCCAGAATCCCACGCCGAGGCCCGCCAGGTAAGCAGCGCCCCGCGCCGCCATCTCGGTGACGCTCGGCCTCTCCACGGGGATGCCGAGGATATCCGCCTGGAACTGCATGAGGAAATCGCTCTTGGTCGCCCCGCCGTCGACTCGCAGGGACGGCGTGCGCGCGCCGAAGTCCTTCTCCATGGCGTCCACGACGTCCCTGGTCTGATAGGCGATGGATTCTAGGGCCGCGCGCGCGATCTCGGCCCGGCCGATGCCTTGGGTCAAACCGATTATCAGTCCGCGCGCGTACATGTCCCAGTAGGGGGCGCAGAGACCCGTGAAGGCGGGCACCACGTAGACCCCGCCCGTATCGGCCACCGTCGAGGCCAAGACCTCGCATTGGGCGAAGTCGTCGATGATCTTAAGCCCGTCCCGGAGCCACTGGATCACCGCTCCGCCGATGAAGATCACTCCCTCCAAGGCGTATTCGGTCGCGCCTCCGACCTGCCAGCCCAGGTTCGTGGTCAAGCCCGCCTTGGACTCGACGGGCTTCTCCCCGGTGTTCATGAAGAGCGCGAGCGCCGTGCCGTAGGTGTTCTTGGCCATCCCGGGCTCGAAGCAGGTCTGCCCGAAGGTAGCCGCGTGCTGGTCCCCCGCCACGCCGGCAATGGACACGCTCGCGCCGAAGAAGACAGCGGGCTCGGTCCAGGCCATGATCCCGCTGGAGGGCTTTACCTCGGGCAGGATGCTCTTCGGCACCTTGAATATCGAGAGCAGTTCGTCGTCCCACTGGATTTTGTGGATGTCGAAGAGCATCGTCCTCGAGGCGTTGGATACGTCCGTGACATGGTATCGTCCGCCGCTCAGTTTCCATATGAGCCAGGTGTCTATCGTGCCCATCAATATCCGTCCCCGATCGATCTTCTGCCTGACGCCCGGGACATTGTCCAATATCCACCTGATCTTGGTCGCCGAGAAATAGGCGTCCACGACGAGGCCGGTCCTCCTCTTGATCAGGTCGGCGTGGCCCTCCTCCTTCACCTCGTCGCAGAGCGCGGCTCCGCGGCGGCACTGCCAGACGATGGCGTTGTAGACAGGTTCTCCTGTTTCCTTATCCCAGAGGATGGTCGTCTCGCGCTGGTTCGTGATGCCGATGGACTCTATATCGAGCACGCTTATCGCGCCCTCCGCGAATATCTCCTCGCAACACGCGAGTAAGGTCCTCCAGTACTCGAGGGGGTCGTGTTCGACCCACCCAGGACGAGGATAGATCTGAGAGATCTCGTGGTAGGCGTTCGCCCTTATTTCGCCTCGATGATCGAAGAGGATGACCCTAGTGCCCGTCGTCCCCTGGTCGATCGCCATGACATACCGCGCTCGATTCATGGATGTATGACCGCCTTCAGGATATTTTCGCTTTCAAGCGCATCGAAGGCGAGTTCTATGTCCTGTAGAGGGAACACCCTGCTTATGTACTTGCGCGGATCGAGCCGGCCCTCGCGTATCCACGAGAGGACCTGGCGGTTCTGCGAGGCCGTCGAGGCGTGCACGCCGAAGACCGCCAGCTCCTTGTAGTGGACGAGGTTGCTGTCGACGAAGCCCCTGCCCTCGCCGGGCAGGCCGCCGAAGAGACTGACCCTTCCCCGCTTGGCGGCGAGGGAGATTGCCTGCGCTTGCGCGCTCCCGACCGAACAGGCGACGATGACGACATCGAAGCCCCTGCCGCCGCTCGCGGCTTTGATGCGTCGATCGAACTCGGGGTCGAGCGGGCTGAAAATGGAATCCTCGCCAATCTCCGCGCCGATCATCTCCTTGGCCTGGATCAGGCGGCGCTCGTTGACCTCGAGCATGACGACCCTCGACGCGCCCTTCATCAGGGCCAGGCGCGCGTGCATGCAGCCGATGAAGCCGCTCCCGAAGATGAGGACCGAGTCGCCCTGGGCGATCTTCAGCGGCTCCTGGCCGTTGAGGACGCAGGCGATGGGCTCGACGAGGACTACGTCGTCGGGAGAGAGCCTCGGGTCGTCGAGGGCGATCACATTGCCGCCGGCGAAGGCGCTCGCGGGCAGCTCCATGTACTCGGCGAAGCCCCCGTCGTATTGGAAGCCGATCGTCTTCAGTTCGTCGCAGAGATTGGTGAAGCCTTTCTTGCAGGGGGGACAGGCGCCGCAGCCGATGGCCGGCGCCACGTTGACCCTCTCGCCCCCCGAGAAGCCGCGGATCGAGGCGCCTACGTGCACTAGCCGGCCCGTCGCCTCGTGTCCGACGACCCGAGGGACGGCTATTTTGCCGCTTCCGAACTTGTGGGCGCGCAGATCGGTGCCGCATATCGCGCAGGCTTCGACGCGCAGGACGGCGTTGTCCTCGCGCTCGCGAGGCATCGGGACCTCGCGCAGGGCGAAGCGTTTCTCGGAATCGTAGACGTACGCGAGCATTCCGCTCCCCTTTTGGCGAATCAGACTTCTATGTAGTCGATGCCGAGGTTGTGGGCCAGCAGCTCCCACCTCTTCTGGTGTGCGCCGAGGGTCATGGCCTCGTGATGCGTGCCCCCAGCCAGGAGCCACTTGTCCATGGACGCCCTGATCCCCGTCGCGGGACGGAAATGGAAATAGGGCATCGGCACGCCGGGGAGCTCCTCGGTATCGAGGACCTCGCCCGGGCAGCAGACGAGCCTATATCCCAGCTTCGAGATGGAGGCCAGCGACAGCAGCGAGGCCGGGCCCGGCTGCGCCGAGAAGACCAAGGTCGGTGGATTTTCTAGGCCGCCGATTTCGAGCGGCCTGTCTATGAGCCGTATCGGCCTGTCGCGCCGCGCGACCTTCCAATTGCCCTCGCCCATGTGGCTCATCAGCGCCGAGTCCTTCACAAAATCGAGGGAGTACATCTCGGTGAAGTGGCCGTCGCCTACCAGGACCGATCCGGCGGCGACCAGGGCCGTCGTGTGGACGTCGCCCTCGTTGGAGTAGCCGTAGCCCTTGGCCATCAGGTTGGACGCCGAGAGCATCTGGATCTGCTTGAAGCGCCCGTCCTCCCGGAAAGAATCGAAGTTGACGGTGAAGCCGTCGTAGGCCCGAGTTACCAGGAAAGCCTCGAAGCCGAGCTGGAGGCGCAGGGCGTAGCGGTGGCTCTCCCTCGACAAGTTAGGCGACACCTGAAATCGCTTCCGATCCTCCTCGACGAGGCGGTCGATCCCGCTCTCCTCGATCGTCTCCATGGCGGCGAATATCTGGCCGATGCCCTCGTGATTGACCTCGGGCCCGATCGCGCGCTGGAATTCGCCCTCGTCGCCGACGATGTCGCCCATGCCCTTCATCCTGCCGAAGCAGGCGATGCGCATGCCCTTGAGCAGCTTTCCCGCCATCGCGGCGCGGGACCAATCCTCGAAACGGCGCTTGAAGGACTCGCTCCTCCAGTCCTCCGTGACGACCGTGGGGCGGGACCCGGATTGAAGCAGCATGTTGGCGGTATCCTGGGCGCCGTGGATTCCCTGGTTGGTGGTCAGGCGGCGCCAATCCCAGTCCGCGGTGACGACGGGCAGGGGCTGGATGTTAGCGAGGAGGATGGGCAGACGATTCTCCTCGAGGGCCCTGACGAGCCTGAAGCCCGGGCTGTAGAGGAGCATCACCACGAGTATCCCGTCGTAGCCGCGGTGGTTGAAGTCGCGGGCGATGGCCTCGATGTCGGCGCGGCTTTTCGCCGCGCGCGGAAAGTCGATATCCGCGAAGGCCGAGAGGCTCTGCGCGACGTCCCTCGCGAATGCTTCCTGCCCGGCCGTGATCTCGGGCTGGCTCTCGTCGTAAAGTCCGTGCATGATGCCGAGCATCCCGATTCTCGGCTTCCTTGTTTCAAGCATCGCGCAGCTCCTTCCGTCTCGATGACGGCCATCAATCCATGTAGTATCCGCCGTTGATGTTCACGGTCTCGCCGTTGATGAACGACGACTCGTCCGAGGCGAGGAAGCACAGGAGGCGCGACATGTCCTCCTCCGTCCCGAGGCGCCGCACGGGAATCTTCTCCGCGATCGACTGCTTCTTCTCCTCGGTCCAATAGCTCATCAGCGCCGTCATGACGGCGTGAGGGGCTATGGCGTTGCAGGTGACGCCGAAGGGACCGAGCTGCCGCGCCACTGACCTGGTCAGGCTGATGATCGCGCCCTTGGAGGCTCCGTAGGCGAAGCACGAGGAATTGTCCCCGTTTTTCCCCGTGATCGAGGCGACGTTGACGATCCGCCCGTAGCCCTGCCGCTTCATGATAGGCGTCGCGGCTCGAATCGCGTACAGCACGCCCTTCACGTTTATATCGAGGGTCTTGTCGATTATCTCGTCGCTCGTCTCTTCGATGGTGGCCGGCACAAGGATACCCGCGTTGTTGATGAGGAT
>JANYKC010000037.1 GCA_025358255.1 Spirochaetaceae bacterium
CGGGCGTTGCCTCGATACGAGTCTCGGTGATAGCTTTCCTCACGGACGTTCCCCTTCCCGGCAGATTTGTGTGGTAACAAAACCCTACCGTGAATGAACGTCCGTTTTCTATTCCGTCCACAAGAATCGATCATATCTCTGCTGGCTGCGGGGAGAGGAGAGATCCACATCGTCCGCCTTCTTTTTTCATCCCATGCGAACACGAAGCCTGTTTCCAGGAGCAGGGCTGCCGCGTTTGACTTTGCGAATGAGAACGGACATAAAGAAATCGTGGCATTGCTTTGAGGTTTCCATGCGGGGCCTCGAGCGCGAAGGGCGGTCCATCATGGATGCCTTTCCCGACTGCTTACTGTCGACCCCCTTTCTGATGTATCATCCCTGCATCCAGTGACGCTAACCGGGAGAGCATGCATGAAAGGCTACACGCTGAAGATAAAGGAAAATTCCACCGACAAGCGCTTTGAGGTGAGGGTGGACGAGTCCGGAGAGCCTACGCAAATCTACGCCAGCAATGAAAAGGAAAGCCGTTACTTCCCGATCACGCCGCAGGAAAAGGAGCTGTTCCTTTCGTGGCGCAGCCTGGACCCCAGCCCGCTTCTCGCGGGCATCGATATGCCAGATGGATACACATTCCTGAGCAGGACTTAAAAGCGGTCCCGGCTGGCTGCCTGAAAAAAACCGGACGCTCCGAGCATCGATGCCGCCAACGAGGGGGAAGCGATATTCGGTTGCCGGGTCAGTAAGGTCCCCGGCCTTTTCCCTCGTGGTGCGGACCGATGCCTGCCGATGAGGGATTTGGGAAAAGCGATTGCCGCGAAACAGGCCAAGCAAGGCCCCTTCCCTGCAAGGGGCCGCCATTCCCCGAAGCATCATGCGTCATCGTCGCGCCACGCGGGCGGCGTTGAGGGGAAACCCTGGTTGCATGCCTTGCCCGTCACAAGAGCCATCCGATTTGGCTCCATTGAATCCCACGCATATAGGCGATATTTCTCGTCCAATGCGAAATGCCCTTGCCAAAATTGCAGTATCATTGATCACGAGACGTACGAGAAGGAGTCGTTTCCATGAAAGAAGTGATCTTGGCCCTGGCCACATACAACCGGGGCGCGAACTTGAACCTGATTGACACCCTTGAAAAGGCTGGGGACGAAGTCGCCGCCAAGGAGACGGGAACCTATTACAGGACCGTTCTCGGAACGATCCAGCACTGCGCCTGGTATGAGGTAACGTGGCTCAAGCGGTACAAGGCACTTGGGGATTATCCTTCCCTCCGTGCCGCCATTCTCGACGCGGACATGGACGCGCTGAAAGCCAAGGTCGGGGACGACTTCACGAAACTCGCCGCGCTCATGAAGGAGATGGATGCGCTCTACGTCTCCTTCGCCGAGGAAGTGAGGCTCGAAGACCTCCAGAAGCCCATCAAGTTCAAGAACTTCAAGGGGGAGGAGCAGGAGAGGATCGTCTGGCAAACGCTTTTCCATGTCCTGAACCATTACACCCACCACCGCGGGGAGATTTCCGGCGCCTTGGACAGGATGGGCGTCAGCAACGACTTCTCCGGGTTTTTCAAGTATCTCTGAATTGCGTTCATCGCCTTGGCCCGTCACAGGGCTGCACAGGGGAACGAACGCAAGACGCCAGCCAGGAAGCGCGGGACTTAGCTGTCCAACGCGGATGAGCCTTTTTTCCCAGAAGGTGGCGACATGAATCCCAAGGTTGATGAGTTCTTGGCGAGGGAGAGGAAGTGGCAGGAAGAGTTCAGGAAATTGAGGCAGATTATCCTGGACCGCGGCCTCACCGAAGAGCTGAAGTGGGGTCAGCCCTGCTACACGCTTGACGGACAAAACGTGGTCCTGATGCATGGATTCAAGGAATACTGCGCCTTGCTTTTCATGAAGGGCGCATTGCTGAAGGATGCAAAAAGCATCCTTGTCCAGCAAACCGAGAATGTCCAGTCTGCCCGCCAGATCCGGTTCACCAAAGCCCAGGAAATTGCCAAGTTGGAGAAGACCCTGAAGGCCTACATCGAGGAGGCTATCAAGGTGGAAAAAGCGGGCTTGAGGGTGGAGCCGAAAAAGACTTCGGACCTCGCCATACCCCAGGAATTCCAGAGTGAGCTGGATGGGCACCCTGCCTTGAAGACCGCATTTGAAGCGTTGACTCCGGGACGGCAGAGGGCATATATATTTCACTTCGCCCAACCCAAACTGTCCAAGACGCGCGGATCAAGGGTCGAGAAGTGCGTCCCCCGAATCCTCGACGGGCTGGGGTTGGACGATTAGGACTGGACCTTCAACGAACCTGGAGGAAACGGCCCATGCTGCTCCAAGCTGATTGAAAACCTGTCGTCATGGAAGTCCTGGACGAGTCGCTCAGGGGCTGTTGCCGGACTCTCATGGGACCCGGGGAAGGATCAAGCGAAGATGGCGCAGGCAAAGGCGTCACCTGGGGTTCCGCGATGGTGGGGGCCTGACCAGGCTTTACCTCAGGTTGCCGGGTCAGCAATGGCCCTGGAGGCAGGGGCCGATGCCGAAGAGGATCCTTTGCAAGCCAGCCTTGGCATTGCGCCGACCTACGCAATTGCTACATTCCCGGCAATCTCGACGAGCGCGCTTGTCTTACTTGTCCCTGGCCTGCGCGGCCGCCGGGGAAGACGTCCAGGACAGCTGGCCTGGCAGCCGATTCCCCATTTTTGCCCGGGCTGTGGCTCCACCTGGCAAGGCCAACGGCAGGCCTACATTCGCGGAGCCGCGTTTCCATGATGGCCATCGGATCGAGGCGTCCCAGGGCTTTGTGACACCCTCGACTCCTTGCGCATTTTCGGGGTGGCGGCTAGTATCGAACGAAATTCATAAACAGGAGCGCAAGCGTGGACGAAGCACGAAGGGAAGACGCCGTACCTGCAGGCCGGGACCAAGGGCTCGTCCGCGAGGCAGGCGTCTTGGCAGGCCGAGCACGGGCGGAGATGGCCAAGCGCATCGTCGGCAAGGATGACGTGGTGCGGGGCATCCTCATGGGCATTGTCGCCCAGGGCCATGTCCTCCTCGAGGGCGTGCCAGGCCTGGCCAAGACCCTGGCGGCCAAGACCTTCGCCGAAATATCGGGACTCGCGTACAGCCGGGTCCAGTTCACGCCGGACCTCCTCCCGGCCGACATCACCGGTACGCTCATCTATGAGCAGTCGACCGGCCATTTCACGCCGCGGCGCGGCCCGCTTTTCGCGAATGTCGTCCTGGCGGACGAGGTGAACCGCGCTCCCGCCAAGGTGCAGTCCGCCCTTCTCGAGGCGATGGAGGAGGGACAGGTCACGATCGGCGATACGAGCTATGTCCTTCCTGCGCCGTTTTTCGTCCTGGCGACCCAGAATCCCATCGAGCATGAAGGGACCTACCCCCTCCCCGAGGCCCAACTCGACCGCTTCCTCCTCAAGGTGGTCGCAGGCTATCCGACCGCCGAGGAAGAGGCAGGCATCGTGCGCCGGGTGGCTGACCGTGAAACCATCGGGGTCTCCCGCGTCCTCGGGGTCGAGGAGATCGCCCTCATGCGCCGCGCCGCGGAATCGGTGCTGGTGGATGAGGCCCTTGTGGGATATGTAGTGGACCTTGTGCGCGCCACGCGTCCTTCGCAAGCATCGGCCGCCACCAAGGACGTCTCGCGATGGCTCGAATACGGCGCATCGCCCAGAGCCTCGATCCACCTCTATCGCTGCGCAAGGATCAATGCCCTCCTCGATGGCCGCGACCATGCCCTTCCTGACGACATCAAGGCCTGTGCCCCCGAAGTCCTCCGCCATCGCCTTGTCCTCTCCTACCAGGCCGAGTCGGATGGGATGACGGCCGACTCCGTCATCGCCCGCGTCCTTGCCTGCGTGGCACTTCCCTAAAAGCAGCGGAAGGCCATGGATAGGGACGAGCTCCACGCGCAGATACGCCGCCTCATTTTCGCCTCGCCAGCCCTCTCGGAGGCTTTTTCCCGGGGCGAATTCCGTTCTGTCTTCAAGGGCCGCGGCGTGGATTTCGAGGCGCTTCGCGAGTATGACGAGGGCGAGGATGCCCGCTTCATCGACTGGAACGTCACCGTCCGTCTTTCCAAACCCTACGTAAGGCTCTACCGCGAGGATAGATCCCTCACGCTCTTCCTCCTCATCGACCTTTCCCCTTCCATGGAGATGGGCTCCGGCGAGCTATCCAAGCGAGACGCCGCGGTCCTGGCCTCCTCACTTCTCGCCTACGCGGCCCAGCTGAGGGGCATGCCCGTGGGAGCCCTGCTTTTTGATGGGACGCGATTCCGCTTTTTCGCCCCGCGGCAGGGGAAGGTCCATGCGCTCGCCCTCATCGATGCGGCAGTGTCCTCGTGCTTTGTCACCATGGCAAGTGGCGTGGCCGCTCCTGGCATCGCCGCCAAGCGAGGCGCCGCCGCTGCCGAGCGAGGCGCCGCCGCTGCCGAGCGAGGCGCCGCCGAGCGTAACGCCGCTGCCGAGCGAGGCGCCGCCGAGCGTAACGCC
>JANYKC010000038.1 GCA_025358255.1 Spirochaetaceae bacterium
CGGGCGTTGCCTCGATACGAGTCTCGGTGATAGCTTTCCTCACGGACGTTCCCCTTCCCGGCAGATTTGTGTGGTAACAAAACCCTACCGTGAATGAACGTCCGTTTTCTATTCCGTCCACAAGAATCGATCATATCTCCATTCGCCCTTGGGTTTATCTCCTTGTTTTCCATCGCAGCCTTCGCACAGGATCTCGTCGCCAGCACGGCGCCGCTCCCATTGCAGGATGGCGTAGTGGCAGCAGGAGAGTATCAATTCACGAGCACGCAATCAGGCATCAAGGTCAGCGCGACCCTCGGCGCGGACAACCTCCTCTATCTTGCAATCGAGGCTCCCACCAAGGGCTGGGTAGCGCTTGGAACAGGCAGCGCCGTAATGGATGGCGCACGGCTGTTCATCGCCTGGGAAGCTGACGGGAAAGGCAACCTTAGCGAACAGGTAGGCGCGGGGCACTACCATGCGGTGGCGACAGACTCGCTCGCGAAAAAATGGGCCCTCAAGACCAATGGAGGAACAACCAGCTTCGAGCTCGTTGTTCCCGCGAGCGCGGCGATTTCGGGCGGGAAAGTTGTCGTGCTGGCTTCCTATGCCGCGACCGCGAGCCTGACCCAGCGGCATGCGGCCAGGGTCTCGCTGTCATTGACGGTGAAGAACTGAAGGCAGATAGCCTGCGGCGCTATGCCAGGTCCGCAAGCAAGCCAATAATGCGTTCGAGGGGCGGGATGTCGTCCTCGTCAAATTGCGCCAGCTTGTCCGAGTCCACGTCGAGGACCGCGATCACCCGGCCATCCTTGACAAGGGGAAGGACAATCTCGCTCCTTGAACGCGAATCGCAGGCGATGTGCCCAGGAAAGGCCGCTACATCCGGAACGACGACAGCCTTGCCCGTCCTTGCCGCGTGAAGGCAAACGCCCCTCCCTTTGAGGACCTGGCAGGCCACGGCTCCTTGGTATGGCCCTACATGGAGTTCATCATCGCCTGCGACGAGGTAGAAGCCCGTCCAGGAATGGTGCTTCAGCTTCGCATGGAGGACAGCGGCCATCGTCGCCATTCCCGCGACCAAGCTTGGAGATTTGCCGCGGACAAGGCCTTCGAGCTGCGCATACAGGCGTTCGTAGGCAGCGCTTCTCCGTGCTTCGACCATATTAAGTCCTCCTGTTCCCGGCCTATGAAAGGTGGGCGCGGGCCTTCTCGAGTCGAGCCACCGAGCGCTCGACGCCTAGAAGCGCCATGGACTCGAAAAGCGGTGGGCTTACGCGGGACCCGGTGATCGCGACACGGACCGGCATCATTAGGTCGCCGAACTTGACGCCCAAGCGCTCCGCTTCGGCCCTGAAGGCGGTTTCAGCGGCTTCGATATTGGCAAGGTCGCAGCTAGGAAGAAAGGCAGCCGCGGCGGCAAGCAGCTCAATGGCACGGCCGACATCAAGCTTTTTGGGGATGAACTCTTCTTTGGCGGGAAGCGTAGGCTCCTTGAAGAGGTAGCGCATCATGTCCGGGGCATCCTTGAGGAAGTGGAGCCTCTCACGGACAAGGGGCATGGCCGCCAAAAGGACAGCGTCGTTCGTGGAAACGAAGCCGGCCTCGGCGAGGAAGGGCTTCACGAGCGCGACAAGCTCGGCATCGCTCTTCATGCGGATATACTGGCCATTGTACCACTCAAGTTTCTGGTAGTCGAACACCGCGGGAGCCTTGTTGAGTTTCTCGACCTTGAAGAGGCCCTCGAGTTCCCCGAGGGTGAAGATGTCTCGCCCTTCCTCGAAAGAGCAGCCGAGGTGGGCGATATAGTTGATGAGGGCATCGGGAAGATAGCCGTTTTTACGGAATTCGTTCACGCTCGTGGCGCCATGGCGTTTTGAAAGCTTCGACCCGTCCTGACCGAGCACCATGGGGAGGTGGATGAGTTCGGGAGGAGTCCATCCGAATGCCTTGTACATGATCATGTGCATCGGAGCCGAAGGAATCCACTCCTGGGCGCGCATGACGTGGCTGATCCGCATGAAGTGGTCATCGACGACATTGGCGAGATGGTAGGTCGGGAAGCCATCGGACTTGAGGAGGACAGGGTCCGGGCTGACATCCTCGTTCTTCCACTCGATGTCGCCGAGCAGCGCATCATGGAATTTCGTGGTCCCCTCGAGGGGAATCTTGAGGCGGATGACCGCCTTTTCGCCCGAGGCCAGGCGCGCGGCGGCCACTATCGGCTCCAGCCCGCGGCAATGTCGATCGTAGCCCATCTCGGAGGAATCGTCCTTGGCCTGGGCGGCACGGATGGTGGAAAGCCTCTCCTCGTCGCAGAAGCAGTAATAAGCCTGGCCCATTGCCACAAGCTTTTCGGCATGCTCGCGGTAGAGGGCGAACCGCTCCGACTGGACGTAGGGACCCGCTGGACCGCCGATATCGGGGCCTTCGTCCCAGCGAAAGCCGAGCCAATCGAAGGTCTCATACAGGTTTTTCACATATTCACCGGAATAGCGTGTCTGGTCTGTGTCCTCGAGGCGCAGGATGAAGACCCCGCCCTTGGACCGGGCAAAAAGATAATTGATGAGAGCGGTGCGGACCCCTCCGATGTGCTGGTTGCCGGTAGGCGATGGCGCATAACGTACCCTGATATCCATGCAGGCCTCGATTGTGGCGCCGGGATGGCGACCGTGGGTTCGAAAGAAAAAGTATAGCAATCTCCGCAGGCGGCGGTCAAGGCAAGCAAGGAAAGCCCTGAATGCTGGCAATTTCCGCCTTATGGAGTTAGTATCGAGTCGGCGCACGCCACAGGAGGAAGGTCCGTGGAATATTTCCTCAACTTCGACAAGCTCGCCTATCTCAAGGGAAAAAGGCCCACGGGGTGCATCCTCTGCCTGGTCCGGGATGGGTCCGAGGATGTCGAACGCCTAATCGTCAACGAGACGGACAAGTTCATGGTGATCGTCAACATCTATCCGTATAACCCCGGACATCTCCTTGTGTTCCCGAAACGGCACGTCACCGATATTCGTGGGCTAGGCGTGGCCGAACGAGTTGAATTGGACGCCCTGACCGACAGTTGCCTCTGCGTCCTCGACCGGACCCATGAGCCATCGGGCTACAATATCGGCTACAACATGGGCCTCGTGGCCGGGGCCAGCATTGACCATCTCCATCTTCATCTAATTCCCCGGTATCCTCGGGAAATAGGCATTGCCGAGCTCGTTGCGGGGAAACGGGTCCTTGTGGAAGACCCTCGGACGACAATGGAGAAGGTCAGGGAAGGTTTTGCCAGCCTCCATTCCTGATCACAAGAAGGGAACCGCGCCCTGACTTGATGAGGACCTTTTCGCCGAGGGCTTGGTTCGAAAGCCCGAAATCACCGGCCTTCCAGCGCAGTCCACCCAGGGGCCAGGCAAGCCCCTCGCTTTCCATGCCCTCGGCACCGCCTGAGATCGGAAAGACGGATATCACTTCGCCGCGCGCGGTCACGAACGGGAATTCCTGCCCGGCCTCGATGAAAAAAAGGCTTTCCCGTGCCGTATGCCATTCATCGGGCCGCAGGCTACGCTCGAAAAGGGCGCGGATCGCAAGGAGATGATCGAGCCTGCCCGCACCGCCGCCCGCGATGATGACGCGGTCGGCTCCCCTCTCCCTGAGGATCCTGAGGCCAAGCTCGGTATCGCTTTCATCCTTGTCCCTAGGGAATCGAAGGACTTCTGCCCGGGGATAGGAGGCGGGCAGGTCAGGGTCGCTCAGGCTATCCATGTCCCCGACGATGAGGTCGGGATAGGCATCCCATGAGCGCAGGAGGTCCAGTCCCGAGTCCGCGGCGCAGACGAGCCCGAAGCCGCTTCTCCGCGCGGAGAAAAAACCCGATTGCGGTCCTTCGCCGCCGATGGCAAGTAGAGCATCCATGGTGGTCTCAGAGTGCGGAAGGGCCTGTGCATTGTCAAGGCTTGCCGCGGCTGTGTTCCGCGGGCTAAGCTGGACAATCATGTCCCTTCTTCAAATGCCCAAGGAAATCCGCGACTTCGCCTCGGTTTTCGCCGCGGCGGGGAAACGCTGCTATATTGTCGGAGGAGCACTCCGCGACAGCCTGCTCGGGCGCCCCGTGCACGACTTTGACGCGGCAACGGACGCCTTGCCCGATGAGGTGCTGAAGCTTTTCCGCAAGGTGATCCCCACGGGGATCAAGCATGGCACGGTGACGGTGCTCTGGAAAGGCTTCTCCATCGAGACGACCACTTTCCGGAGGGACATGGGCTACAGCGATGGCCGCAGGCCCGACATGGTCCATTACGGCGCGAGCCTTGAAGAGGACCTTGAGCGAAGGGATTTCACGATAAACGCAATGGCCTGGGATCCCCTCGACAATGAACTCGTCGATCTCCACGGCGGAAAGGAAGACCTTTCACGGCGGCTCATCCGCGCCGTGGGCGACCCGCGGCTGCGCTTCGACGAGGACGGGTTGCGCCCCCTGCGCGCCCTCCGCTTCTCGGCCCAGCTTGGCTTCGAGATAGAGGGATCGACCCTCGCCGCCGTTCCGGGAGCCCTGCACAGGACCCGGCTTGTCTCCCATGAACGCGTGCGGGAGGAGCTCGAGAAAACCCTTGTAGCGCCCCTCCCCTCCCCCGCCTTCCTGCGCATGGAGGAGACCGGGCTCCTGGCCGTCATCCTGCCGGAGCTTTCGCGGTGCCGCGGCGTGGACCAGAAGGGCTTCCACCGCTTCGATGTCCTGGACCACAGCCTGGCCACGATGGACGCGTCCTTCCCCATATTGAGGATCAGGCTGGCGGCCCTATTCCACGACATCGGCAAGGTGGATACCAGGGAGCCCGGGGCAGACGGAACATGGACCTTCCATCGCCACGAGGAGGCTTCGGCCCGGATGGCCCTGGCCGTCATGCGGCGGCTGAAGTTCCCCAATGCCGAATGCGAGGCGGTAACCCACCTCATCAGGTCACATATGTTCAATTATGAAGAACAGTGGACGGACGCTGCGGTGCGCCGTTTCCTTGCCAGGGTAGGACCCGATTACGTGGAGGAGCTGTTCGCCCTCAGGCTCGCTGACACGGCCGGCAAGGACGGTTCGCCACCCGATGAGCGAGGCCTTGAGCCATTCAGGAAAAGGATCGGCCTCATCCTCGAGGCAGGCCACGCCCTCGGCATCAAGGACCTGGCGATAGGGGGAAACGACCTTGCGGCCATTGGCATCGCAAAAGGCCCGGCTATGGGCAGGCTGCTGGCCGATCTCCTGTCGACAGTCATGGACGATCCTGGACAGAACACGCGGGATAGGCTGCTCGACATCGCCGCAAGGACCAAGGAACGGTATTGACCGCCAATGACAGCGCCGCGGGAACGCCCTTATTGGTTCTCGATCTGGGTGAGCCGGGCGGCTTCGAGTCCACCGGCGGCGACGATGGCGTCGTAGGCCGCCTTGGCGGCGCTTTGCTCGGCTTCCTTCTTGTTCTTTCCGGAAACCGGGCCGTATTCTTCCTGCCCCACCGCGCAGCTGATCCAGAAGGTCCGGTCATGGTCGGGGCCTGTCTTCTTCACGAGGACATACTTGGGATAGCCCCGATGGTATTTCTGGACGTATTCCTGAAGGATGGTCTTGTAATCCTTTCGATGGCGGTTCTGGAGGATCTTGCTTATCTCCGGGTCCACGAGGCTCCGGACAAATCGCTCCGCCGCTTCGTATCCCGAATCGAGGTAGCATGCCCCGATGATGGCTTCTGCCGCATCCGCGAGGATGGCCTTTTTTTCCCGGCCGCCTGAAAGCTCCTCACCCTTGCCGATGATGAGGTAGCGCGGCACGTCCAGTTCCTTGGCAGCCAGGGACAGGGTGTCCTCCGAAACGACATAGCTTTTAATGCGAGCCAAGTCGCCTTCGGCCTTGTCCCGGAGGAGTTCATAGAGATAGGTGGCGACGACCATCCCGAGGACGGAATCACCAAGGAATTCCAGCTTTTCATTGTTGGGGGAATGGGCGGCGTCCTCGTTTGTAAAGGACCGGTGGGTAAAAGCGAGGTTCAAGAGCTCAAGGCTCTTGAACCTCAACTGCGCTTTCTTCTGGAAGGCAAGGAGGGCGGTTTTCCTTTCGCGCGAGATGGCGTTTTTCGCTGCAAAGAACACAACGGCCTTCGTCTTCCGCGCGACTGGAGAATCACTTCACCTGGGTCTTGATAAAGTCGTATGCGTCCTTGACCGTCTCGAACTCGTTGGCCTTCTCATCCGGGATGGTGATGCCAAGTTCCTCTTCGATCCCATAGACGAGCTCGTAGGTGTCGAGGCTGTCCGCACCGAGATCCTGGCGAAAGCTCGCCTCGGGGGTGATCTTGTCTTCCTCGACCTCGAGTTTCTCGGCGATGATCTTCTTGACTTTCTCGTACAGTTCGTCCATGAAACGCTCCTTTACGCCTTGGATTCTGGCGAAATTACTTGGCGGCCGCGGTAGAAACCGCACTTGGGGCAAATCCTGTGCAAAAGCACTGGATTCCCGCAGTTGCCGCAGGAAACGATCGTCGGGGCAGACAACTTCATATTGATTGACTGACGCCTGCGAGTCCGGGCTTTTGACGTCCTAAACTTGGGTACGGCCATGGCTACAACCTCATGATCTTAGAATTGGCTTAACGGTGCAAAGTCCAGTCAAGCTACACAAATCGAGCATATTTGTCAAGTCCGCGGAATGCCCTGATCCCAGACCTTCGACTTGTCGCGTAGAGCAGTAGCGACATTCGGGGGGACCATGGCAGACAAATCGCCATCAAAGGACGCAAGTTCCTTGATGGCGCTCGAGCGCAGAACGAAATACTTGGGATCCGTCGGCATGAAAATGGTCTCGATGGCAGGATCCAGGCCTTTGTTCATGATCGACAACTCGAACTCATAGGAAAAATCCGGGACGCTCCTGATGCCGCGGACCAGGACTTTGCAGCCGTGGCTCCGCGCGAAGTTCACCATAAGGGTGTCTGAAAGATGCACTGACACGTTCTTGTAGGGTTCCAGAAGTTCCTGAAGGAGGGCAAGACGCTCACCCGGCGTGAACAAGCCCGTTTTTTGTCGGTTGACCGCGACCACTACATAGAGTTCCTCGAAAATTCCCCTGGCACGGTCAATGATGTTGAGGTGCCCGTAGGTTGGAGGATCGAAAGAACCAGGGAAAACGGCCTTGACCATGGCTAGGACTCTACCGGAGGCAGGACAGGCGGTCAAGCGAGGGCCTCGGCATGTTTGCCCGGCGCCACTGCCCAAGCCTCTTACTTTCCATGCGGCAGCTATGGCTATACTATCGACCCATGAAGAAAGTCCGATTGCTAGCCTGCGCGATTGCCTCGGCCCTGCTGTTCGCGCTCGGCCTTCCCAACGAGGCATTTCTCTACGGTTTCCCCGCCCTCGGCTATGTTTGCCTGGTGCCCCTCTATTTTGCGATGCTCGAAGTGCCTTCCTACGGTTTCGCCGCCCTCATGGCAGGCATCTACGGCGCCACACACCACGGAGTATCGAGCTACTGGCTGTTTTTTTTCCATGATTTCGCTTTCTGGACCCTTGGTTCCACGATCATTGCCTATGCTGTCGTCTACGCTGTTTACGGTCTATACCTTGCCTTTTTCCTCAAGAAGGCGGGGCCCTATCGCCCCTTGGCATTCGCGCTTTTCTGGACCGTCCTCGAATTTGCCAAGTCCGTCGGCTTTCTCGGCTATCCATGGGGACTCCTCCCCTATACCCAATCTGAAGTCCTCCCCCTTCTGCAAATCGCCGACATGACCGGAATATATGGCATCTCCTTCGTCCTGGCCTTTGCCAACGCAGCGGTCGCCGAGCTGTTTTTTAGGTTCTCGCCTGGGCGCATCCGCCGACATTCCTTGCCTTTCCTCCTCCAGCCTTCACCGCCCCTGCGCAGGGAAACGTATCGAACGGCGCTTGCGGCAGTCCTCGTTTTGGCGATCGTAGCGGGCTATGGCTGTCTGCGCCTGGCCTTTCCGGCAAAGGAAACTGGAAGCTTCACGGCGGCCTTGGTCCAGCAGAACATGGATCCCTGGTCCTCCAATGAATCCGACGGGATCAAGAAAAACATGGATCTCGCTAGGGGCGCTGTCGCTTCCTTCGGAGGGAAGCCCGACATCATCCTCTTCAGCGAGTCCTCGCTGTCCCGGCCTTACCGGGAAATGCGGGCTTGGTACGAGCGAAACCCACGGCAGGACCCCTTCATCCCCTTCATGAAGGAAATGGACAGTTACCTCTTCACCGGTTCTCCCATCGTGCTGAACTGGGAAAAGGGAGAGGCGACGAATTCAGTGATCCTGCTTTCGCCTTCGGGAGAGCAACTCGACGACTACGCCAAGGTCCACCCGGTGCCCTTCGCCGAGGCGATTCCCTTCTGGGAGTGGAAGCCTTTCAGGGATTTCATGCAAAATGTGGTAGGCCTCCAGTCAGGCTGGGTCATGGGAAAGACCTACACGATTTTTAGATTGCCAGTCGGTTCGGAGACCTATCGCTTCGGGGCACCGATCTGCTTTGAGGATGCTTTCCCCGATGTCTGCCGGAATTTTGTCCTTGCTGGCGCCGATCTTCTCGTCAACTTGACGAACGACTCCTGGTCCAAGACCGAAAGCTCGGAAACCCAGCACTTCGCCGCGGCGCGCTTCCGCGCCATTGAATTCAGGAAAGCCTTGGTCCGTTCAACCAATGGCGGGGTTACCTGCGTGATCGGCGCCGAGGGCAAGGTCCGCGACCAACTCCCGCTTTTCAGGGCTGCGGCCAAGGTAGTCCAGGTGCCCATCTATAGGGACAGCGAAGCGACCGTCTACCTTCGATTCGGCGACTGGTTTGCGTATGGTTGCATCTTACTTTTTGCCTCTGCGTTTTTTATACTTTGGTGGAAGGATGCGGCGAAAAGGAGGCGATCACGATGAGCTTGGAGACCTACCTGGGGGCGATGCCTTTCACGGAAATCATTCCTTATAAGCACGATAGCCATGTGGAGGGTGTATCCTTCTCGGGGGTGCTGCGAAAACATCCCTATGACGACGAAAAATGCCTGCTCATCGCAGATCCTTCAGGCTGTGAGCCCGTGATACTCGAATTCCGTGTCACCGATGTCTTGGGAGCCGATGAGATGGCCTCTCCTGTGGACGAGAACGGGAAGAATGTCCAGGTGCTCAGGCTCTGGATCAAGAAGGGCAGTTTCGGCATCCGGTACGAGCCTTTTGAGGTTGACGAGCCCCTCAAGACCGGATCGGCATCCAGGCATCTTCACGAGCGGTTCCTGAAAAACGTGGGCTGAAGCCAATCCATGGCCCAGGGAAGGGGAGACGAGTCCGAGGCGCGATTCTGGGAAACGGAGGATGGCAAGGTTCGTTGCCAGCTTTGTCCCCATGGATGCCTCTTGGCAGAGGGAGGTTGGGGAAGATGCCGCGCGCGGAGGAATTCGCGTGGCTCGATGGTCCTCCCCCTTTTTGGCAGGCTCTCGTCCATGTCCGATGATCCCATCGAAAAAAAGCCGCTTTACCATTTCCTTCCGGGTAGCCGATGCTTTTCGGTGGGCTTTTACGGCTGCAATCTCCATTGCCCCTTCTGCCAGAATTGGGAGATCTCCCAGACCAAGGACGAGTCTGCTCCCGCCATCGAAATCCGAGCCCTCATCAATGAGGCCCTTGCAAGGCGGTCGCCTTCGATCGCTTTCACCTATTCCGAGCCAGCCGTGCATTTCGAGTATCTCGTCAAGGCCATGGACATGGCCCGGAGCGCCGGCTTGAGAACAGTCCTTGTCACAAATGGCTGTCTTTCATCCGCTCCCGCCGCCGAGCTGCTTGCCCGCACGGACGCCACGAATGTCGACCTGAAAACATGGGACGCCGGCATCTATCGCGAGGTACTCGGAGGCGACCTGGGGGCTGTACGGAACTTCATCGAATTGGCCGCCGCTTCCTGCCATGTCGAAGTCACGACCCTAGTCGCTCCCGGCATCGCTGATGACCACGGGACAATCGCGGGCATCGCCGGTTTCCTGGCTGGAGTCGACAAGAAAATCCCCTTGCATCTATCGGCCTACCACCCGGCCTTCCATGCCTCCGATCCGCCGACAGACGCCGCCCTCCTCCTTTCCTTGGCGCAAACCGCCAAAGGAAGATTGGACTACGTCTATGTCGGGAACCTTCCGAGCTTGGGCTCGGATACCCGATGCAAGAGCTGTGGCGCTGTCCTCGCAAGGCGGAAGGGGTATTCCGTGCAGGTCGTGGGACTGGCCCAAGGGCCGAATGGGAGCCTGGAAAAAGCTCGGTGCAAGGCTTGCGGCACGCCTGCGCCTTTCGTCCTGGCATGACGATTTGCGCTGTGAGAGAGCAGGATGCCAAAAAAACCCCCGCTTTTTCAAAAACGATCTGCTTGACATTTCTTTCCCTTTGCGGCATTGTCTTTTTCACCGACTGCACGGTGGGTGTAGCTCAGTAGGTAGAGCGCCAGACTGTGGATCTGGGTGCCGTGGGTTCAAGCCCCATCACCCACCCTACGGCATTTGCCTGATGGTAGCTGCCGTGGCCGGACGGTGACGCGCGTTCGTAGCTCAGCTGGATAGAGCGATGGACTTCGAATCCGTAGGTCGCAGGTTCGACTCCTGTCGGACGCACGATTTTTTTGTTTCTTGAGTTTGGGCCGTTAGCTCAGCTGGCAGAGCAGCAGACTCTTAATCTGCGGGTCGCAGGTTCGATGCCTGCACGGCTCAGGAAACGTGTGGAGGAGAGCGGATAACCGCCCTCCTCCACACAAATTGAAAAAGGACGTTCTTGCCACGTGTAAGGAACGGCCCTTGACAAGAAGGCTTGCCTTTCGCTACGCTACCGCGCGTTGAACGCGAGAGTGGTGGAATGGCAGACACGCCAGACTTAGGATCTGGTGCCTTCGGGCGTGAGGGTTCAAGTCCCTTCTCTCGCAGGCGACTGCGTGAAAAGGCAAACACGCGGGAATAGCTCAGTGGTAGAGCGCCACCTTGCCAAGGTGGATGTCGCGGGTCCGACTCCCGTTTCCCGCTTTGAATGAACGAGGCGATTCGGATAACCCGGATCGCCTCTTTTTTTACGCGCCTTTTTAGGCCGACGAAAGTTCATCAAACCCCGGGCTTCCCCCTCCAGGAGGCGCCTTCGGGGAGGGAGAAGGATTCACATGGTAATGACGAAGAAGATAGAACGCCTTGAGCGGTCAGCCGTGAAACTTACGATCACCGTTTCCCGCGAGGATGTCGCGAAGGAATACAAGGTTCTCCTTGCCGACTACGCGAAAAACATGCAGATCGACGGCTTCCGCAAGGGCAAGGTCCCATCCTCCGTGCTTGAGCGCAAGTTCGGGGACGCGCTCAAGATCGATGCGATGGGACGGATAATGGAGAGCAGCGTCGAGGAAGTCGTGAAGGAAATCGAGGAAAAACCCCTTGCCTATTCCACGCCCTCTGTAGACGAGGAACCCAAGTTCGCCCTTGATGAGGATTTTACCTTCTCAGTAACCTATGATGTCTTCCCCTCGGTGCCTGCCGCCAACTGGAAGGGCCTTGAAATCGAGATCCCCCAGGTAGCCATCGCTGCCGCGGATGAGGAGAAGGAACTTGCGGAGATCCGCGAGCGCAACGCCATCGTGGTCGAAAAGGCCGAGGGGAGCGTCGCGGCCAAGGCCGATGTCGCCACAGTCGCCTATCATGAACTCGCCGAGGATGGTTCCATCGTGGAAGGTTCGGCCCGTGAGGATTTCACCTTCGAGATCGGCACCGGCTACAACCTCTACAAATTCGACGACGAAGTCATCGGCATGAAGAAAGGCGAAGAGAAAAAAATCGCCAAGTCCTTCCCGGCCGACTACGAATACAAGGAACTGGCAGGCCGCAGCCTGACCGTCGCGGTCAAGCTCAGCAACCTGAAGGCCAAGAATCTTCCGGCCCTCGACGACGAGCTGGCCCAGGACGTCTCCGAGAAGTACAAGACCCTCGCAGACCTCAAGGCCGACCTGCGCAAGCAACTCGACAAGCGGCTCGAGGACAAGCTGCGCCAGCTTCGCGAAAAGGCCGTAATCGACGGCATCCTTGACCGGGTCAAGGTCGAGCTTCCCGCATCCATGGTGAACGCCGAATTGGCCATGCGCTGGGAAAACCTCAAGAACCAGATGGGCTTCGATTCCGACGAAAAACTCGACCGGATCCTCTCCTTCTCGGGAAAAACCCGCAATGACCTCTTCAATGACTGGCGCCCGAATGCGGAAAAGGCCATTACGACCCGCCTCGTGCTCGAGAAACTGTCGGAGGAAGGGAAGTATGAGTGCTCCGACGCAGACCTCGATGCCGAATGGAAGCGCATGAGCGAGGAATCGGGGCTCAGCATCGACGAGATCAAGGCTGAATATGAGAAGCGCGGCTCGCTCGAGTACCTTAAAAGCCGTGTAAAGGAAGACAAGCTCCTGGCTGACATCCTGGCCGCGACCAAGGTCAAGAATGGCAAGAAACTCGCTTTCGTGGACTTGTTCGCCGATAATGAGTAAGTTGTAAATGCAACCAAAGACCTTCAAGGCGGAATCATGGACGAGAGAATGATATGGATGCCCCAAATCTATGAGCAGACAGGAAACAAGGAATATGTCTTTGACATATTCTCCCGCCTTCTCAAGGACCGTGTAGTTTTTGTCGACGGCGAGATCAATGATACGAGCGCCAACCTCATTGTAGGGCAGCTCCTCTTCCTCGAATCCCAGGATCCCGAGAAGGACATCTCGATTTACATCAACTCGCCTGGCGGCTCGGTGACTGCGGGCTTGGCCATCTACGACACCATCCAGTACATGCGCCCTGACGTCCAGACCATAGGCCTTGGACAGGCTTCCTCCATGGGAGCCTTGCTTCTTGCCTGTGGCACCCATGGCAAGCGTTTCGCGCTTCCCTCATCCCGGGTGCTCATCCACCAGCCATGGGGAGGCGTCCAAGGACAGGCTTCGGACGTAAGCCTCCAAGCCAAGGAAATCCTTAGGCTCAAGCGTCTCACGATCGAGTATTTCGCCCTCCATGCCGGGAAGTCCAAGGAAGTCGTGGCCGCTGACATGGAGCGGGACTTCTTCATGTCCGCGCAGGAAGCCTTGGCATACGGCCTGGTCGATCGCATTTTTGAGCGGAGAAAGCATGGCAAAGACGAAGCAAAGTAATACCGACGAGCGGACCTGCAGCTTTTGCGGAAAGAGCGCCCAATACGCGCGGAGGATCATCGCCGGTCCGGGCGTGTATATTTGCGACGAATGCGTCCGGGTCTGCGAGCAGATCATCTCCGAGGAAGACCAGGAGATGGCCACGGGATTCTCCGGGGAAATCGCCAAGCCACGCGAGATCAAGGAATTCCTGGACCAATTCGTGGTCGGCCAGGATTACGCGAAAAAGGTCCTCTCTGTCGCAGTCTATAACCATTACAAGCGGATCTCCCATGCCAAGGAGAGGGATGCCGAGGTCGAGCTGGAGAAGTCCAATGTCCTCCTCATCGGTCCGACCGGCACCGGGAAGACACTTTTGGCCCGCACCCTTGCCAAGAAGCTGAAAGTTCCCTTTGCGATGGCAGATGCGACGACTCTCACGGAAGCAGGCTATGTCGGAGAGGATGTGGAGAACATCCTCCTCAAGCTCATACAGAACGCGGGCGGCAACATCGCCGCGGCGGAGCGGGGCATAGTCTACATAGACGAAATCGACAAGATCGCCCGCAAGACCGAGAATGTATCCATCACCCGCGATGTCTCCGGAGAAGGCGTCCAGCAGGCGCTTCTCAAGATCATAGAGGGCACAGTGTCGAACGTCCCCCCCCAGGGCGGGCGAAAGCACCCACAGCAGGAATACCTGCGCATCGATACGACCAATATCCTCTTCATCTGCGGCGGGGCCTTCGTAGGCCTTGAGCGGATCATCGAAGGGCGCGTGGCCAAGCATCCCTTGGGCTTCGGCGCGGATGTGCGCACCCACAAGGAAAGGGATCTCCGAGCCATCTATTCCGAGATGCATCCGGATGACCTCATCAAGTTCGGCATGATTCCTGAGTTCATCGGAAGGCTCCCCATCCACGTCCCCCTCGAGGACCTCTCCCGGGAACACCTCAAGCGGATCATCACGGAGCCAAAGAACGCCATCCTCCGACAATACCAGGAATCCATGCGCCTTGACGGCGTGGAGCTTGTCTTTGACACCGAGGCCGTTGAGGCGATAGCCGACAAGGCCATCGAGCGCAATACAGGCGCACGCGGACTGCGGGCCATCGTGGAAACCCTCATGATGGACGTGATGTACGACATCCCATCTATCGAAGGCGACAAGAAGGTCGTCGTGACGAAAGAGACCGTCGAAAAGGGAAGCCGTCCGACCATAGAAGTCCTCAAGAAAAGCGCATGAACCTACTCGGGGCCTTTTCGGGCAGCGCACAGACGGGAATTCCCCTTCTCTACTCCCGCGATACCGTCGTTTTTCCCCAGGCCGTGGTGCCCTTGGCCGCTTCCACGAAACTGGCCGTGGCCGCCGTCGAAGAGGCCATGCAGGGGGACAAGCATGTCGTCGTCGCCCTGTTGAAACGCCAGGGCGACGAGAAGAAAGCCGATATCGAGGTACATGAGATCGGGACGGTCGCGCGCATCGTGCAGCAGGTTCGCCTACCCGATGGGAGTATCCGCCTCCTCGTGGAGGGCGAAAGGCGGGTGCGAATCCGCAAGAACGCCTTCAAGAAAAACCATCTTGACGCCGTCATCGAGGAGCTTTCCGAGCCCCAGCCCTCCACTGAGGCGAAAGCCGAGATTGACGCATCCATGCGCCTGGTGCGGCGCAGTTTCGGGCAATACGCGGAGCTCATGAAAAAAATCCCGCCGGAGACCCTGGCTGCAACCGAGCGCGCCCAAGGCGCTCATGAGATTTGCGACGTGATCGGAAACGCCCTTCCCCTCAAGGCGGAAAAGAGACAGGAGCTTCTCGCTCCTGTTACCGCGGCGGAGCGCCTGGAGACCATCGAAGCCGCGCTCCAGAGCGAGATAGAGCTCCTCAATCTCCAGAAAAAGATAGGTGCGAAAGTAAAGAACCGCATAGACCGGAACCAGCGCGAATATTTCCTCCAGGAGCAGCTCAAGGAAATCAACAAGGAGCTCGGCCGGGACGATGAGGAGTCGGAGACCAAGGAACTCGAGCGGAACCTCCGGGCCAAGGATCCGCCCCAGGAAATCCTTGACAAAGCCAAGCGCGAACTTTCCCGCCTGGCCAAGCTCCAACCCTTCTCCCCAGAAGCGGGCGTGTTGCGCGTATATTGTGAATGGCTGGCCGACCTTGCCTGGTCGAACAAAAGCCTCGACAACCGGGACATCGCCAAGGCCCGTGAAGTCCTGGACGAAGACCATTACGGAATGAAAAAGCCCAAGGCGCGCATACTGGAGTTCATCGCCGTCCGCCAGCTTTCCGAGCGCGCGCGCGGTCCCATCCTTTGCCTGGTAGGCCCCCCCGGCACCGGCAAGACCTCACTGGGCCGCTCCGTCGCCAGGGCCCTTGGCCGGTCTTTCGTCCATTTCAGCCTTGGTGGCGTGAGGGACGAGGCGGAGATCCGGGGACACCGAAAGACCTATGTCGGAGCCTTGCCGGGCAAGATCATCCAGTCGATGAAAAAAGCCGGAACGACAAACCCCGTTTTCCTCCTGGATGAAATCGACAAGATGTCCAGCGATTTCCGCGGCGATCCTGCCAGCGCCCTCCTTGAGGTCCTTGATCCAGAGCAGAATTCGGCCTTCACCGACCATTACCTTGAACTGCCTTACGATCTTTCCAATGTCATGTTCATCACGACGGCGAACTCCCTTCATGGCATTCCCTATCCCCTCCTAGACCGCATGGAAGTCATCGAGATCCCCGGGTACAGCGAGTACGAAAAGCTCGAGATCGCCAAGAAATTCATCATCCCGAAGCAGATCGCGGAAAACGGCCTGGGTGGGAGCTCGGTCAAGTTCCGCGATGCCGCGATCCTGGAGATAATACGCCACTATACGATGGAATCCGGAGTCCGCAACCTCGAGCGGGAGATCGCGCACGTCGTACGGAAACTCGCCCAGGAAGCCGTGGAAGAAGGATGCGCAGTCGAGCCGGAAAAGCTGGCCGCCTGGTCGGCGATAGTCACGGACAAGCGCGTGACCGACCTCCTTGGCCGCCGCTTGCGGGAAGGCGATGTCATCTTCAAGGAAATCAGGGCCGGAGTGGCCTATGGCCTGGCCTGGACCGAACAGGGCGGCTCCCTCCTTCCCGTCGAAGCCATGTCCTTCGCCGGCGATGAAGGGCTCATCCTTACCGGAAACCTTGGCGACGTGATGAAGGAAAGCGCCCGTGCTGCCTTGACCTACATACGTTCAAAGGCCGGTGCTTTCGGCCTGACCGAGGCCGATTTCCACAAGCGCGCCCTCCACGTCCATGTGCCCGAAGGCGCCATTCCCAAGGATGGGCCTTCCGCAGGAATCACCCTCGCGGCAAGCATAATCTCCGCGCTGACGGGCATTCCCCTCCTTACGAGCCGGGCCATGACGGGGGAGATCACGCTTACAGGCCGGGTCTTGCCGGTAGGTGGCGTGAAGGAAAAAATCCTGGCCGCCCATCGGAACAAGATCGAAACCATCATCCTCCCCGCGCTCAACGAAAAAGACCTGGACGATCTTCCCAAGGAAGTCAGGTCGTCATTGACCTTCATCTTCGCCGAAAACCTGCTCGACCTCATGCCGCACCTCTTCCCTGCTGACGCCTTCATCAAGGCAAAAAAAAACACTCTCCCGCCGGCAAAACCAACCGTCGCGGGCAAGGCCAAGAGCCCAAGGCCAAAAAAGCCTTGAGCTTGACAGAGTCCGGGCTTAGACAATAGTCTGGACCTAACCGGGGTGGCGCCCCTCCCGTCGGGAAGCGAAGCGTCTGAGATCATACCCGAAGAACCTGATCCGGATAATGCCGGCGGAGGGAGTCATGCGCCATATTCTTCATGTGCCTGCGCTCGTCGTTTTCACCATCATTTTTTCATCTTGCTCTCCCAAGGAAGCTCCGGAACTCACGGTGTATTGCTATGATTCGTTTTCCGCCGAATGGGGCGCTGGGCCGAAACTTGCGCCGCTTTTCGAAAACTCCAGCGGCGTCAAGGTCAAATTCGTCTCGAAGGGCGATGGAGGACAGCTGCTTTCGGCCCTCATCATGGAGAAAGCCGTTCCCGTTGCGGACGTCGTCGTGGGACTGGACAACCAGCTTGCCCCCAAGGCCTTTGCCGCCGGGATCCTCGAGGCCTACAGGGTCAAGAGCCTTGATGGAGCTCCTTCCTGGCTCCGTTTCGATCCAAGCGGCAGGTTGACGCCGTTTGACTACGGCCAGTTCGCCATTATTTGGGACAGCAAAAAGCTTGCCAATCCGCCTGCGAGCCTCGAGGACCTGACTAAGGGCATCTATGCCAAGAAGCTCATACTCATGGATCCCCGCACCTCGACACCAGGCCTCGGATTCCTTGCATGGACAAAGCTCGTCTATGGAGAGGGCTGGAAGGACTACTGGAAGCGATTGACCCCGAGCATCCTGGCGATGACGCCCAATTGGGATACGGGATATGGCCTATTCACCGCCGGAGAGGCGCCCTTGGTGCTCTCCTATGCCACAAGCCCCGCCTATCACCTGGAGAACGACAAGACCGATAGATATCGTGCGCTCGGGTTCCCCGAAGGCCATCCGGTGCAGATCGAGGCCGCCGGCATCGTGAAAGGGACCAAGCATCGTCATAATGCCGAGCTTTTCATGGACTTCCTCCTGTCGAAGGCCGCTCAGGCCGAGCTTCCCCTCACGCAGTATATGTATCCGGCAAATTCCGCGGCGGCCTTGCCCGCAAGCTTTTCCCTGGCACTCAAGCCCGGCAAGACCCTGGTGATCGACCCTGCCGGCTTGATGGATGACGCCCGGACCGCTGCGGAGATCGTGGCCGCCAAGTGAAGCCGAGCCCACCGAAGGGTGATCACGGCGCACGTGCGGGGGCTTCAATCGCGCTGGCCTTGGTTGTCCTGCTCGCTGCCGCGCCCCTATCCGCCGCGCTTTTTTTCGTGTCCAAGGACGGCAAGCTTGGTGAGATCCTCGGCCAGACACTGGTCTCGCCGGCGACGCTCAGGGCTCTAGGCTTTGGTCTCAAGCAAGCAGGCCTGAGCAGCCTATTCGCCCTCGCCCTGGGCCTGCCGGGGGCATGGTTTGTGGCACGCTTCGATTTTCCGGGAAAGCGTTTTTTCCGCGCGCTCGCCGCGGTACCGTTCTGTGTCCCACCGATCCTGGTAGTCCTGGCTTTTGTGCTGTTTTATGGCCGTGGCGGATTTGCCAACGCCTTTCTCATGCGGCTTTTTTCCCTTTCAAATCCGCCCTTGCGCTTCCTGTATTCCCTGGAAGGTCTTGTCCTCGTCCACGGCTTTTACAACTTCCCCGTCGTCCTTGAAACCGTCGGCAGCGTTTGGGCGAGGCTGCCCCGTGACCGCGAGGAGGCGGCGAAAACCCTCGGGGCAGGTCCATGCCGCGCTTTCCGTACAGGTACCCTCCCCTCGCTTTGGCCTTCCATTGTCCAGGCGACCAGCCTGGTGTTTCTCTTCTGCTTCTTCAGTTTCATCGTTGTCCTCGTTTTTGGGCCGCTGGGTGGAACCACGCTCGAGGTGGAAATCTACAGGGCCGCACGCTTTGATGCCGATCCTGCCACGGCATCCGCCCTTGCCCTCATCGAGACGGCGACAGCCATCGCGATCGTCCTCCTCCTTCAAATAGGCCGCTCGCGGAACAACGCTGTGATGCGAAACGCAGGGCTTGCCGTTCCTGCCGAAAAGCCCAAAGGAAGGTCCCTTTTTTTCCTGATCCTCTTCGCCCTGTGCATCCTCGTCTTTTTTATCGGTCCGCTCCTCAGCCTTGTCATCCAGGCATTCATGGTGCGTCGCGGCATGGCGGGCACCTGGCACTTTGGCATCGGCAATTTCGGCAGGCTGTTGGGCGGATCGGATTGCCTGCTCTTGCAGGCGATCCTGGACAGCCTGGCCAGCGCCCTTCCGGCCGCCTTGATCTCGACCGCCCTCGGCACCGTCATCGCCCTCTTCATCAGGCGGGCAAAGGCTGGCAGCATCGTGGAAGCTGCGCTCAGCCTGCCACTGGCGGTCTCAGCCGTGGTAACAGCCCTGGGATGGTCCTTCCTCATGCCTGGAGGGAACCCTTTTCTCGTTAGCCTTGTGCTGGCGGTTTCCGCCTTGCCTTTCGCTTTGCGCGGCGTAGCCTCATCCCTGGCAACATTGGAAAAAAACCCTCCGTTGGCAGCCAGAACCATGGGAGCCGGGCGAATACGGGCAGCCTTCGAGATAGAGCTCCCGGCCATAGCGCCTGCGGTCCTTTCCTCCGCCGCATTTTCGTTTTCGATAGCAGTGGGCGACGCAAGCATTCCCCTTCTCCTCGGACGGGGGGATTTCCAGCCCCTTCCCCTGCTCATCTACCGCTTGGTGGCTTCCTACCGCTTTCCCGAAGCATGTGCGGCCGGCCTCGTCCTGGCCCTCCTCGGCGGCTTCGTATTCTTCCTGAAGGACAGGGGCAATGGACGTCCTTGAAATCCATGGTCTTGCCTACCGCCGCCAAGCATTTGAGCTTCGCATCGACCTGATGTTGCCTGGGGATTCCTTTGGAGTCCTCCTCGGGCCTTCCGGCTGCGGAAAATCGACGGCATTGCGGCTGATCGCGGGACTGTTAACCGCTGAGGCGGGGAGCATCATGCTTGGTGGAAAGGAAATTTCGGGCCTTCCTCCGGATAGGCGGCGCGTCGGCCTGGTTTTCCAGGACCTTGCCCTCTTCGGCCACATGAGCGCCCGGCGGAACATCGAATATGGGCCGCGCCTCGCAGGAGCTGGAAAGGCCGAAAGCGGCCGGATATCCTCCGAGCTCGCGCAATGCTTCCGGATCTCTGCCCTCCTGGATCGCCTGCCTTCCGAACTTTCCGGTGGTGAACAACAGCGGGTTGCCTTGGCGCGAAGCCTCGCTGCCAAGCCCGCCCTCCTCCTCCTCGATGAACCCCTCTCCTCATTGGACGCGACCCTCCGTCGCGAACTCAGGTCGGAGATCAAGGAAAGGGTGAAGGAAAGGGGGGTGAGCGCCCTGCACGTGACCCATGACATCGAGGAAGCCCTCGCGCTGGCGGATAAGCTCTTCATCATGCAGGAGGGGAGGATCGTGGAGTCCGGGACTCCGCGCGAACTGTACGACAGTCCCCGCTCCGCCTTTGCCGCAAGACTCCTTGGAAGGGGTCCCCTGGTCGAAATCCACGCACTTGAGTTCGGGATGGCTGGGGTCAGGGGCAAGAGCGCCTTTGGCGCCTTTTCCTGCCCCTTGCCCGAAAGTGCGGACGCGAAGACTCAATGGTGCCTTCATTTTCCCCGCCAGGCGGGAAAGCTCGTCACCGAAGCGCAGGGCAGCCAGGACAACCTTTTCGAGGCGAGCTTGGTCTCCGCGAGCTATCTCGGCTCCGGCTGGCGGCTTCGCCTGCGGTCTGGGCCGGTCGCGGGAAGCAGGCCTGGTTGGCAGGAAGCCGAGATGGAAGTGGAAATAACGGACAGCGAATGCCCTCTGCCGGGGCAGATCGTTCGCCTCGCCATTCCGAGCTCAGCTTGCCACCTTGTCCGGGCCTAATCACCCTAGTCGGGAGCATCCTGGAAGCGACCCGGAACTTCAATGCGATAGTCCTTTACCTTGTTGAGCAGCGTGCGCCGCGTGATGCCAAGCTCCGCGGCGCTCTTTTCCCTATGCCAGGCATTGTGTTTGAGTGAAGCGACGATGGCGCGCTTTTCGATTTCAGCAAGGCTCCTCGCAGCAGGCTCCTCCGGTTCTTCCCCTCTTCCGCGTCCCGGAAGAGCCGGTTTTTGCGCGAAGCCAAAATCCCGCGCTTCCAGGATTTCGCCATCCGCAAGGATGAGGGCCCTCTCCATCGCGTTTTCAAGCTCGCGGACATTGCCGGGGAAGGGATAGGATTCCAAGAGGGCCAGGGCATCCTGGCTCATGCCGCGGACGCGACGGCCCATTTCGGCGCTGAATTTGCGCAAGAAAAAGCCGGCTAGTATGCCAATGTCACCGGTGCGCTCGCTCAAGGGCGGAAGCCTCAGGCGGATCACATTCAGGCGGTAATATAGGTCCTCACGGAAACCTCCATCACGCACGGCGATTTCAAGGTCCTGGTTGGTGGCTGCCAAGATACGCACATCTATCGGGATGCCGCGTGAGGCACCAAGCCGCATGACCTTTCGCTCCTGGATGACTCGGAGGAGCTTTACTTGCAGATGGAGGGGCATATCCCCGATTTCGTCGAGAAATAGGGTTCCACCTTGGGCGGCCTCGAACAGGCCGGTCCTGCGGGTGTCAGCTCCGGTGAAGGCCCCTTTTTCATGTCCGAAGAGCTCGCTCTCCAGGAGGTTTTCGGGCACCGCTCCGGCATTTATTGGCACGAAAGATCCTTCCCGCCCTGACTTTTCGTGGATCAGCTGGGCGGCCACCTCTTTCCCTGTGCCGCTCTCCCCGGTAAGCAGTATGTTGGCCATCGAAGGCGCGGCGCGCTCGATCAGACGGAGGACTTCCTTCATGGCAGGGCTTTCCCCTATCAGGCCGCCCCCATCGCCGAAACGCCGGGAACCGGCCTCAAGACGGCTTGTGGCACGAGCGCCTGCAACGGCCTTCCTGAGACGAAGAACTAGCTCATCGGGGTCAAAGGGCTTGATAAGATAGTCATATGCGCCGAGCTTCATTGCGGCCACTGCGTCTTTGACGTCGCCATGGGCTGACATCATGATCACGGGAACGGGCGGGCCCTCGTCCTTTATCCAGGCCAGGAGCTCGAGTCCGCTCAAGCGGGGCATCCGGAGATCCGTGACGACGCCGTCGAAGGCCGAGTCCTCAAGCTGCCGCCTGGCTTCCAAGCCATCCTGGGCGGCAAAAGCCTCGATTCCCTCGATCTTGAGGTACTCGATGAGGGATTCGACCATTCGCTTCTCGTCATCGACGACAAGGATACGCAAGTGACCTCCTCAAGCTTGAAAGGACGCCGCTCTAGATTATACTGAATGCATGGTCAAGGACAGTGAAAAGGGCAAGATCAGGGAATCAACCGTTGCCGGCATCTTCTACCCCGAGATTCCCGAGGAACTGGACAGGGAGCTGGATCGCCTTTTCCGCGGCCCGACCGTGGAGGTGGATGCGCGTCCCGTGTATGGAGCGCGTGCCATCGTCTCCCCCCATGCCGGCCTTGGATATTCCGGGGACCTTGCAGCATTGGCCTGGCGATCGGTCGCCCCGCGGGAAATCAAGACGGTCGTCATCCTATCGCCGCTTCACCGGGCCGAGGAAGCCTGTGTCTACCTGCCTGAAGCCGACCTCTTCTCGACTCCACTCGGATCCATCGATGTCGACAGGCGCCTTGTAGCAGACATGCTCGACTGCGGGACCGTATTTTCAATGAACGATATTCCGCATTTCGAGGAGCATGGCATCGAACTCCAGCTCCCGTTCATGAAGCGCCTCTATCCGGCAGCCCGTCTTGTGCCAATACTTGTAGGTCGGGCTTCACCTGCCCTTGTAAAATCCCTTGCTGCCGCCCTTGGCCTTGTGTTAGGCGAACGGAAGGAATCGACGCTGTTTGTCATATCCACTGACATGGCCACAGGCTTCGATACCAGCCTTATCACAGTACAGAGCGACAAGCTCATCCGCTTCATTTCCGAAGGCGACTGGGAGGCGATCCTGGAGATGAAAGCCCACGATACCCATGGAGCCTGCGGTTCCGCTTGCCTCGCCGCGTGGCTGGCATCATCCCTTGCCCGTGGCACCGAAAGCCAGGTGCTGGGCCGCCATGATTCCTCGCTGAGCCGGCAGAACGAGCAGGAACGCCTCGTCGAGTACGCGGCCATAGCCTTCATCAAGGCTGGAGGCAGGGGGTGATCGCCGAGCTATCTTGCGAGGACAAGCGAAGCCTCCTCGCATACGCGCGGAAAACCATCGCCTCCAGGCTGATCGGCGGCCCGGAGCCTGACGTCCCCCCGGCTGAGGTCCTCAAGACAACCTGCGGCGCCTTCGTTTCCTTGCATGAAGCGGGAAAGCTCCGCGGTTGCATCGGCCGAATAGTGGGAGGCAGCCACCTTCTTGAGACTATCCATGCCATGGCGCTCGCGGCAGCCTTCGAAGATCCCCGTTTTGAGCCATTGGGCAAGGACGAGCTCGAGCTCGTGGACCTGGAGATCACCCTACTCTCCCCGATGCAACGCATCGATGATGTCTCGGAGATCGAGGTCGGGCGACATGGGCTGTACATCGTGAAAGGATGGCATTCAGGCATCCTGCTCCCGCAGGTGGCGATTGAATACGATTGGGACCGCGCGACCTTCCTTCAGCAAGTCTGTTACAAGGCCGGAATGCAGGCTGATGCGTGGCGGGCTCCCGATGCGGAGCTCTTCGTGTTCGAGGGCCTTGTGTTCGGCGAAAAAACCGCCCGAGCCTAGGTGCCTAGTGCCCTCTTTTCCGGAAATCCTTGTAGTACCAGGTCCTGAGGGCTTCGGCTTTCCTGAAGGCGGCATAGCCTGAGGGACGCAGCGCATAGTCCCAGGAACCGGCACGATGCACGATGCTTCCGCCAAATCCCGTCTTGAACCGATACAACCCTGCCATGGGATGGCGGGGATCGTCCCGTGGCGGAATCCCGAATAAATCATATTCAAGGCAGCCAGCTGCCCGGGCAGCCTTGATCGCCGCCCATTGCAGGGCGTAAGCGGGCATCAGGTTGCGCTTCTCATTCGAAGAGGCACCATAGAGATAGGTCGCATGGCCGCCCCAGAAGACCGTGACAATGGAGGCAAGGTCCAAGCCCTCATGACGAGCGGTGAAAATGCGGAGATCCGGCCGTTTTTCGCTTCCTGGACCGTAGGCTTCGCCGCATTCGAAAAGCCGGCGATAATAGATTTCCGGATGCAAGGCGATCCGATCGCGGGCGGCAGTCTCGCGGTAGAGTCGATAAAACCCCTCGAGGGCAGGCCGCCAGTCGCCAGTCACGGCCCTCTCCTCGACAACAACGCCCTTTTTTTCCGCCAATCGGATGTTATAGCGCCATTTCGCCTTCATTCCCTGAAGGATGAGGTTTTCGTCCTTGCCGATGTCGAGAAGGACAGTATCCGGCGGCTGCACGTCCGCACCGGATCTGCGCAAGGGAGGATAATAAACGGGGCGCACGGGCATCGGGGCCGCCAACGATGACCCATCGCCGCCCTCCTCCTCGGAACGAGGCGCTTCTACCCTGTACCATGGCGGATCGAAACGGATAAAAAGACAGCCGTGCGGCAAGGACGGCTTGCCCTCCTCGGCGAGGGCCGCGAGGAAGGCGCTACGTGCATGATCCGCATCGTCCTGTGCCAACCCTTGGAAATTGCCGGCTTCGGGACCATGGGGCGCGTAGGCAAAGGACAGCCCCCCGCTAAGCCGCCGCTCCATCAGGAGAAGCGGTCGAGATTCTCGGCCATCCTGCTCGATGACAAGAGGACAGGGTTTCCAGCCGAATTCGGCCTTGAAGCCTGCCCAGAATCCGGATTGGAGAAAGGAAAAGGAAGCATCGCAGGCCGCAAGGCTGCCGCGCTTGAGCTCGAAATCCATCGTGGGGCGGACCCTAGCCTATTTCGCCATCGGGCACCGTCGTCAGGGCAAAGCGCCGTCCATCCACGAGGAGGGCGGCGTTGCCCGCCTTGGCCACGCCGCCGCTGGCCAAGAGGGGCACCGAGAAGAAGGTATCGACGTCGATCTCGGCCGCAGGAACCAGGGCTGGATCCTGTCCTTCGAGGACGATCCGCGTCCCCGGGGCCGCTTCGCCCGCATCCAGGACTTCGCAGCCGATTTTCGCCCCATCCCCGCCATGACGGGCCGCCGCAAGCAGCATGCCGCGGCTTTCCACGCCGCGGAGCCTGGCAGGCCTCAGGTTGTGGACGAGCACGATGCTCTTGCCGATAAGCTCCTCTTCTTTATAATAGGGAACAATTCCGGACACGATGACGCGTTCGATCCCCGAGCCGTCATCCAGGGTCTCGATATAGAGCTTGTCGGCCTTGGGATGGCGTTCCACTTTGACGATCTTCGCGACCCGGAGGTCGAGGAGGCGGGCGAAGCGCTCTTCGACGGGCTTGTCGGCGAAGGGGAAGACCCTCGGTTCCGCGGCGGCTGCCGCTTTCGCCGAAGCAAGGGGAGCGGCGGTCCCTCCCTGGGAGCCCGCCGCAGCGGGGGGTGTTTCGGCATTTCGCTCCGCCCTTTCCTTCTGTGAACCCGAATAGCGTTCGCGAAGCGCGGCGACAAAATCGTCCTCGAGCTTGGCGAAAAGGACTTCGCTCTTCACCACTTTGTCGAGGCCTTCAAGGACGCCGACAGAGCTCCAGTCAAGGACACCAGCCGGCACATCGCCGGATTTGGCCTTCCCGTCAAAGGCATGGTCGGGGCCGAAGCTCTTGCCGAAAAAAGAGGCGATGCGCTCGGCCGTGGCAGGCAGGTAGGGACGGACGATGACGGCAAGGTCCCGCAGGATATAGCAGAGGTCGCGGATGAGGCTTGCTGCTTTTTCCGGCTCGCTGATGCGGGTCTTCCATGGTTCGCCATCCTGGAACCTCTTGTTGGCCAGGTCGGAAAGGGCGAAGGCTTCCCTGAATGCCTCGCGCAGCTCAGCACCCTCCAGCCTCTCCTTGATGGACGACTCGATGGCCGCCGCTTCATGCCAGAAGGCCCCGTCGCGAGCTCCTGCGGGAATGACACCGCCATAGTAGCGGGTCACGAAGGTCAAGGTCCGGTTGACGAGGTTGCCGAGGTTGCCGATGAGCTCGCCATTGACCTTGTCCTGGAACTCCGACCAGGTGAAGGTGTAGTCGCTTTTCTCTGGACGGTTGAAGAATATGTAGAACCGCCAGACATCGGCCGCGATGCCTGACTCCATCGCGTCATTGCCGAATACGCCGATGCCCTTGGACTTCGAGAACTTGCCCGATTCGTAGTTGAGGTATTCGGTCGAGGACATGTGATGGAGCATGGTCCAGTCGCGCCCCGAGCCGAGGAGGCTCGAGGGGAAGATGACGGTATGGAAGGGGATGTTGTCTTTTCCGATGAACTGGAAGAGCTCCACGTCCTTGGGTTCCATCCACCAGGACTTCCAGTCGAAGCCCATTTCATCCGCGGCAGTGGCGGTGATCGAGATATAGCCGATCGGGGCGTCGAACCATACGTAGAACACCTTGTCCTCGAAGCCGGCCTTGGGGACAGGGATGCCCCATTTGAGGTCACGGGTGATGGCCCTTTCCTTCAGGCCGTCCCGTATCCAGGCCTGCGTCATCTGGATGGCGTTGTTCGCCCAGAATCCACGGACGCTCGCTTCCTTCATCCAGGCCTCGAGCTTCGGCTTGATGGAAGGCAGGTCTATGTAAAGGTGCGTCGTGGATTTGAAGTGGGGTGTGGATCCGCAACTCGAGCATTTGGGCTCCTTGAGCTCCGTGGGATCAAGGAGCTTCCCGCAATTCTCGCACTGGTCCCCACGGGCACCATCATAGCCGCAGGAGGGACAGGTGCCCTTAACGTAGCGGTCGGCAAGGAATCGGCTGCACCGCTCGCAGTACAGCTGTTCGATGGTCTGCTGCTTGATGAAACCTGCGGCATCGAGGTCCTTGAAAAGGGATTGGACGATTTCGGTCTGGCGGGGAGTCGAGGTGCGCCCGAATTTGTCGAAGGCGATGCCGAACCATGCGTAGATATCCCGATGGAGGATATGGAAGCGGTCGCAAAGCTCCCGGGGCGTTATCCCCTCCTCCTGGGCCTTGGTTTCCGTGGCGGTTCCGTATTCATCCGTGCCGCAGACATAGAGGGTTTCGTATCCCGCAAGGCGGCAAAAGCGCGCGAAGACATCCGCAGAAAGGACCTGTATGAGGTTGCCAAGATGGGGGACATTGTTCACATAAGGTAGTGCCGAGGTGATGAGTCTTCGTTTCATAGCTAGGAACAATACTGGCCTGTGCGGAGGACTGTCAAGCTTTCATGACCGGCGTCAGAAGCTGATGGTGGCCGCCAAGGTGAAACCGGCGCCCAGGGTTAGGAGTTCCGTCGATGCGTCCCTTGTTTCGGTGAGGAAGGGCTTGGCGGAAATCGTCAGCTTCTGCGGGATGGTAAGTTTCCATTCCACGCTTTGGGAGGCGTTCATCGCAAGGGAAGCCGCGGCCGAATCGCCCTGGCTCGAGGAGAAGGCCGCGGATATGGCATAGATGATGCGGGAGACCGCGACCGCATGGCGGAGTTCCCCCAGGTAGGCCGAGACCAGGGACGACCGCGAGCTGGCCCCTCCATCAGCGCTCGCCTTCCCCGCCGCAGGGGTCTTCATCGAGGCTTCAACCAGCGCCTGGTAGAGATCGAAAAGCCAGATCCTCTTCTTGACCTCCGAAAGCGAGAACTTGAGGGTTTCGGACCACATGCTTTCGGATGGCTCTTGCGCGATGGAAAAACGGTTGTCGAAGGTGAGGCTGTCGCGATTCCCGTTCCCGTAGAGGGTGACAAGGTGCTGGACAATGAGCGAAAAGCGGCTCGAGGCCTCGCCCTCGACATTCCCGAGGCTTCCCTGCCAGCTTGACTGGTATTCGTCGGATTCGAAACTGCGGAAAAGCGGATGGGTCCCGAAACGGCCCAGGACATTGGCCGCCGAAAAGCGCGCCCCGAGCTTCGCGAAGCTTGAATCGGTATAACTATCATCTTTTTTCCCCAGCTCCTTGCCATAGGAGAGGCTCAGGGCCGTGGGGATGAGGAAGTCGGTCCAGGACGAGCCTGCTGTCCTCGCGACGACAAGTCCGATCTCCGGAAGGTAAGCGGCGCTTTCCGCCGAGGAGGTGGCGGAACGGAAGCCGTCCATGGTGGCCAGCGAAAAGAGCTCCCCAACGGGAATGGAGGTCCATAGGGGAAGGGCGGAGCCGGCATCATCCAAGGAGAGGCCGCACAGGTCGACCAGCCCCGTCCCGGAGCCGGCTTTCTTCTCCTTCCACTCGCGCTGGTAGTACAGGGAGAACAGGAGGTCCTCGCCGACCTTGACGGGAGCCTGGAGCTTCAGGACAAAATCGTTGCTCCGCGGGTCCGAAGCGGTTGCCGGTTTCGCCTCGGTGGTCACGCCGACCTTGCCGATGTCCACGCCGCCACCGAGCCCAAAGGTAGCTGTCGCCGCGAAACCGCGCTTTGTAGCGCTATCCTCGAAGGCCGGCAGCGCGAAACGCCAGGCATCCAGCCACCGCGGGAAGTAACCTTCTGGCAGGGGGATCGCGAGGGGAGAAGCCACGCTCTCCGCCTTCACCTCAAGGCCCAGGACCCCGCCTCCGACAAGTAACTTGCCCGTCCATTTCTGGTCAAGGAGCCCCGTACCAAAGAGCGTGGGAGCGGTCCAGATGCTGGACTGGCCCAGGGAAAGGCCGGCGAGCTTGCCGGCCTTCAGCGTCAGGTCGTCACTGCGCCCGAAGGCGCCGCTTGTATTGTCGATGTCGTAGATGTCCACGATCCGAAGTGGAAACTCGACATCAGGCAAGCTGATTTCATGGCCACCATGGAAGGCCAATCCGCTTTCAGACCAGCGGGAGCGCAGCCTGAGGATGATTCCGACAGGGCCCAACCGGGTCGCGGCGCTGAGGCCGCCAGAAGCCCACGATGCCTCGGCCAAGGCGCCGGAGGCATCGGCGGCGACCTTGATCCCCGTCAGGACCGGAAATGCCGCCATCCCGATCCCCGCCTTCTTGTCTTCATAACTGATCGCTGTCTTGAAAAGGAGGGACGCTTTCCCGGCGGACTCCTCGAGGAGGATCTCGTCGATATAGAAGCGGTCACCGTTCGTCGCATCGTTGACCGCGATGAAGATCCTTGCCGACTGCGCCAGCGATAGATCGACCACAGGGATCGGGACGGCCGTGACCGGGATCATGGCACTGCCTTCGGACTCCTGGTAATATAGGTTGGAATCCCCGCGGCCATAGTTGAAGACAAACCGTCGCCAGGCGTCGGACAAGGCCGAGGCCGGGATTACCACGGAAAGCTCGTCGTCCGCGCTTCCACCGCCCCCCCCGTCGATGCCCAGGCTTATGGTGGCGAGGGAGGATCCCGCTGTCTTCCGCGCGAAGAACGAGAGCGAAAGGAGGGCAGCGCAGGGAGGCGCTTCGACAAATCGCTCAAGCCCGAGCGAGACCGGGGATCCGGTGCCTCCTGCCTCGATGCGGAGAGCGGCCTGGGTCGTGCCATCGGCATGGAGGGAAGCCATGAGGGTCGGGAAGTCGGTCGAGAGGTCGGCCTTCACATCCGTGCTGTCCACCGCCGCGATGACGAAGTCCGAGGCACCGGTGAAAGCGCGCCATGCGGTCTTGTAGAAGCCGACATCCTCCATCCCGTCTATCCGGTAGCGGCCGGCCGCCTCTTCGGTGGACCAGCTCGCCCCGATTGCGGCGCTGTGCCGCAAGGGACCTTCCTCGTCCGATTCGCCGACCGTCAGGACCAAGGATCCCGGGTCGAGGATTCCCGCCTGGGAATAGCTCGCGCCCGGAAGGCTCCATCTGAGTCCAAGCGCCGACCAGGCCTTCTTGTCCTTCCCTAGATCGAAGACGCCCGCAAGACCGGCAGCGATGCTTCCGGAACTCGTATTGGCGCTCTCGCGTAAGTAGGATATCGAGATCTCCTCGCCGAGTCCTGGGGCTGTCGCGAGGCTCAGGGTACCCGTGCTTGCGTCGACGGTGAAGGCGTAGTCGGGGATGCCGTTCCTCCGGACTTCGACGGATCCGTCTATGACGTCCTTCTCGATGGTTAGCGCCTGGGCTGCCGAATATTGCCTCAGCACGATTTCCCTCGAGTATTGGGGTGCGTAGTCCGGCGTGGGACTTGTCGTGGAGGTGGCGCTGAAATCTGTCGTATAGAGCCAGGTCATATGGATATCCGGATCTGATGCGAAGGGCTGGCGGTAGGCCGCGTCCCGAGGATCCAGCATGCCATTGCGCGTGACTTCCGCGTAACCGGAATCATCGATCGTCACCGCATAGCTGGAATCCCTCAGGCCGGTGGCCTTGTCCCGCACAAAGGCATCCTGGCCCTCGCTTCCGGAGAGCTCATACCGGCAGAGCACGAGGGTCGCGCTTCCGAGGCTGGCCTGGTCAGTCGCGTCCGGATCATAGAGGACGACACAGTCTTTCCCCAGGGCCGGAAGCGACAGTCCTGTAGCGCCGGCATAGGTTGCCAGCACTTTTGTCAACGCGGTTTTTTCCAAGGACACCAGTCCGGTCGATGCCTGGAAGGAGTAGTCCGCACCGTCCACGAGGCGATAGGCAAGACCGTCACTTCCCTGTATCTCCCCGGATTTGCTGGCGACATACAGCGAAAGATCGGCCACTCCGGCTGCGGGAAGGACGAACCAGCGCCCTCTCGAGAAATCCGCGACCGACAGAATGGCCTCCGTCGATTCCTGGCTTCCGACAAAGCTGCGCTCCACCCGGATCGCCTGGTCGTATCGAAGCATCGCCCGTCCGGAAAATACCCCTGATGCAAGCTTGAGACCGATGCCGAAGGATCTCCAGGACCCTTCACCGAGAGAAAGGAAGGGAAGGACAGGAAAGGAGATCCCATCATTCCCTACCCGCAATTCCTTGAGGAGCTCATCGCTTCCGCCCTTGTAGCCCATGGAATACTTGGTCTGCGTGAGATCAGACGAAACCCGGGTTTCGACGAATAGCTTCTTGAACAGCAGGAATGAAAGGTAGAGGTCCGGGGTTTGGGAGAACACGACGGGAACCAGGTCCTGGAGGCTCGCGCCCGTGCTTGGCGAGAGCACAAGTCCGGCCTGTCCGATCAGGCTTGCTTCCCAAGAACCCTTGACGAGGAATTCGACTTCTGTACTGCCGAATTCCAGGTCAAAAAGACTGGCTGGCGCCTCTTCCGGGAGGGCCGCGACCGTGGCGCTCCCCTGTGCGTCCAATGTCACATGAGCGGATAGGAAAAAACAGGCACATAGGGCAAGAAAGTTGAGTGGTTGGAGTCGATGGCTTAACTTGGGCATCGTGGCGTTGTATAATGTTACAATAGTCAACGCTCAGCGTAAAGCCGGAAGCGATGGCGGAACACGGAAACAGAATAACATGAACAAAGGCAATACCCCCTCCCCGATCGGGAGGGACGGCCTTGTGAAGGCCATCCTCGACATCCTCATCATCCTCGCAGTGGCGCTTACGCTCACGGAAGAAGGCATGATCGTCGCCAACGCCTCATGGCGCTTGCGCATGGTCCTTTCATGGGCCTTGGCCTGCTTTGACATCCTCTTCACGATCCTGGCGGCGGCAAGAACGGCACGCGGCTTCGCCGATGGCCGGCTCCGCGCCTATATGCGGGAGAGCGGATGGATAGACATCCTATCCTCGACCTTGCCCCTCATTTTCACGACGGGGCCCTTCCTTTTTGACGCGTCAAGGGGAGTGACTGCCACGACGACCCTCATGGCCCTCGGCAATTTCCGCCTCCTGCGGGGACTCGGCCTGCTTCGCTCGCTTCGTCTCCTCCATTTTTTCCGACTGGCCGAATCGGAGCGGACGGCTGCCATTGCCCTTGCGGCATCATTGGCGGTATTCATCGCGGCCGAGGGCGCCTCGCTTTCGGGAGTCTGGCCCGATGCCCATGAGGCGCTCTCCGGCAAACGCGAGGCTACGATGGCGGCACTCGCGGCCGCACCGGGAGCGGACAACGCGGAGGCGATAGCAAGGGTGGATCGCGATTTGCTCCTGGTGCGCGACAGGGCCAAAGTCGTATATACACGATATTCCGCGGAAGAGTATCGCCGGCATTTCGGGCCCGATGAAATCGGCTACCAACGCGGCCAGGATGGCGTGGAGGCCTTCTTCTCCCTTCGAGGGGAACTGCGGGCGGAAGCGGCGGCCTCGCTCGTTTCAGGGCTTTCGGCCGTGGCCGTCCTCGCGGCCCTGGCCCTTGGATTAAGGAAAAGGCCGGCAACAGGCGATGTCGAAAGCCAAGCCGTCCTACCGCGGTGGGCCCTTCCGGCCCAGGGGGATCTGCGCGGCGGGCCATCGGTGGGGAATGCGGGGCGCGAAGGGATGGACGCTCCCGCGGGCCCGGAAGAGCTTTCGGCCTTGCTCGATATCCCGGCAAGTGGGGAAAACCAGAGATGACCGTAACCATGCTCCAGTTCATCATCGAATTGCCCGAAAGCACCTCGCTCAAAGACAAGCGAAAAGTCGTCACCGGGACCAAGGAAAAACTCCGCATAAAATTCCGCGTGAGCTGCGCCGAGGTCGATCTCCTGGACTCCCTTGGCTTCGCGCAGATCGGCGCGGCCATCGTCTCGAATTCGAAGGATTTCGGCGAAAAGGTGATGCAAAGGGCCCTCGCCTTCGTGGAAGACCGGCTCGCCCTGAAGGTGTACGATGCGCAGATCCATTCCGAGACATACTAAGCCCTGCGCGCGACGCCTGCTTTTCCTTCTTGTCGCTTCGGCCTTGCTGTCGTCCTCCTGTGTCGAGGTCAAGGCCGATCTCGCCGTCGCGCGGGACGGTTCGGGCAAGCTCAAGCTGCGCTATGCGGTCTCGAAAATGGCGCTTTCCCTCGACGCGCTCCTCGCGGAAAACCCCTTCTTGCCCTTCCCTCTCACTCGAAAGGACTGGGATGCGGCGGCTTCGATCGCGGTCGGCACCAGGATAGACTCATGGTCCCAGAACGAGGGAAGGGACGACCTCATCACCGAGGCCGATATCAGCTTCGCCTCGATGGGAGCATTGGCTGCATTCATCGACCCAAAAGGCGCAAGGGCCAGCTACGGCTTGAGCGGATCCCTGAACAGCTTGAGCTTCCTGCTCTGGCCTGGCTTGTCCGGCAAGACCTCCCTCGATCCGGACCTGTCTAAGGTGATCAAGGCCGCTTTCTCTCCGTATTCAATCGACCTGACCATCAAGCTGCCTCGCGCCGCAGCTTCGGCCGGCATTGGCTCCCTCGGCAAGGAGACCGGTACAGTTCAATTCGCCCGTTCCCTGGCAGACCTCGCCGCCAGCCCCCTTCCGCTCGTCTGGGAAATCCGGTGGTAGCCTTGGTAAAAAACAAGGAGACACGATGCGCCCGATGATCCTGGCTCCGCTGGCGCTCGTCTTTTCACTGGTACTGGCCTCATGTGGCAGGTTCAGGCCAAGCACTGACCCCTCCCCGACCGTCTCACGCATAACAGGGAGCGAAGCCGCAAACCTCCTCTCAAAGGCCGCTGAAGCGGTGGAAAACGGACATCTTTCCGAAGCGATTCGCGGCTATATCGGCATAGTCACGCTCTCCGAGATGCCCGGAAACGGCGCGATAGCCGACTCTGGACGTCAGGCCGCTCTGCCCTCGAGGGAATAGCCTCTCGCCTCTCGCCTCTCGATCGAAGCCGGCAATGAGTGGATCGACCTGTCAGGCAACCAGAAGCAAGACGATATTGGGGGGCTCGCCGAAGGGAAGGGTCCTTTCCCGACGGCCTATCTCTACGTGAACTCCACATCAGGCAAGGCTCCCGTGGCGGATGCGCCTGGCAAGTCTCGAAAGCGCGGGAGACCGACACTTGGGCGGTTCGGCTGGCCTGGATGCCATGGCGATGGCCTTGGCGCCCAGCCTCGGCCGCCAAGGTCTGGCGCTCACATCGCTCGATGCGGTGCGCCACGCGGACTCTTTTGCCAAAGCCGAGGACGGCGACGTGCGGGCGATCGGAGACCTTTGCGCCTTGGGACAGGGCTCCGGCCAGGAAGCGGCCTTCCTTGCCCTTCTCCATCTCGGCGCGCAGGCTCCGCGGCAAGTCGAGCTGGGCGGCAAGAAATACGCGATTTTCGGATGTGATGCGAGCGGCCGTTTCCGGATCCATCGCCGCGACGGAAGCCTCCTCTGGTCCATTCCAGCGGTGGCGGTTCACGGCCAGGGAGGAAGCGCCGAGCTGGCCTTGGCCGATGCCTTTGACCTGGCGAGAAAAGCGCTTGGCGTATCGCTTGAAATAAACCGAAGCCTCTTGGATGCGGCCCTTTCGGCCGCTCTTCCATGAACCGGGATTGCCCGGAGAGACGGCCTCAGCCCTTCCTTTCCTTGTCCCTCTCGCGCAGGCTTCCCTTGCCCTCCATCACGCGGGCTCGTTTCAGCTCGCCCAATCCCCGCTTCTCGATCTCGAACATCGCCCTCTCGGCCTTTCGTCGCTTTTCGGCGGCTTCATCGAAAAGCTCGCCTTGGACGGCCCCAGCCCTTTCATCGATATTGGCGAAGCCCAGGCCGATGAGCCGAATCTCGGTATGCCCATCCCAGGCCGAATCAAGCAAGATGAGGGCATCCGCAAAGGCCTCGGCTGCTGAACGATAAATGCCGGGCGCGGTCTTTCTCCTGGATAGGGTCGTGAAATCATGGTAGCGCAGCTTGATGAATAGGCACGATGCGGAGAGGCCTTCGAGGAAGAGCCGGTAGTACAATTCATCGGAAAGGGACATAAGGACAGATTCCAGCAGGCGCCTATCGCCTAGGTCATGGGAGAAGGTCGTTTCCGAGCTCATCGAGCGCCGGCCCGCCTCGCGGGAGAACATGCCGATGTCCTGGCCCCTCGACGCCGCATGGAGATACAGCCCTCCCGCCTTGCCGAAAAGCGAGACAAGCGCCGGCTCGCTCATCGCCGCAAGCTGCGCGACCGACTGGATGCCGAGCTCTGCGAAGCGCGCCTGGGTCTTCTCTCCGGCGCCCCAGAGCTTTAAAAGCGGCAGCTTGGACATGAACTCGGCCTCTTCACCCTCCTCGACAATGACAAGCCCGTCGGGCTTCCGGAGCCCTGAGGCGATCTTGGCGACGTAGGCATTGGCGGCTGCGCCCACGGAGATGGTGAGCCCTGTCTCGGAGCGCACCTTTGCCTTGAGGGTTTCCGCGGCCTCCCGGGGGCTCCCCCAGAGCTTTTCCGTCCCCGTCATGTCCAGGAAGGCTTCGTCGATGGACAAAGGCCGGACATCAGGAGTGAAATCCCCGAAAATGCCCATGACCTGCCTGGACATCTGCGCATAGCGATGCATGCGCACCGGCAGGAAGACCGCGGCGGGGCAGCGACGGAAAGCCTCGGAGATCGGCATGGCGGAATGGAGGCCAAAGGCGCGCGCTTCGTAGGAACAGGTGGAGACGACACCCCTTCCCCCTGGCGCGGCCCCAACGACCACGGGACGGCCACGGAATTCGGGATGGTCGAGCTGCTCGACAGAGGCGAAAAACGCGTCGAGGTCGACGTGGAAGAATATTCGCCCTGATGGCTTCGCCGAATTCATCGCTTGAGCATAGGGAGAGCCGTCGTCGGCAGTCAATACTGTTTACGCTTTGCCGATAAGTAGTTTATACTGAAGAGGCTACACAATAAGCCTGACAGCTCCAAGGGTGAGGGATGCAAGAGAGAAAAGCCGTCCTCGACCTGCCAATAAAGATCGTCCTCACCGAGGAGGGGACAAGTTTCTTTATCAGGAAGGGCAAGAGTCTCCAGAAATTCAAGCTTGCGGACAATGTCGAGGAATATGGCATCGTCCTTGACAGCGTCAGCCCGCCATCCCTCCAGCGGATGATGCTGGTGGATTATATCTCCAAGGTCGAGATCTCCAAGAGCGAGTTCCTGTCGTCCCGTCTGGAGATCATGGACCTCTCGAAACTCATCGTATACTCAGTCCTCTACCGACAATACGACTCCTACATCTTCTCCAGGGTCCTCGCCAGCGACGTGATCAAGAAATGGAACCGGCTCAATCCTGCGAATATCATCGATGCCCGCACGCGGATCAACGACAGCTACCTCCAATCCGTCGTCAAGGACAAGGAAAAGGACTTGCAGGAGATCCGCCAGCAGATCCTGACTCCAATGCACGCCTTCATCAGCAAGAACGCGTCCCTCCTGCCCGAAGAGAAAAACGTCCAGCTCCTCCTCTCGGAGAAATTCCTCAACAACCTGCGCCCCTTCACCTGGTTCATCGTCGCCAAATTCAAGGGATCTGACGGTTATGACCAACTACTCAAGGATATCCGTACATCCCTCGCCGAATACATGGAGAAGTCCAAGATAGCCGAATTTGTCTCCTTGATGGTGATGGAGCTCGCGATGAACGCCGAGAACTCCAACATGAAGCGGGAGGCCAAGTCCATCTTCAAGGGCACCGTGGACATGAACGCGGTCCTTTTTGACCAGAACATCCGCAAGCAGGTCCTCGAATCGCTCGCCAAACGGGATGACCTTGTCTACCTCTCATGGAAAATCGGCTCCCGCAATGCCTCGATAGGCACCCAAGGGAGGCTGCAGGTCACCCTCTACAACAGGGAATCGGAATACCGGAATGCCAAGGAGGCGTTTGACGAGAAAAAGAACGCCGACCTCAGGAAGAAAAGCCTCATCGACTTCTATCGCGAACTCTCCGCTGACGAGGCCAACACCGAGCTGGGCCTCTACTACCTCTCCTACCTTTCCGAAGCCTGCGAGAAGGTGAACATCAAGTTCGAAGCGCTGGTGAACCAGATCCCCGGATCGGACCTGACCGTGATCACGCTCTCTCTGAGCCTCTAGCGCAGCGCCGGCGGAAATGGCGACGCCCCTCGCCGCGAAAGTACCATTTAGTATCTTTTATTTCCTTGCCTCCCCGGGGATTCCCCGCCTCGCGACGCCGTTGGGACAGCTGGGGAACCTCCGCATTCCTTGACAGAGACAGGAGTTTGCTATAGCTTTAGGCGGTAACAGGATTTCCCGATCTTCACAAAGCAGTACGGAGGAATAGCTCGATGGCCAAGACAAAGTTCGTCTATCAGTTCGGCGCAGGCGTCACGGAAAGCGACGTGACAAGCAAGGACATTCTCGGCGGCAAGGGTTCCGGTCTCATGGAGATGACCAAGATAGGCCTTCCCGTTCCTGCTGGCTTCACCATCGGCATCCCCGCCTGCGAGGAATACTACAAGTCCGGCCGGAAACTTCCGAAGAGCATCGTCGGCGAAGTCAAGATCGCTGTCGCCAAGCTCGAGAAGACGGCCGGCAAGAAGCTCGGCGACTCGAAGGATCCCCTCCTTGTCTCCGTCCGCTCCGGTGCTGCCCGCTCGATGCCCGGCATGCTCGAGACCATCCTCAATCTCGGGCTCAACGACAAGTCCGTAGAGGGACTCGCCGCGAGGACGGGCAATCCCCGCTTCGCCTATGATTCCTATCGCCGCTTCATCCAGATGTACTCCACCACCGCCATGGGCCTCTCCAAGGAACCCATGGAGGAGATGCTCTCCGCGATGAAGAAGTCCGTCGGCGTCAAGAATGACACCGAGCTCTCCGCGGACAACCTCAAGGAGCTCTGCGAGAAGTTCAAAGCTTTTTACAGATCCAAGAAAGGCGCTTCCTTTCCCCAGGATCCGATGGAGCAGCTTTGGGGCGCCATCGACGCCGTCTTCGATTCCTGGGAAGCCGACAAGTCGGTGACCTATCGCCGCGTCGAGAAGATCACCGACCTCAAGGGCACGGCGGTCAACGTGGTCCAGATGGTCTTCGGGAACAAGGGCGACAACTCCGGCACCGGCGTATGCTTCACTCGCGACCCGAACAGCGGCACCAACGAATTCTACGGTGACTGCCTCATCAACGCCCAAGGCGAGGACGTCGTGGCCGGCATCCGCACCCCAATGAAGCTGATCGAGCTCGAGACCCGCCTGCCCAAGGCCTACAAGCAGCTTTGCCAGGTCCGCAAGACCCTTGAGAAGAACTTCAAGGAGATGCAGGATCTCGAGTTCACCATCGAGGACGAGAAGCTCTACATGCTCCAGTGCCGGACCGGCAAGCGCCTGCCCGCGGCCGCGTTCAAGATCGCCGTCGACATGGTCGCGGAAGGTCTTATCACCAAGGCCGAGGCCATCGCCCGTATAACGCCCGAGCAGATCGAGGGCGTCTTCTATCCCATCATCGACGTTGCCCTGGTAGGCCCCGCCAAGCTCAAGGAACTCAAGATCGCGACCGGCATAGACGCCGTCCCCGGTTCCGCCACCGGGAAGCTCTGCTTCACGGCAGCCGAGACCGAAGCGCGCGCCGCCAAGGGCGAAAAGGTCATCCTCCTCCGCAAGGAGACCTCCCCCGAGGACGTCGGTGGCATGCACGCCGCCCAGGGCATCCTCACCGCCACCGGCGGCAAGACTTCCCACGCGGCCGTTGTGGCGCGTGGCTGGGGCAAGTGCTGCATAGTCGGCTGCGAGGCCCTCGACATCGACGAGAAGGCCCGGACCCTCAGGGTCGGCGAAAAGACCTTGCGGGAAGGCGACGAAGTCACCCTCAACGGCACGACCGGCGAGGTCTTCCTCACCTCACTGCCCCTCAAAAAGCCCGAGCAGACCAAGGAATACAAGACCCTCCTTGGCTGGTGCGACGAGATCAGGACCCTCAAGGTCCGCACGAACGCCGACACCCCCTATGACGCGCAGAAAGCCGTGGAGCTTGGAGCCGAAGGCATCGGTCTTTGCCGGACCGAGCACATGTTCTTCGACACCGAGGAGCGCCGCCTGGCCATCCAGGAGATGATCGTCGCCGAGAACCTCGAGACCAGGAAGAAGGCCCTCAATCGCCTCCTTCCTTTCCAGCGCGGCGACTTCAAGGGCATCTTCAAGGCGATGGACGGCAAGCCCGTCACCATCCGCCTCATCGATCCCCCCCTCCACGAGTTCACCCCGAAGGATGACGCTGGAGTCAACAAGCTCGCCAAGGTCACCGGGCTTTCCCCCGAGAAGATAAGGCAGCGCTGTGACCAGCTCCACGAATCCAACCCGATGCTCGGACACCGCGGCTGCCGCCTGACGATCACCTATCCCGAGATCCTTGACATGCAGGTCACGGCCATCATCGAAGCCGCTGTCGAGTGCGCGAAGACCGGCATCGTGGTCAGCCCCGAGATCATGATCCCCCTCGTGATCGACCGGAAGGAGCTCAAGATCCTCGTCGACCAGACCAGGGCGATCGCCGACGCCATCATCAAGAAAGCCGGATCGAAGGTTACCTACCTTGTGGGAACCATGATCGAGATCCCCCGCGCCGCCCTGCTCGCCAACGAGATCGCCGAAGTCGCCGAGTTCTTCTCCTTCGGCACAAACGACCTCACCCAGATGGCCCTCGGTCTTTCCCGCGATGACGCGGGACGCTTCCTCCCCGACTATGTGATGTCCGAGAAGGAAGGCGGGAAGGAGATCTTCGCGAACGATCCCTTCGTCAGCCTCGACCAGTCCGGGGTCGGCCAGCTCGTCAAGATGGGCATCGAGAAGGGTCGGAGCACCCGCAAGAACCTCAAGGTCGGCATCTGCGGCGAGCACGGCGGTGAATCCAAGTCCGTCAAGTTCTGCCATGCAGCGGGAATGAACTATGTCTCCTGCTCCCCCTACCGGGTGCCCATTGCCCGCCTCGCCGCCGCCCAGGCAGTGATCGAGGACAAGGCCGCCGCCAAGAAGGCCAAGGCCGCGGAACTGGCCAAAACCGCCAAGCCGGCGGCCAAGGCCAAGGCCAAGAAGCCTGCGGCCAAAGCCGCAAAAACTGCTCCCGAAAGGAAGCTTGCCTCGTCCAAAGCGAAAAGCGCGCCCGCCAAAACCGGAGCCACTGCAAAGCCCGTTACGAAAAAAGTCCCCCCCAAGGCCAAGCTAGCAGCCAAGCCGACAGCCAAGAAACCTGTCGCCAAGCCTGCAGCCAAGAAGGCCGCCGTGAAGCTTGCCGTCAAGGGAAGCAAGAAAACGAAATAGCCTCCGCCTTCTGGCGGCAATAAAAAGGGCGAGGCAGGAATGCCTCGCCCTTTTTTTCATCATGTGCCCGGACCTGCCAAGGCATGAAGACCTTTCGCCTAGCCGATGAATCCCTGGGACAATGGTGTCAGATGGTAACCGTCAATTCTTCCACACCCACGTCGCGCCGGGCTTGCGAACGGAGGTGGCGGAAATCGGTCAGGCTTGCTGACTGGCGATCGGGATAGAAGCGAGGGAAATACGGGCGTCTTCGGCTGTCAGCTCATGGAAGGTAG
>JANYKC010000044.1 GCA_025358255.1 Spirochaetaceae bacterium
GAGGCCATCCTCTTACACTTGTAAAAGGATGTCAAGCCGACTTTGAAAAACGATCAACTGCGACCGAATCCCTGAGTCGGCCGCTGAGAAGCTGCGACATCTCGCCGCCGGCAACTGTTGCTACGTGAATAACTGCCGCCATCGTCCGACTGAATGCACCTTGTCAATGAAAATTATTCTTCACTTTCCCATTGGGTAGAGTAAGCGAAGTGGCAGGAGGCGGGTTGAACCGACCGTAGTTGTCAGTCCCGCACTGTCACTTCGCTCCTCATCAAACCGGACGAACGGATCTCCCGTATCCGGCTTTCCGGGCCGCTTCATCCCAAGGCATTTGGTTCGCCGCCACGGCGTCCCTTCCACGCCGCCCACTCCGGCAGCCGCCACAGGCCGTATTGCCCATGTAGCCGTTCATCCGGGTAGGCCGTCCACAATCCCCGCCGTTTGGCGTGCTTGCGCCACAGCCACCGGCGCACCCGGTCGCGCACCTGCCAGTTGAGCTTCCCCATCACCCGGCTGCTGTGCCGGTAGTGGAAGTAGCCCGACCAGCCCCGCAGCAGCCGGTTGACTTCGGCCATCACTTCGGGGATGCGTTTTCCAAGCGTCCAGTGGTTCAGTTTCTTGCGCACGCCTTCCCGCAGCCGTTGCTGGCTGCGCGGGTTCGCTTCCACATGGGCATACCATTTGTGACTCACCCGTGACCGTTGCCACCGCACCCGGAACCCAAGGAAGTCGAACCCTCGGCGGCTGTCCGCCACCCGGGTTTTCGTTGCGTTGAGTTCCAACCCTCGCGGGGTCAGCCAGCGTTCGAGCCGCTGGCGCAGTTCCATCCCTTGCCCCGGTGCGCACAGGATGACAAAATCATCCGCATAGCGCACCAGCACGGGCTGGCCCCGCACCCCGGCGTCGTTCACCGCCCAGTCCAGCGCGTTGAGGTAGAGGTTGGCCAGCAGCGGCGAGATCACCCCGCCTTGCGGCACCCCCTGCCGGTTGGGCAGGACGTTGCCGTTTTCCTCCACCACGGGCGCGGCGAGCCATTGGCCGATCAGGTGCCGCACGCTCCCGTCGCTGGTGCGTCGCGCCACCAGCTTCATCAGCCGGTCGTGCGGGATGGTGTCGAAGTATTTCGACCGGTCGGCATCCACCACTTCCAGTCGTCCACGGGCCAGCGCGCTCACGATGGCGTCGAGGGCTTGATGGGCGTTGCGACCGGGCCGGAACCCATACGAGCCCGGATGGAAGTCCGCCTCGAATATGGGGCCAAGCACCAGCAGCGCCGCCATCTGCACCACCCGGTCTTTCACCGTCGGTATGCCCAGCGGGCGTTGGCCGCCATTGCTTTTGGGGATCAGGACCCGGCGCCCCGGCGCGGGCCGATACGTCTGGTCTTTGATCTCCCCTTGCACGGCGTCCAGCCAGCGGGCTTGCGTTTCCGGTGTCGCCATGATGCGGGCGAGGCTTTCACCGTCCACACCCGGCGCACCGCCGTTGCGCACGACCAGCCGGAGCGCGTGCTCCAGCAGATCGCGGCGGCTGAGTTCTCCGTAGAGGCTCCAGAACCGGTATCCCGGTTCGGCCTTGGCCTTGCGATAGAGCGTGTCTTGGAGGTGCCGGAGCTTTTCCGGGGTTGTTATCTCTCGCGAGCCATCGCCCGCTCCTTCCCTCCGCGACGACGCGTGCGGACAAGCAGCGTCCCTTCGCGCGTCCTTGAGCCAGCTTCGCGGCTCCGGGTTCAGCGCCCAGAGATCGAGCCAGTTCAGGTCGTTGCTACTACGAACGCCTCCGACTGCGGGGCCGACGCCCACCGCCTTGCCGGGCGAACCGGCTTGCGCGGTGGATTGAGTTTGCGGTTTATTCGCGCTCATCGGCTCCGCTCTCCCCGCTTTATCTGTGGTTGCCCGTCCCGCCGTGCCTGCCACGCCGACCCCGCCGGAGTCTGCGCCCATTGACGATTATTCCAGGCGCAGGCTGCGGCCTTCGTCCAAGCACCAGGGACTCGGCGGCTCCGGTCTTTAGTCATGTCGAGGCTCATTGGCTGTGGTTCATCTTCATTCAGGCCCAGCGGTTCTATTCCCGGACTGCTTACTCCCCTCCGCGCCTTGCGGGCGGACAGGCACCGGGCCGTTCGGTCGTGAACCGTCCAACTCGACCGGTGGGACTTTCACCCACGAGCGCAACCACCTTCACGGGCTGCTGCGGCGCACCTTGACACGGCGGTGGCCGCGCAATGTGCTGGCGCAGGTGAATGTGCGCCACATGTGCTACAATGCACTGCCTTGATTTTACCTGCACATCATCCCGCCGCCGCCATGACCTGCTGCCGCGTTTCCAAGTTGGTGAACAGCGCCAAGAATCACCGCAGCAGCCCGTGAAGGTGGTTGCGCTCGTGGGTGAAAGTCCCACCGGTCGAGTTGGACGGTTCACGA